>NZ_JAOVUA010000003.1:0-161626 GCF_027737785.1 Campylobacter sp. JMF_06 NA1
CAATAATAAATAAAATAACACGCATTGGAAAATAACAGAAGTTAGATTTCAAAAACGGAAAGTGGATTATATTCAAGGGTTGCTTAAAAAGAGATTAAATGGATGGGGAATTGTAGAAATTTTGCAAAACTCGCCAAAATAGCTAAAAATTCACTTTTTTGTTATAATCTATCCTATTAAATTCTTTAAATTTGGAGATTTTATGAAAAAGATAATTTTAGCACTACTTATAATAGGGCAAATTTTTCTAAATGCCAACCAAAGCGATAATGAATTAATAAATTCACCGGAACTTGATAGTAAAACAAATGAGCAAATGCAAATTCTATCCAAATTTGTAGATTATTCTAGACCGGTTCAATCTGACCTAAGATACGACAAGTTGTCTAAAAAATTGGCAAATAATGAGATAAATATAGTAGAATTTGATAAAGCTGTTGAAAATTTAAAAGTCGAAACTACAAAAGATTTCTATGATAGTCTAGAATATTTTACTGAAATATCAATAGAAAGACCTTCACCATGCGGAGTGTATTTTACAATCGATACAGACAATACAAATGAATTACCTAGCGAAATTTGTCTGCTTAGTAACCTAGAAACAATCGATGTCCGCGAAACAAATATTACAGATTTACCGCCTTGCGTTGCTAATTTGACAAAACTTTCTATATTAAATCTTAGAGAAACACAAATAAAAGAAATCACAGAAATCATAAGCAAAATTCCAAATTTAAAGGCCTTAAATTTAAGTTATTCTAAGATAGAAAATCTAGGAAAACATATATCAAATATGAAAAATTTAGAAGCGTTAGACATTTCGAGCACTGATATATCTGAAATTTCGCCTGAATTTGGAAATCTTATAAACTTAAAACAATTTAATTGTGATATGTGTAGAAAGTTAAAATCTATACCTGACGAAATGGCAAATTTAAAAAATTTACAACTATTAAATTTGAGTTTAATTGCCCAAAAAGAATTCCCAAAGTGGATAATAAATCTGCAAAATTTAGAGTATTTATCTACTAGTTTTAAAAATTTTCCACAAAATTTCTCAAATTTACAAAACTTAAAAGTTTTAAGTATCAGCAATGTAACCCAAGAAAACTTTATGGAGATACTTAAACTACACAATTTAGAGGATTTGCAACTAAATGATAGCAACATTACTACTATACCAGATGAAATTGAAAATTTAGCAAATTTAAGGCGATTTGAATACACCAGAGGAAGCCTAAAAACAATTTCGCCAAAAATTGCAAATTTAAAAAATTTAGAAACGCTTTTGATTTATGATAATAAAGATCTGTCTGCTCTGCCTGAAAATATCGGAGAATTAACAAATTTAGAATATTTAAACATAGGTTTTACTGGCATAAAAAAGCTACCACCTAGCATAGTAAATTTAAAAAATTTATTCCGTATAAACATTTTGGATCTACCAATACAAAACCAAGAAATTCTACAAGAAATGCCGAATTTAAAGATAATTACAAAAAGATGAATTTAGTTTCTGCGACTAAATTCGTCATAGCCAAATTTTTGATTTTCAAAATTTTAAAACGAATAAGTAAAAGCGAATAAAAAGAGCTAAAAAAAGCTTAAATGGTGGTTAGAGGCAGAATCGAACTGCCGACACGCAGATTTTCAGTCTGCTGCTCTACCGACTGAGCTATCCAACCACGAAATAAAGGGGGCATTGTATTCAAACCCCGCTTAAAATCTATTTAAACGAGCCAGAATACAAAATTTAAAAGGGAGAATTTCAAGAAAAAATCTTGAAATTCAAAAAATTATTTTAAAGCAGCCTTTGCTTTATCAGCTAATGCAGCGAAAGCCTTAGCATCGTTCATAGCAAGGTTTGCTAGGATTTTTCTATCTAATTCGATGTTTGCAAGTTTAAGACCGTGCATAAATTTAGAATAACTAATATCGTTGATTCTGCAAGCAGCGTTAATTCTAACAATCCATAGTCTGCGGAAGTCGCGTTTTTTCGCGCGTCTGTCGCGGTAAGCATAAACCAAACTTCTTTCTAATTGTTCTTTGGCTTTTCTGAAATGTTTTCTTCTTGCGCTATAAAAACCGCGAGCAAGTTTTAAAACTTTATTGTGTCTGCGTCTTCTAACAACGCCTGTTTTTACTCTTGCCATATTAATCCTTTCTTAAATGGCGCCCATTTTTGGGTCTTTCCCTATCTTAGGGGAGTTTGAATGACTAGGTCAAAAACTAAAATTATTTACAAAGCATAAGCTTAACAGCTCTAACATTTGTAGAATCTACATAATGTGGGCCGCGCAAATCTCTTTTACACTCGCTAGACTTTTTAGTCAAGATATGGCTGCGGAAAGCTGAACCGCGTTTAATCTTGTTTTTGCCTACTTTAAAGCGTTTTGCTGCGCCACGCACACTTTTCATCTTTGGCATGTTTATCCTTTTTTTTAAGATAAGCTGTGATTATATAATAAAATTTTAAATTTCTGCTGAAATTTAAAAATATTTAAGCTACGCCGAAATTTAAGACTTTTTCGGCGTAATTAGCATACTCACATATCTTCCCTCTAAAATCGGGGCTTTGTCGCGTTCTGCGCTACCTGCGAAATTCTCTTCCCAAATTTTGTTTAGCAAATTTACACCAATCTCAGGAGTGCTCATCTCGCGACCCTTCAAAAACACGCGAAGTTTGACATGTTTGCCAGAATCTAAAAATTCTTTTGCGTGTTTTACCTTGTAATTCACATCGTTTTGAGCGATTTTTGCCGAAAATTTTATCTCTTTAATCTCGATGATTTTCTGTTTTTTCTTGGTCTCTTTTAGCTTTTTTTCTTGTTGATAACGGAATTTACTATAATCCATTACCTTGCACACTGGCGGTTTCGCATCTGGCGCGATTAGCACGAGATCGACACCTTGTTTGCTTGCGATTTGCAACGCCTCATCTAGCGAGATTACGCCGTATGCTTCACCATCTTCGCCGATACACCTAACTTCATCAGCCTCGATTTCTTCGTTTAGAAAAACTTCTTTTTTGCTGCTCAAAAATTCACCTCATTTAATTTGTTTTGCACGAAATCCAAGAACTCGCTAAGCCCTAAATTTCGCTGTTCGCGCGCACGCCTATCACGCAATGCGACGCTACGATTAGCCACTTCGTTATCGCCAAGAACGATGATTAATGGCACCTTTTGCTTTTCGGCTGTTCTGATTTTTTTATTTAAAGTTTCGTTTTTGGTTAAAATTTCGCTGTCTATGCCCAAATCGCGCAAGCTCTCTGAAATCTCTTTTGCATACGCGCTGTGCGCTTCGCCAATCGGGATAATCGCCACTTGTGTCGGGCAGATCCAAAACGGAAGCTCGCCGGCTGTGTGTTCGATCAAAATTCCTATAAATCTCTCAAAGCTTCCCAAAATTGCCCTGTGAAGCATGACAGGCTGTTTTTTCTCATTGTTTTCGTCAATATAGCCTAGCTCGAAGCGATTTGGCAGGTTGAAATCCACCTGCACGGTGCCACACTGCCATTTTCGACCCAAAGCATCTGTGATTTTTATGTCAATTTTCGGACCATAAAACGCACCGCCACCCTCGTCGATACCGTATTTAAAGCCCTTTTCATCAAGTGCGTCTTTAAGCGCTTTTGTAGCGATTTCCCACACTTCATCATCACCCACAGCCTTGGCAGGTTTGGTTGAAATTTCCATTTCGTAGTTGAAATCAAACGCGCCCATTAGCACATCGACGAAATCCAAAATTTCATAAACATTTTCTTTGATTTGGCTTGGCATACAAAAGATATGAGCGTCATCTTGGGTGAATTCACGCACCCTAAATAATCCGTGCAAAACTCCGCTTTTTTCGTGTCTATGCACCACGCCGTATTCGCAAAATTTAAGTGGCAAATCGCGGTATGAGCGAATTTCGCTTTGATAAACTTTGATATGACCCACGCAGTTCATCGGCTTAATGCCGTATTCTTGCTCTTCGATCATCGTAAAATACATATTTTCTTTGTAATTTGTGTAGTGTCCGCTGATTTTCCATGCGTCAGATTTTAGGATTTCAGGGCCTCTGACTGGCTCGTAGCCGCGGCGGCGAAGCTGTCGATATAGCCTTTCTTCGAGTTTGACACGCATTTTCGCACCCGCTGGCAACCAAATCGGAAGTCCAGCGCCGATTTCTTCATCAAATGTGAAAAATTTCATCTCCGCACCAAGCTTGCGGTGATCGCGCTTTTTAGCCTCTTCGAGCATTGTTAGGTGATTTTTTAGGCTCTCTTTGTCAGCAAAAACCACGCCGTAAATTCGAGTTAGCATTTCGCGTGTCTCATCGCCACCCAAATACGCACCCGCAATCCTAGTTAAGGCGAAATTTCGCAAAAATTTGGTATTTAGCACATGCGGTCCGCGACAAATATCTTCAAAATCGCCTTGCGCATACAAACTCACTTCGCCCTCTGGGATTCGTTTTAAAACCTCGACTTTTAGGTCGTCCTCGGCGTATTTTGCGCTAACAGCGCCTTTGGTAGAGCAAATTTTAACTATATCTTGCTTGGCTTCGGCTAGCTCTTTCATTTTTTTCTCAATCGCCTTTAAATCGTCCTC
Source organism: Campylobacter sp. JMF_06 NA1 (assembly GCF_027737785.1). Lineage (NCBI taxonomy): Bacteria > Pseudomonadati > Campylobacterota > Epsilonproteobacteria > Campylobacterales > Campylobacteraceae > Campylobacter > Campylobacter sp. JMF_06 NA1. Next base: position 4,599 of record NZ_JAOVUA010000003.1, read on the forward strand.
GCCAAGCTTCTCACCGCCGTTTTTGCTCACGCGCATATCATAATAAAATCCATCTTCAATCGCAGGACCCACGAAAAATTTCGCGTCTGGGTAGAGTGATTTGACAGCTTGTGCTAACAAATGCGCGCATGAGTGGCGAAGCACTTTTAGCGCGTCAGCAGAGTTATCGAAAAATATCGGTTCTGCGCCATCTGCGCCCTCGCCGATACTTTGAGTATCATAAATTTCACCATTAAATTTGTATGCGATAATGTCGCTCATTTTTTTCCTTTTTTACCAAATTTATCTTTTCTACAATAAAAGAATAAGCTGTAATTTTAGCCAATACAACCTTAACCGTAAATTTAAATTTGGCTAAATTTTAAGAAATTTTAAGCGAATTTTGAATTTTCATTAAATTTTGATTTGAAATTTAATTTTTTGGATTTTGTATTTTAGTGGTGACCCCTACGAGATTCGAACTCGTGTTACCGCCGTGAAAGGGCGATGTCCTAACCGTTAGACGAAGGGGCCACTTAATTCGGTTAAATTAAAAGGAACGATTATTTTATATAAATTGCGCTTAATTTTCACTTAATAAAGCTGGAATTTTTATAAATTTCGCTAAAATGAAAATATTAAAATTTAAAAAAGGACAAAAATGAAAAAAATAAATTTGATTTTTGCTGGATTTTTGGGAATCGGGGCAGTGTTTTGTGGTTGCGCCAAGCTCACCCCGCAAAAGACGCAAGCGGTGGCGTTTTCGATAATTTCGCCAAATTTGCGCCTAAACGACACGGGATTTATTAGAAGTTTTAAAAACCAAACCGAGTTGCAAGTCTATTCTAGCGGGGTTAGCGTGCTTTCCTTGGTCGCAAAAAACGAAAGCGTGTGCATGAATAATGCCTGCGATGATGAGCTGACTTTCAATGAGAAATTTTTCAAAAACGCCCATTACAAGGGATTTTTGGGCGAAATCTTGGGTGCGAAGGCAATCTATGGCGCGAAAAATTTAGCCAAAACAGATTGCGGATTCGAGCAAAATTTGGGCGAAATTTCATACAGCGTCTGCGATGATAGCGGTAAAATTATCAAATTTAGCGACAAAAAAGCCGGGGTAAAAATCAGCGTAAGAGAGCTTTTATGAAGCGTGTCGGAGCCCATGTAAGCGCAGCTGGTGGGGTTTTTAACGCTCCGCTTAACGCGCAAAAAATCGGCGCAGATGCGTTTGCGCTTTTTGTCAAAAATCAGCGCCAGTGGAGCGCAAAACCACTTAGCGATAGCGATATAGCGCAATTTCGCGCAAATCTCGCCGCCACTGGCATACGCGCAGAGCATATCCTAGCCCACGATAGCTATCTCATAAATCTAGGCCACCCAGACCCCACGCTTCGCCAAAAAAGCCTTGACGCCTTTATCGACGAGATAAATCGTTGCGAAAAGCTTGGCATAAAACTGCTAAATTTCCACCCAGGCTCGCATTTAAATGAAATTTCGCCCCAGCAGTGTCTGCAAAATATCGCAGAGTGCCTAAATTTCGCTATCGCAAACACTAGCGGAGTCAAACTCGTCATCGAAAACACAGCAGGCCAAGGCTCAAATTTAGGCTTTGAATTCGCCCAAATCGCCTACATAATCGCGCGCGTAAGCGACAAGACCCGCATTGGCGTTTGTATCGACACCTGCCACGCGTTCGCCGGCGGATACGACTTTCGCACGAAAGAATCTTACGAAAAAACAATGGCCGAATTTGACCGCGTCATCGGCTATAAATTTTTATCAGGCATGCACCTAAACGACACCAAAAACGACCTTGGCGTGCGCAAAGACCGCCACGAGAGCCTTGGACGCGGATTTTTGGGGCTGGCAAGCTTCGAAAACATTATGAACGACAAAAATATCGATGAAATTCCGCTCATTTTAGAGACGATTGATGAGAGTATTTGGGCAGAAGAAATCGCGCTACTACGCTCGTTTGTGCGCTAAATTTAGCCAAATTCCGCTACCGCAAGTTTTTAAATACTGCGCCGAAATTTCTGGCGCAGTATTGCAGAGTTGCGTAGCGAAAATTTAAAATTTAAATAAAAAAGGGAAATTTAGCGATTTGCTAAATTTCCCAAAATTTGCAATGAAATTTGCGTAAAATTTTACTTCGCTACGGCTTCGATTTCGATAGAAATTTTTATATCATCGCCTAGCATCGCAGTGCCGCTACCTGGGGCGAAATTAAAATCAGAGCGTTTGATTTTGCCCTCTAAACTAAATCCGATTTTGTCTTTGTCGCCTTGTTTTGCCTCGCCGCCAAAATCATAGTCAAACTCGACCTCTTTGCTCACATCGCGGATCGTTAGCTCGCCTTTGACCTTATCAGGCGCGAACTCTTTCATTTCAAATTTCATATCAGGGAACTTTTCTGAGCCGAAAAAATCGTCCGCTTGCAAGTGCGCGTCGCGTTTTTCGTTGTCAGTGAAAACTGAGGCGGTTTTGACCACGGCACTTAGTTTGTTTAGCTTGCCGTTCTCGGCGTCAATCTCTGCGCTAAAATCCTTGAAGTTTCCGACCACATTGCTAATGCTCATGTGTTTGATCTTAAAACCTACGCTAGAATGGGTGTTATCGACCTCGTAAGGGGCAGCGTTTGCTAGCATTGCGCCAAGCGCGCATGCACTTAAAATTGACAAAAATTTCATTTTCTCTCCTTTTGAAAAATTTAAAATTTGGATTTTAGCTTATGTTTATTAATAAAAATTATTTATAAGAAATTTTATGCGAGAAAGGTGCGAAAAATATAAAAATCTATTTTTATCCTTTCTTTTGTAATTGATTTTTTAATTGATTTAAAAGCACAATATTTGAAAGTGTGCAATACATACACACTCCATTGTTTGTATAATTTTTGGCATTGAATTTTTTAAATTCTTCCTCTAATGCCTGTATGTCAATATCGGTGTTTTGCATAATTTGACTTAATAAATATTTGAAATAAAATTTAGAAATTTAGAAGAATTTGTCTGCGAGGAAACTCGCAGACAAGAGCTATTACATATATCCGTAGAAGTGAGCTAGGATATAGCCTAGGAAGCATGAGCTGAATACGCCGATGAAACCAGGGATAATGAAGCTGTGGTTGATAACATATTTACCGATTTTTGTTGTGCCTGAGCGGTCGAATTGGATCGCAGCAAGGTCGCTTGGGTATGTAGGTAAGATGAAATAACCATAGCATGCAGTTGCGAACGCAATGATTGTTCCTGGATTTACACCGATAGCAATCGCTAGTGGAACGAAAGTCGCAGCAGCAGCAGCTTGTGAGTTAAGGAATTTTGAAATCAACATACCAACTACAATGTATGTAAATGGATATGCTTGCATTACCTTACCAAGTGAGCCAGCTAACATATCGATATGAGCGTGGAACATAGTATCGGCCATCCATGAGATACCATAAATCGCAACAAGCGCAATCATACCGCTGTGGAAGATTTCGTTTTGAGCGATTGTGCCGGCTTTGATACCTGAATAAATCATCATAATAGCAGCTGCAAGAAGCATAAACATTTGGATAGTATCAACCATACCAAGAGTTTTTGAGCCTTTTGTGCTTGTAGCTACATCAATTTTTGCGTTTTCGTAAGTTTTAGTTTCGCCTTTTGCATTTACATAAGTTACATTTGCGCCGTCTTGGCTAACTTTGTAAGTTTTACCGTCTTTATCTTTAACCTCGACACCTTGTGCAGTTTGAGATAGTTTAGATTTATCTTTTTTAACGCTCATTTTTGTCTCAGCACCGCTTAACATCATAGTTCCGTCGCTGATTTTTACTTTGTCTAGGACTTTTGAGCTATCGCCTGCATCTACGATATTAACGATAGCAGCGTCTTTTGAGATAGACCATGTCGGGCGAAGTTGTTTGTAATAACCCAAAACCGCAACAACAACGATTGCTGAAAGGAAGATATACATAACATTCCATTGTTTTTGTGGAAGTTTAACGCCGATAAGTGATTTAGCATCGTCAGAACCATAGATGATTTTTCTTTGCTCTGGATCTTTAAGTTTAGCTTGGAATTCCTCATCTTTTTCAAGGCTTTTACCGCGGAATACTGAGTATGTGCTGATACATAGCATACCGAAGAAAGTAGAAGGAATAGTTACTTTAAGAAGGTCAAGGTAGCTAGAAAATCCCTCGATTTGAGCACCAGCGCCTAGCAATACAGCCACGATAGAAACACCAGCAACTGAAACTGGGCTAGCGATGATTGCTAATTGTGATGAAACGGTAGTAGCCGCCATTGGACGCTCTGGGCGCACACCACTTTTCATAGATACATCGTAGATAATCGGCAAAAGTGTATAAACTGTGTGACCAGTACCGCAAAGAACTGTCAAAGTCCAAGCACACATTGGTGCAACATAACAAACTAATTTTGGATTTTTTCTCAACGCTTTTTCAGCAAGTTGAAGCATAACATCCAAACCACCCGCAGCCTGCAATGTAGCTGAGGCGACAACAACCGCAAGGATTGTCAAAATAACATCAACGGCTGGTTTGCCCGGAGACATTTTGAATAAAAATACGAGTATAACTAAACCTATACCACCTAAAATACCAAGGGCCATACCACCCTTTTTGGCACCATAAAACAGACACGCCAAAACTATTATCAACTGAATAGTAAATTGGACGCTCTCAGACAAACCTGTAAGAAACTCCATCGCTTCTTCCTTTCCTTAAAAAATACTTATTTTATTATATCAATATTTCTTTTAAAGAAATATAAATAAAATTCAAATATTGAATTTTTATAGAATAAGTGTTAAAAATTTATTTATAATACTTATTCAAAATTTAGAGTTATCTTTTCTCTACATGCAATCCAGCCCAAGTTTGCGCTGTCGCCATAGCCTCGACGATATTTATATTGACATGATGAGGCATATTTATGCAATTTAGCACGATTTGTGCTATATCCTCTGCCTTAATCGGATCCGTGTTTTCATAGACCTTTTTCGCTCTTGCTTTATCGCCTTTAAATCTCACATCGCTAAATTCAGTCTCGCAAATACCCGGCGCGATCTCTGTTACGCGAATACCAGTGCCGATTAAGTCGTTTCTGATATTTCTGCTGAATTGCTTCACAAACGCCTTGCTTGCGCCATAGACATGGCTTCCAGGATACGGCCACGCACCAGCAGTAGAGCCGATATTGAAAATATAGCCATTACCACTTTGCAAAAGTAGTGGTAAAACTGCCTTTGTAGTGTAAATAACGCCCTTGATATTCGTATCGACCATAGTCTCTAAATCCTCGATTTGAGCGTCTTTAATGCCATCTAGACCAAGGGCAAGACCAGCATTATTTACCAAAATTTCGACATCTCTATACTCACTCGGCAAATTCTCCACAGCTTTAAAAATTTCATCTTTATTTCGCACATCAGCTACGATTATATGGGTATTTCCTAGCTCTTTGGCCAAATTTTCTAATCTCTCTTTTCTGCGCCCAAGAGCGATGATTTTATAGCCCTCTTTGCTTAAAATTCTAGCTATCGCCTCACCAAATCCACTCGTCGCACCTGTAATAAAAGCTGTTTTTTTCATAATTTTTCCTTATTTTATGAAGCTAACTTCTGGCAAAATTTCCGCTAACGCCTCATCTTTTTTCTTGTTAAATTCGACCTTATTTTTCTCAAAAAGATTATTGCCTTTCGCGTCGATTGATACGATTAGTGGGCCAAATTCTTTGACTTTGCAATTCCACAAGGTCTCTGGCATACCAAGCTCCATCCAATCGGCACTTTGTATCTCCTCGACCTCCATAGCAGCGATTACTGCGCACCCTGCTGGGAAAACGCAGTGCAATGCGCCAAAATCCTTGCAACCATTTTCTGTATTGCTAGCCATTCCTCCCTTGCCTACGATTACTCTAACGCCTGTTTTTTCGATAAATTCATACTCGAATTTCTCCATACGCATGCTTGTCGTAGGTCCTACTGAGACGATTTCGTATCTATCCTCGCCATCAGCGCTTGTTTTTTTGATAATAGGGCCTGCGTGCAGTATCGCCCCACCGCGGATATCAAGTGGCAAAGGCATATTTTTTTCGACTACGCGCCTGTGAGCCACATCGCGACAAGTTACGATATTTCCGCTTAGATAAATGATATCGCCAATTTTAATATCCTCTAAATCCTCCCTAGAAATCGGAGTTTGCAAAATTTTCTTATTCATATTTATAGTCCTTATGAGATGTCACGGTAAAGCTTAAATCGCCGTTCCAAACGATATTCGCGCGTCTGTGCGACCAGCAGCCTGTATTTACAGCCACAGCGATGACTGAGGGGTGACGAGCTGAGTTTTCGATATGCACGCCAAGCACCGAGCTAGCTCCGCCCATACCTTGCGGGCCAAGGCCGATTTTATTAATGCCATCTTCTAGCAATTTTTCGGTTTTTGCGGCGCGCTCGTTTGGATTATGCTTTCCAAGCGGGCGAAACAAAGCCTTTTTCGAAAGTAGCGACGCCACATCTATCGAGGTTGCCACGCCCACGCCCACGACTAGCGGCGGACAGGCGTTTAGTCCATAGCTTGTCATTATATCCATTACGAATTTCACCACGCCCTCATAGCCCATACCAGGCATTAGCACGCCGGCTTTTCCAGGAAGCGTGCAGCCACCTCCTGCCATGTATGTATCAATCTCGCATTTATCGCTACCAGGGACTATTTCCCAAAAGATCGAAGGCACATCTTTTCCGACATTTTTGCCGGTGTTGTATTCATCAAAGGTCTCGACGCTGTTGTGGCGAAGCGGGGCTTCTTTTGTCGCTCGTAAGACGCTTTCCCTTAAAATTTGCTCTAATTCGCCAATTAACGGAAATTTCGCGCCACATTTTACGAAAAACTGAATCGCGCCAGTATCTTGACAAGAGGGGCGATTTAGCTCTTTGGCAAGCTCTTGGTTTTTAAACATCGTCTCATAAATCGTCTTTGCTAACGGCGCATTTTCTTTGCTCGCTAGCTCCTTTAATTTCGCCGTGACATCATCTGGCAAAATTTTGCCACTGTATCCGACGAGACTAGCCATGACGGCGGTCATTTTCTCTACATTTTCCACGCTCTCTCCTTATAAATGGTTGATTATACTCGCATTATACGCTGCGCCGTATCCGTTGTCGATATTTACGACACTAATGCCATTTGCGCACGAATTTAGCATACCAAGCAAGGCTGCCACTCCACCAAAACTCGCCCCATATCCCACGCTCGTAGGCACGGCGATGACTGGGGCTTTGACAAGGCCTGCAATCACGCTAGGAAGGGCTCCTTCCATGCCTGCTATGACGATTAGGACTTTGGCTTTTTGGATTTCATCAAGCTTCAAAAACAGCCTATTTATCCCAGCCACGCCCACATCGGTGATTTTGCGCACATCATTACCCAAAAATTTCGCCGTCTCGTATGCCTCTTCCACAGCGTAAGAATCAGATGTGCCAGCCGAAATGATACCGATATAACTTTCGGTAAGTTTTGGCTCGTTTATGATAATGCTTATCGTGCGGCCGACCTCGTTAAATTTGGCAAGCGGGAAGTCTTTTTGCAAAATTTCAGCCACCTGCGAATTTGTGCGCGTGATTAGGACATTGTTGCCGTTTTTCACACACTCGCGCGCGATTGCTAGGATAGCTTCTGGGCGTTTGCCCTCGCCGTAAATCACCTCTCCCACGCCACTTCTAAGCTCTCTTTGCATATCGACCTTAGCGCAGCCGATATCGGAAAATGGGTAGTTTGCGAAATACTCGACGACCTTTTCATCAGAAATTTTGCCACCCTTGATTTGGGCGATTAAGTCCAAAATTTCAGCCTTTTTCATTTAAAACTTCCTTTCTAAAACCCTTTAAATCGAGCAAAATTTCATCAATTTGCGAAATTTCATCTATTTTTTGAATAATTTTTGCAAAATTTTCACTCGCCACAAATTCGCTCATCAGCGCTCTTGGCATTTCGATTTTTAAATTTCGCCCATTAAAGCGCGCTCTGATGTTTGCAAAGCCGTTTTGTATGAGTAAATTTTCCACACGCTCGATTAATCTCAAATCATCTGCGCTAAATTCGCGCCCGTGAGGCAAACGAGTTAGCAAGCACGCAAAGCTAGGCAAAGTGGCACTTTCTAGGCGCAGGGCGTGCGAATACTCCCTAATTTGGGCTTTGGTTAAATTTATCAGTGGCGAAATGACGCCAAGCTCGCGCACGGCGCGAAGTCCCGGGCGATCTTCGCCCAAATCATCTTTGTTTGTGCCGTCTGCGAAATTTGAAAATCCCAAATTTCGCCCAAATTTAATTAAATTTTCGAATAAATTTTTCTTGCATAAATAACAGCGATTTTGCGGATTATTCGCGATTTCTTGTGGGGTTTGGAGTTCTAAAATTTCGTGGCGAAATTTGTGAATTTTAGCAAAATTTATAGCCTGCGAAATTTCTCGTTCGCTCATATATGGCGTTTTTATGGTGAGCGCGATGAAATTTTCCCCCAAAATTTCGCCCGCCACGCAGGCTAAAAACGAGCTATCCACCCCGCCAGAAAAGGCCAGGGCGAGATTTTTAAGCCCTCTAATCTCTTCCTTTAAAGTTTCCATTTTCATACTCTTTGATCGCCGCAGCTCGCACCGTAGCGATATTTGTGCCAAATTTTTGTGCCAAATTTTTGCAATCATCAAATTCAGGTTTGATTTTCTCTCCGCCCTCAAATTTGCAAATTTTAATCCTAACCTCGCCAAATTTCGTATTCACAGCGCGAATTTGACGCGGAAGTTCTGTTTTTTGCACAGAAATTTCACGCACCCCAATCGCCGTGGTATGGCGAAAAATCAGCTCTTTTAGCGCAGGCGCGTCGCAAGATTTAGCTAGCACGCTAAGCTTCGTGCCAAGGCGTGATTTTTTCATATTCACAGCCTCACTAAACACATCAAGCGCGCCAGCATTTAGTAAAATTTCGCTCGCTAGCGCCAAGCCCTCAGCGTCCATATCATCGATATTTGTCTCGATTAAAACCTGCCCTGATTGCCTCATGCCCTCATCTTCACAAATCATAATTTTAAGCAAATTTGCAAATTTGGCTTCCTTGCTTCCAGCCCCGTATCCAGTGCGCAAAATTTTAGCGCTAAATTCGGCGCAAAATTCGCTCGTTAGAGCCTTTGCGATACCTGCGCCAGTAGGTGTCGTCTGCTCAAAATCACCGCCAAATTTCACAGGCACGCCAGATAAAATTTCACTCACCGCGGGTGCTGGCACGCTTAAAATTCCGTGAGCGCACCTCACAAATCCCCCGCCAAGGGCAAGTGGCGAGCAAAGCACTCGCGAAATCCCAAGCGATTCGAAGCAAATTGCGCTTCCTACGATATCGACTATGCTATCTGTGCAGCCAACCTCGTGGAAATGGACATTTTCTAGGCTACTTTGGTGGATTTTTGCCTCCGCTTCGCCGATGATAGTAAAAATTTCGATTGATTTTTCTTTTACAAATTCGCTTAAATTTGAAGAATTTATTAAATTTACAATGTCTTTAAAAGTGCGTCCATGCTCATAGAAATGGGGTGTCGTGCTCCATTTGCGCTTTAAAATCACATCTACCTTCGTAGCACTTATGCCAGATTTTAAAACCTTTTTGGCGCAAATTTCATACTCATTAGAAATTCCTAGCTTTGCAAGGCTGTGTTTTAAGAAGCCAAAATCTACGCCAAGGTCGATAAATGCGCCAAGGCACATATCTCCGCTAATGCCACTGGCGCAGTCTAAATAGATAAATTTACTCAAATTTTTGGAACCGTCATTGAACCAAATGGTAAAATCACAATCTTAGCGTCTTTACCCTTCTCACCAAGCGCGTCATCTAGGGCTTTTTGCAAATCATGATATGGCTTTAAATGCACAGCTCTCATCTCATCGTCGCTTAGATCGCTAACCGCCCAAGTCTGCGCCCAAAGCCCAATTTCAGCCATTTTGCCAGCTTTGTGATAGCCTAGGTGAAATTCCTCTTGGATTTTTTCTAGCACTTTTTGTGGCGTATCGGCTGATGCCATGAGGTTAAAAAACGGCTTAGGGCCGATTCCTGTGCGACATTTGGCTACCATGATAAGCACGCCACCCTGGGCTAGGGCTAGTTTGCCGTTATCTAGCGCTTTTTGCGCTTGGTATAGATCCACATCCATAGGATATGGTGCTACTGAGATTACGATATCAGCTTTTTGAGGGATTTTGACGCAAAATACCTCTTCTGCTTTTTCAATACAATCATAAAATGTATCGTTTAAATCGCCACTATTTACATAATAAATATTATGGTCGCTATCTAGCACCGTCATAATCGCAAATACATCGATATGAGTTAGCACCTTCATCGCATCGACCATATCCTCATGCACAGGATTGCCCTCTAATCGCAAAGCCTGCGCATCGTGGCTAAGGGCTAGTTTGTGGTTTTGCTCGATAGTTTCGTATTTGGCAACGCCTGGCAAAAACGCCTTCCTACCGCCTGTGTAACCCGCGAAATAGTGCGGTTCGACTGAGCCGATTGGGATAACTTTTTTAGCGTTTGCTACGATTTTGTTTAGATACATTTGGGTTTTGTTGCTACTCTCGCCCAAATAGACCATTTCATCGTTTTTAGAATCATGGCTGTGAGCCTCGCCTTTGGCCTTGACCTCAGCCCAAATTTCTTTTGAAAAAATCATCTCATACTCATCTTCGGTCGGATCTCTGTGGCAGCCATTTGCGATGATAAAGGTTTTCTTTTTGTCCCTGATTTTTGGATAAATTTCTTTTAAAATTTTAGATGTCGGAGTTGGGCGTGTGCCGTCATTTACGATGATTACGATCTCTTCATCACCACTTATGAACTCATCAAAAGTTTTTTGATTTATCGGATTTTGCATTGCTTTTTTGATAAGCTCGGCCTCGTCAAATTTCTCAACCTTATTCGGATTGAAAATCCCCAAAAGATTTTTTTCGTCAAAATTTATGTTTAAAACATCATCTTTGCCATAACGAATTGGAACTTGCATTTTTCACCCCTTAATTAAAATTGAATTTTTCGATTGTATCAAAAATTTTATTTAAAAGAGATTTATGTCACAAAAATTTAACTTAATTATCAAAATTTAAGGTTTTTTAGCGATAAAAACCTTGCTAAACGCAAATTTAGCAAGGCGAAATTTTAAAAATTTAAAGCTTAAAGTAGATTATAAATGTCATCTAGCAAGAAGTATTTTTTCTCGGCTGTGCCCTTGTAATATGGGGAAATGTGGTTGTTAAACTCTGTTTCAAAAAAGCCGGTTTTAGATAGCTCCACAAGCGCAGCGTCGATTGCTTTTAGCAAATCTGTGTTGCCCTTTTGCACGCCGATTGAGTTAAATTCAGAGGCTCCGAGGTTTTTTTGTGGGACTTCAACTTCTCTATTTATCACTGGAAACGCCATTACGATGATGTTTTCATCAGCATAAGCGTCGCCTTGATTTTCAAGTAGCGCCCTAGCACAGGCACCAGCACTATCGCACTCTTTGATAGTATAGCCTTGTTTTTGGAAATACTTTTCGCCGATACTTCCTGGCATGGCTAGGATTGTTTTGTCTTTTAGATCTTTTATGCTTGTTATCGCGTCTGCTTTGCGGGTTAGGATACCGACATTTACGCTAAAATATGGGCTAGAAAAATCAGCGAGCTTCTCGGTCTCAGCGGTAGGGACTAGGGTCGAGACAGCCATATCCACAGCGCCATCTTGCAACAATCTATAAGAGGTCTCATCGTTCGCAGACGCTACGAACTCCACCTTTCCCTCGCCGCCTGCGAAAATTTTCGCAGCCACAGCCTCGGCTAAGGTTATTTCAAAACCCTCGTATTTGTCGCCATTTAGCTTACCAAATGGAGCCTCGTCATCATGGACGGCTATTAGAATTGTTCCGCTAGATTTGATTTCTGCTAGGCTTTTGGCGCAAACTCCGCTAAAAAGTAGCGCACTAGAAGCAAACGCAAATAAAAATTTATTCATTTTTTTCCTTTTTTTAGATAGATAAAAATTTAGGCGCTGATTATATACTTAAATTGTTTAATTAAATTTTAAAATACATAGTATTTTGATAAATTTACCAAAGTATTGTATTTTTACCTTTTAAAGCTAAATATTCATTGCATTTGCTAAAATGTCTGCACCCAAAAAACCCACCGCGCGCTAATGGGCTAGGGTGCGGGGCTGTAAGAATCAAATGGCGATTTGCGTCGATCAAATTTGCCTTTTTTATGGCGAAATTTCCCCAGAGCATAAAGACTAAATTTTCGCAGTTTTCGCTGATTTTGGCGATTATGGCGTCTGTGAATTCGCCCCAGCCAAGCTTAGCGTGCGAATTTGGAGCACCTGCACTCACGCTTAGAGTGGAGTTTAGTAGTAGCACGCCCTGCCTCGCCCACGGGGTCAAATCGCCCCCACTTATGGCGCACGAGCCGATATCTGCGATGATTTCTTTGAAAATATTTTTTAGGCTTGGCGGGATTTTTACCCCCTCTGGCACGCTAAATGCTAGCCCCATAGCCTCGCCTGCGCCGTGGTAGGGGTCTTGACCTATGATTACGACTTTTAAATTTGATAATGGGGTCAAATTTAGGGCGTTAAAGATTAAATTTAGCGGTGGGTAAATTTGGGTAGTTTGTGAAATTTGAGCTAAATTTCGCTCTAAATTTTTGAAATTTTCGCTTTGAAATTCGGCGCGCAGTAGATCTCTCCACTCGCGCGCACTAAGAAATGAGGCTAAATTTAGCACTAAATTTTGCCCTTAAATTTAAGCTGGTTTTGGTCCTACGGCCTTAGCCACGATGTATCCGACCAGACCTGAGACGATAGAGCCGATGAAAACAGCGAGTTTGTCTGTGTGATGATAAATGTCGCTTCCGCCATAAGCTAAGCCATCGACAAATAGCGCCATTGTAAATCCAATACCGCAAATTATGCTTACAGCGTATAGTTGCGCCCAGTTTGCGTTTTCTGGCAAGTAGGCGATTTTGCCCTTGATAAGTAGCCAGCTAAATGCGAAAATTCCAAATTGTTTGCCGAAAAATAGGCCAAGTGCGATACCCATTGGAACTGGACCAAATAGATAGCTAGGGCTCATACCAGCTAGGCTTACGCCCGCATTTGCAAAGGCAAAAATCGGCAAAATGAAAAAATTCACAGGATATGCAAGTCCGTGCTCCATATCTTTTAGCATTGAGCCAGAGCGAGTTTGCAATGGGATACAAAATCCAGCCACAACGCCAGCGATTGTCGCGTGGATACCTGAATTTAGCACCATTACCCACAAAATAAGCGACATAATGACGAAAAGCAGTTTTTTATCTACCTTCATTTTATTCATTATAAACATAATCGCCACGCAAATTCCTGCGCCGATTAGATAAGAGATATTTATCGTAGATGAGTAGAAAAGCGCAATAATCAAAATCGCGCACAAATCGTCCATAATCGCTAGTGTTAAGACGAAAATTTTAAGACTTGCTGGAATTCGTTTGCCAAGTAGCGCCATTACGCCCACGGCAAAGGCGATATCAGTAGCCGTAGGAATCGCCCAGCCCTTCAAAGCCTCGCTATCGCCCCAGTTAAGCACCGTAAAGATAATCGCAGGCGCCATAACACCGCCAAGAGCGGCAAAGCTAGGAAGCAAAATTTGAGAAAAATGGCGAAGCTGACCTTCGATTTTTTCGCGTTTTAGCTCCAAACCGATAGCGAAGAAAAATATCGCCATTAAAAAGTCGTTTATCCAAAAGTGCATATCCTCATCGAGTTTTAGTTTGCCGATACCCATGACGATGTGCGTGTGGATAAACTCGCGATAATACGGAGATAAAATATCGACATTTTGTGCGATGATAGCAAATACTGCGGATAAAAGGAGGATTACGCCAGCACTACTTTCGCTGGATAGGATTTTTTTGATTATGCGTTGCATGATTCTCCCTTTGAACAAATTTGTCTATTTTAGTATAAATTTCATTAAATTCTCATTGATTTGGCATGATTAACATAGCATAAAGTATGCCTATCATCAGAATCGTTGGAATTTCATTTAGCGCACGGAAATACTTTCCACTTTTTTTACAGGCGTCTTTTTCGAATTTAATCAAATAATAATGAAGCCAAAAATGATAAGCCACCATTAAAACAGCGCAAAGTAATTTTAGGTGGAAATAGCCCATTTTCATAAGTCCCGGATTTAGCAAAATCAGCATAACCGCGCTAAAAATCGTAACCGCCAAAGCTATCCAGCCGATAGCATGATAGAGCATTTTTTCCATTTTTTTCACAACTTTGACAAAATTTGGATTGTCCAAATTCTCAGCGTGATAAACATATAGGCGTGGCAGATAAAACAGCATCGCCATCCACGAAATAAAGCCCACAAAGTGGATAAATTTAAACCAATAATAACTCATTTTTCTTCCTTTCAATCTCTCATTAAAATATCTTTTCTAGCCTCAAATTCTTCCTTGCTAATCGCCCCTTTTTGGAAAAGCTCGTATAGGACCTCTACCTTTTTAAGACGCTGTGAATAATCCTCAGCCACGCCTTCGCCAGCTTCTTCGTTGATATCCTCAACCCAAATTCCTACGAAAAATAGATCAAAAAGCACCCAAAGAAGCCAAATCGGCAAAATCACAAGCCCTAGCAAAAAATACAGCGTAAAAATCCCAGCCCAATACAGCCCGATTTGCGCAAATCCACTGACAAATTTACCACAATAAATTCGGTGCAAACCGCCACCAATCGGCAATCCCACAGCCCACGAAAAAGCTCCGGCAAACCACAGCGCATACGCGATATAATTGTTTCTTTTCAAATTTTGCCTTTCTTTGAAATTTTCAAATTTTGCCACAAAAATATGACAATCGCTAAATCAATCATCACATCAGCAAAGTTAAAAACCGCAAATTCAAACCATTTGTGCCACGCCACATAATCCACAACTCCGCCGTGGATAAAGCGATCTAGCACATTTGAAATCCCGCCTCCAAGCAAAATGCCAAAAGGAAGCCAGTGAGCGTTAAAAAGCTCTTTTTGGCTAAAAACATACCAAGCCAAAAGCGCGATTAGCCCAAGCTGGATAAATTTCAAACTCTCGCCCAAAAAAGCTAACATCGAAAACGCCACGCCTCTATTAAAGGTCAGTATCAGCGAAAAATACTCGCCCTCCCACGAAAAACCATTTAAAAATATAAATTTTATAAATTGATCAAGTGCCAAAACAAGCGTAAAAATCAGGACAAATTTAATAAATTTTCTAGTCATTTAACGCTTTTTTGAAAAATTTCTCCGCTTCGTTCGCCCATTTTTCCAGAGCTTTTGCGTTTTTGCCCTCAAAAAGCAAACGGATCAAATTTTCCGTGCCAGAGTAGCGAAACAGCGTGCGAATTTTATCTTTTTTGATCTCTTCTTCAAGCTCTTTTAGCCCAGCAATTTTTTCAAGCGGTTTTTTATTTGTAATCTTTAAATTTCGCAAAATTTGCGGATAAGGCTTGATTAAATTTGCTAGCTCGCTCGCTTTTTTATTCATACCGAGCATACACGCTGCAAATTGAAGCGCAGAGGCGATTCCATCGCCTGTTTTAGCATAATCGCCAAAAATCACATGTCCGCTTTGCTCGCCACCGAAATTCGCCTTTTTCTCTTTCATCATTTCTAGCACAAATTTATCGCCCACACTGCATCTATGCACGGAAATTTTGTGTTTTGCCAAAAAATCATCAAGCGCGCCGTTACTCATCACGGTTGCGATGATTTGGTCGTTTTGAAGCTTGCCAAGCTCTTTTAAATACAGCGCCAAAACGCCAAGCAAAATATCTCCGTGTAAAATTTGACCGCTATCATCGACGACGACCAATCTATCAGCGTCCCCGTCAAAGGCAAATCCAACATCAGCGCGCAATCTTTTTACTTCGCTTGCCAAATTTTGCGGAGCCAAGGCGCCACAATTTTCGTTGATATTTTTTCCATTTGGCTCATCGCCTAGGACTATCACTTCTGCACCAAGCTCGCTAAACACCGTCGGAGCGACCTTGTAGCTTGCGCCATTTGCGCAATCAAGCACAATGCGAAGTCCGTGCAATGTTTTGTTTTTTGGAAAAGAATTTTTAAGCTGGACGATGTATCTGCCGATGACATCATCGACGCGCCTTGCCACGCCGATTTCCATCATTTGTTTTCTAGCCTCGGCGATTAGCTCGTCACTAAAATAGATTTTTTCGATTTCAGCTTCCTCTTTTTCGTCGAGTTTAAAGCCTGTGTGATCGAAAAATTTAATGCCGTTATCATAGTATGGATTGTGTGAAGCACTTATCATAATTCCGCCATCACAGCGCATATCCTCTGTCAAAAACGCGATTGCTGGGGTCGGCATAGGGCCGATTTGGCGGACATTGTATCCCACGCTAGTAAGTCCAGCCACAATCGCAGTTTCTATCATATAGCCACTTCGCCTAGTGTCTTTGCCGACTAAAATCATATTTGTAACGGAATTTTTCCTAAAATAAATTCCAGCTGCCATGGCTAATCTCATAGCAAGTTCAGCTGTCAAAAACTCGCCCGCTCTGCCCCTGACGCCGTCAGTTCCGAAAAGTTTCATAAATTTAATCCTTTATAAATCAAAATTCTCGCAATATTAGCAAAAAAAGTTTAATAATCGAATTTCTTTTAAAAATTGCTTAATTTCAGCAACGCTTAAAATTTTTGTAGTATAATCACGAGTTTAATATTTTCATTTAAAGGGATAAAAATGGCAAATCACAAATCAGCCGAAAAACGCGCTAGACAAACTGTGAAAAAAACAGAGCGCAATAGATTTTACCGCACAAGAGTAAAAAACATGACAAGAGCGGTAAGAGAAGCAGTAGATAGTAAAGACCTAGCAGCAGCCGAGGCAGCACTAAAAGTAGTTAATCAAAGCTTCCACGCTTTCGTTAGCCGTGGATTTTTGAAAAAAGAAACTGCAAGCAGAAAAGTTAGCCGCTTGGCAAAACTAGTAAATACACTAAAAGTCGCATAATTATCATTAAATGTTAGCCCAAAAATTACAACCCTTTTTAGACCGATACGAGGAGCTTTCACGGCTCCTTAGTGATCCAGGTATCGCAAGCGATATTTCAAATATGACAAAGCTTTCCAAAGAGCAAAGAGGTATCGAGCCGATAAAAAACGCCGCAGATAGGTATATAAAGGTTGTCGCTGATATCGAGGAAAACAAAAATTTATTAGGCGATCCTGAGCTTGGCGAGCTTGCCAAAGAGGAGCTTAAAAATTTAGAACTCGAAAAAGACGAACTCGAAGAGCAAATCAAAATTTTACTTCTTCCAAAAGATCCAAATGATGATAAAAATATCTTCCTTGAAATTCGCGCCGGAACCGGTGGCGACGAGGCTGCGCTTTTTGCGGGAGATTTGCTAGGGGCGTATTTGCGATACGCTGAACTTCGCGGCTATAAATGCGAAATCGTAAGCCAAAGCGAAGGAAGCGTGGGCGGTTTTAAAGAAGTTATTTTGCTTGTTAAGGGCGACGGGGCGTATTCAAGGCTTAAATTCGAAGGCGGCACACACAGAGTCCAAAGGGTGCCTGAAACCGAAAGTCAAGGGCGCGTGCATACCTCTGCTATCACGGTTGCTGTGATGCCAGAAATCGAAGATAGCGAAATCGAAATCAAAGATAGCGATTTGCGTATCGATGTCATGCGTAGCTCAGGGCATGGCGGACAATCCGTAAATACCACTGATAGCGCCGTTCGTATCACGCATATACCAACAGGTCTAGTCGTAACCAACCAAGACGGCAAAAGCCAACACAAAAACAAAGAAGCTGCGATGAAAGTGCTAAAAGCTAGGCTTTATGACTTGCAAGAGCAAGAACGCCTAGAAAAAGAGCGCGCCGAACGAAAAGATCAAGTAGGCACCGGCGATAGAAGCGGTCGAATTCGCACATACAACTACCCGCAAAACCGCATTAGCGACCACCGCATAAATTTAACACTTTATCGCTTAGACGCGATAATGGCTGGCGGACTTTTTGATGAAATAATCGATCCGCTCATCACAAACGCACAAGCCGAAGCGATTGCAAACGCAGGGCTGTAAAGCTAAATTTTATCTATAAATCGAATTTAATCAAAATTTTATCTGTTTTTAATGGGGAACTATAATCCCCTTTTTAAATTTTAAAAAAAGGAAAATTCATGGGAATTTGGCAAAAAACTTTTGGCGGATTAGACAAGGCGTATTATTTTAGACATTTTATCTTTGGCGCAGTTTTGGCTGTGATTTTGATCTGGGCGCAAAGCTACTCAGCAGAGAGTATGGCAGCAAGGACTGGCAAGGAATTCGCTGGCATGGATTTTTTCATCTATATATTTTATGCGATTTGCGCGCTTTTGTATCCATATGCAAGATTTGTGTATGAAAGTATCGTAAATTTCATCATCGGAAACAACTTTTTTATCGTAAATGCCGTGTTTTTGCTCATTTGGAAACTTGTAGTTATGATAGTGCTTTTTGCGTTTTCTATCATCATCGCACCCGTTGGCCTAGCGTATCTATACTACTATCACACAAAAAACCGCACTTTTGATGAAAATTCAAGCGATTATTTTGAATTTATCGAAAAAGGCGACGAAAAATAAAAAATAGCAAAATTTAAACGAAATTTATTCTAAATTTTGCTATTCTCTTTCGAATTTTAATCAAAAGGATAGCTATGAGCAAAAAAGTATTTATCTGCGTTGATGAAAATGCGCTTTTAAAACCTGTTTGCGATTATGGAATCTACACTGCAAAGCGTCTTGACGCCGAGGCTGTGTTTATCCATGTAATCGAAACCCCAGAGCTTGGTCAAAATTTTTACGGACTTGCAGCTGGCGGGATAGTTTTGGGCGAAAATGATATGGTAATGTCACAGTATGGGGCATTTGACGGCAAAGACAACGAAGTAGATGAGAGCAAAATCAAAGCATGGCTAGATAAATGCGTAGATGAGGCAAAGGCTCAGGGCGTGAGTGCTAGCGCGATTTTGCGCGACGGCGATTTTATCGAAATCATCGAAGAATACAAAGACGAAGCTAGAATTTTTGTGCTAGGCATAAAAGGCACAAACAGCGAAGATGTGGGCTTTAACGCAACTATGCTGATTAAAGAGATGAAAGTTCCGGCCCTTTTGGTAAATAAAGATTTCAGCCCAATAAACTCCGTGCTTGTGGCGTTTGACGGCACAGAGGCTGCGCAAAAAACTCTAAATTTCACAAAAGAGGCCAAGCTTCTAAAAGACGCGAAAAAATATGTCATAAATGTAAATAACGACACCGAGGAATCGCAAAAAACGCTTGAAATCGCAAGAGAGATTTTAAAAGGCGAAAACGCCGAATTTGTAAGCGTCTCAGGCGATGTTCCGGGCGATGAGATTATCAAATATCGTCGCGCCAACAACCTCGATTTAATCGCGACTGGCGCATTTACGAAGAGTTTTTTCAAAAAGCTTTTTGTAGGAAGCGTTTCAGAGGATATCTTGCACAACGCTCTTGTGCCGATTTTAGTTCTAAGTTAAAATTTGGGGCAAATTCGCCCCAAATTTACCAGATTTCTTTAAATTTCAAAATTCTACCAAATTTCAAAATTTCACCAAATTTTAAGCCTAAATTTTAGCCCTTAAAACGGCAAATCACGCCCCGCTCACTCGCAAATAAAACTTTACCTTTTGCCTTTTTCTTAAATTTATCGTAAAGCCTACCTGCACTCATGCTCTCGCCGATGACAGTTTTGGTGCTGTTTGCGACATAGCCGATTTTGCCAAAACCCTCCAATTTCACGGCGATTGCCTCGCGGTCGTATTTGTTATCTAGCTCTTTTTCGAGATTTACGACCATATTTTCCTTCAAAAATTCCCACCCATAGTAGAAATTCAGCCCAGTGATTGTGAAATAAATCTTTTTCATTTCGCGCTCCTTTCCTAAAATTTCCACTATTTTAACGCAAAATTTTGACATATTATGTCGAAATTTAAATTTGTCCTTCCCACAAATCAAGCGCAGTTTTTAGCCTAGATAGACCATCAATCACATTTTTGCGCGAAGTTGCGATATTTAATCGCAAAAATTTCTCTCCGCCCTTGCCGTATTGCGCGCCATGGCTTAGGAAAAGCCCTGTTTTTTGGCGGATAAAATTGGCTAATTTCGTGCCCTCATCGCAATACTCGCTTACATCAAGCCACATTAAATATGTCGCATTTTGCGCTACGCTACGCGCTTTTGGCAGTTCGCGCGCGATAAATTCATTGGCAAAAGCTCGGTTTGCGCTCACATACGCTCTCATCTCTTCCAACCACGCTTCGCCCCGCTCAAACGCACAAATCGCCGCAATTAGCCCAAAAAAGCTAGGCTCTGCGATATCATCACCATTTAGCGCGCGACTGACTTTTTTATGCAGTTTTGGATTTGGGGTAAAAACGGCCGCTGTTTGCAAACCAGCGATATTAAACGCCTTTGTCGGAGCTATGATATTTGCGCTTAAATTCGCACAAACCTCGCTAGCAGCGGCAAATGGAGTGTAATTTACGCCAGGCTCAGTGATATCACAATGCACCTCATCGCTGATGACGATAACGCCGTATTTTTCGCACAGCTCGCCGATTCTCATTAGCTCGTCCTTGCGCAAGGTCCTGCCGATAGGATTGTGCGGATTGCAGAGCAAAAGTAGCGATGTTTGCGCCTCTTTTAGGCAAAATTCCAAATTTCCCCAGTCGATGAAATACTCCCCCTCTTCGTATCTAAGCTCGCAAGAAAGGGTATTTCTACCCATATTTTTAATGCAGTAAAAAAAGCAGTTATAAACAGGGGTTAGAATTACGATATTTTCTCCGGGCGCGCTAAGCTTGCGAATTAGCGAATTTATCGCTGCTAGCGTGCCACCAGCGTAAGTTAGAGAGCCTTTTTTGATTTCGTAATTATGGCGCCTTTTCCACCACGAAGTATAGGCGTTTTCCCACTGCTCATCTAGCACGCTATATCCATACACGCGCTCTTCCAAGCGGGTTTTTAATGCCTCGTAAATCTCTGGTGCGACGGCAAAATCCATATCCGCAACCCACATTGCAAGCTCGCCCTCGCCTACTTCCCATTTTAGCGATTTTGTGCCAGCGCGGTTTGGCAGATTGTCAAATTCATACGCCATTTTACGCCCTTAATTCAGTGATAATCTCTGTTTTGCTCGCGTCTGTCGCGCCGTCTTGGATCAGCTCGCGGATTTTAGCGGCTTTGATTAGCCCTGAGCGCGGGTTTTTCACGCTGTCGATTTCGCCGATGATTTCGGCATGCACATCGCTAAATTCAAACGCCAAGGTCGTGTTTATGAGCTCGCAGTTTTCTAGGCGCAAATTTTGCATATAGCAAAATCCTTGCAGGCTTTCGATTTTGCAGTTTTTCAGAGTGACATTTTTGGAATTCCAGCCAAAATACTCGCCCGCGATGAAACAATCCTCGATTAGGATATTTTCGCAGTTCCAAAACGCATCTTTGCTAAGAAGTTTTGAATTTTTGATTTTCACATTTTTGCAGCCGTCAAAGCAATAATCGCCAAAAAGATTTAAATTTTGTATTTCTAAATTTTGGCAATCAAGCCCGAAATAAGGGCCTTTTGCGCTGATATTTTTAAGCACGATATCCTCGCAATGCCACAGGGTTTCTAGCGCGTCAGTGAATTGAATATTTTCTAATCGCGCATTTTTCACTCTGCGAAGCCCCTTTGGCGCGCCATAAACGCAATCGCTTAGCCTTAAATTTTGACTATACCAGATACCTGCGCGCGCGATTTCATCGAAAAGGCAGTTTGAGATTTCGATATTTTTCGCATACCAAAACGGATATTTCCACTCAAATTTTGAGTTTTGCACGATTATGTCAGAGCTCTCTTTCAGCGGTGATTCGCCGTCGCAAAAAACGGAATTTTCTATTTTTAAATTTTTCGCGCCAAAAAGTGCTCTTTCGCCACTAAATCGCATTTGTTTTAATGTTTGCATAAATTTTCCTTGTGATAAATTTCTCTTTTTATACCAAAATTTTTAAAATTTTAATAGAACAATATTGCAAATTTCTTGCCTAATTATGCAAAATTTGATTTATTTGTGTTTTGGCGTTTTGCGCAAATCAAAATAGATAAAATGTCCTGTGCTTTCGCCATTTTCGAAAATTTCGAGTTTGTAGCGCATGATAGGGCTGTGGCAGGCTGCGACCATGATTTGAGCATGGTATGAGCCGTCGTTAAAGCGGGTAAGCGGGTTTTCGAAATTTCCCATATTCATGCTAATTCCTTTGATTTTTAGGGTTGGATTTTTTAGCTCACGCAAAATCCCGCTAACCACAACCTCGCTCTCGCTCATCGCTACAATCGGCGCTGGCGTGATTGTAAAGCTCACACTCTCGCCGCCTGCATTGCTAATGCACGAGGCTGTATTTAAATCGCACGGCAAGGAAATTTTAGTATCCCCAAATAGCTTGTCGCTATCCTCATTTGCGTGAGTTAAACCGCATAAAATCGCCAAAACAAGATAAAATTTTTTCATTTTTTCTCCTTGAAAATTTTTGCGTAATTTTAGGTAAAAAAGGTAAATTTTAATGATTGTTATTAAAATTTTGCTAAAATATCAGCCAAATTTTTAACGATAGGAGAGCTATTATGGATTTAAACGCACTTATGAAAATGGTTTCTGCGCTAAAAAGCGACGAGGGAAATGTCAGCAATTTCCAAGCAAACCCAGTTGCATTTATCGAGAAATTTTTAGGTGTCGATCTGCCTGATGATCAAGTAAATGCCCTAATTGCTGGCGTTAGCAATAACTTTTTAAAAGGCAACACTGCAAATGCTATGGGAAATGGTGGCGGCAGCGATATGATTGGAGCTGTGCTAGGCGGACTTTTAGGCGGCGGAGAGAGAGCAAACGCAAACTCAGTAGATAAATCAGGCGTAGATTTTACCGCGCTTATCGGCAAGCTTGCTGTGGCGAAATTTGACACAAACGGCGACGGCAAAATCGATATGAACGATCTAGGCGGGATACTCGGCAATATCATCGGTGGCGGAAACAAGGCTGGTTTTGGCGCAGATAACGGCGGACAATCTGGGCTTGATCTTGGCACATTGATGAAAATGTTCAAAGTCTGAAAATAAAAAAATATGCGAAATTCCCAAATTTCGCATATTAAAATATACTTAAATTATCATTTTTATATCACATATTAATCATTTATTTACCAAACTAGTAGTATAATCCCCCTGTCCGACAAGATAAAAACCTCCTTTTTGTATTTGCCTAGGCTTTCGGGTCTAGGCTTTTTTTATGCCCAAAAATTTGCTATAATCCCGCCAAATCAAATTCCAAGGAAAATCAATGCTAACACACATAGACGAAAACAATATGCCACGCATGGTCGATGTCAGCGCCAAAGACGACACCCAGCGCTCCGCCACAGCTAGCGGTATAATCCACCTAAACGAGGCTGCGTTTCGCGCAGTCAAAGAGGGCGATGGCAAAAAAGGCCCCGTGCTTCAAACCGCCGTTGTAGCGGCTATCATGGGGGCAAAAAAGACAAGCGAACTAATCCCAATGTGCCACCCACTAATGATAAATTCGGTAAAAACGCAAATAACAGAGCTAAAAAATGCGTTTAAATTATCAGTAAGCGTGAAAATCACCGGCAAAACAGGGGTCGAAATGGAGGCTCTAACTGGCGTGAGCGTGGGCTTACTAGCCATTTATGATATGGTTAAGGCCGTGGATAAATCAATGCGCATTTCAGACATAATCTTAGAGCGCAAAGAGGGTGGCAAAAGTGGCGTGTATGTTAGAGAGTAAGCCTGTAATCGCCTATCCGGCGCAGTGGAAATACAAGGTCATCATCGAGTGCGCCACGCAAAAAAAAGAAAAGATTGACGAGGTTTTAGCTAGCGAGGAATACAGCCTGAAATTTTCGAAATTTTCAAATGGCGGAAAATACGCAAGTTTCGATATTTCGGTCTTGGTGGCTAACGAGGCTCACAGGCTGGGCGTTTTTGAGAAATTAAAGAAAAATTTTAAATTTGTATTATAGGAGAGAGTATGAAAGAGGAATTAGTAGCGAAATTTGGCGAGAATTTACGCAGCGCAAGCGAGGCGCAAATTACTGAAAGTATCGAAAATTTGGCATTTTTAGCGTGCGAAAGCGAATTTGAAAATTTAAGCAAAGATGAGAAAACCGCTAAATTTGCAACCCTTACTAGCGCACTTTGCGCCGAGCTGGGCGAGCTTGAAATTTTAAACAAATCAAACGCCAAATCTGTCATAAACGGCGCAAAAAAGGCACTTTGCGAAGAGGGCGAAAAGGAGCTTTATAACCTGTTTTACGAATACGACGATTTGCGCAAAAAAATCCTAGCCTCACAAAGAGAGCTTTTAAATTTAGTCGAAAACGGCTACGAAAAAATCGAAAATTTGCTCCCAAATTTGGGCGAAAACGAAAAAATCATAGTCTCTGACGCTCTTGGCGAGCTTAGCAAAAACTCGCTTTTGCTTGCCGATGTTTTAAAAGAAGCTAGCGAAATGGCGTTTATCAGCGTGCTAGAAAACGGCGATGATATCGAGGATACGGCGCATTATACGGCGAAAAATATCGCATTTTACGCTATTAGCGAGGGCGAATTTACCCGCTTCCGCCTAAAAGAGATAGCCAAGCTCATCATCGAAAGCGCGATTTTCGTGGCAAACGAGAGCAAAAACACTGCCCCAGCACTAATCCGAGGAGCTGTGCTTGGCGTATATGATGCGATCACCAAAGTGGCTGAAAAATACCTAGACGATATGAGCGTGAGCCCCGATGAGAGCGTGCAGACCTTGGAGCAAAAAAAGGCGCAAATCGCCCAGACTAGCGACATTTTCACAGCTGTTTTAAGCGACGCAATCTCTCGCGCTGGCGAGCCAGCCAAAAGCGAAATCGAAAAATTAGCGCAAGAGGAATTTGGCGGGTATTTGTCGAAATTTAAGAAAATTTATGGCGAGCTTGGCGAGGTGCTAAGTGATAAAATCAGCGAAATGAAATTTGGCGAAAAAGCCAAGGATCTAAGCGCGCAATGGAAGGAAAAGGGCGAGAGGATTATCGAAAATTTCGAGCTTGATGAGAAATTTGGTAGCTTTAAAAAGGAAATGAGCGAAAAGCTTAGCGAAATCAAAACAGATATGGCGAAAAATATGAGCCAAAAAGCGCGCGAAATCAGCAAAAAAGCCTATGAAAGCGCACTTGATGCACTTGCGAAGATGAAAAACAAAGGCGAGAGCAAATGAGGGGCGAAAATAGCACCTATCCGCTAATGGGAACGAGATTTGTCCTTGACGAGGAAAAAATCCTGCGCGAGGGCAAATACCGCCCAGAAACGCTTTACGCACAGATTGACAAAATCGCCAAAGAGTGCAATATGCAAAAGGCGGATAAAAACACATATTACGCTGTAAAGGGCGAATATAGCCTAGGTGAGCTTGGTAAATTTTGCTATACATATTTAATTGATTGTGAGTGGTTTATTGATAATGTGAAAGAGTGGGAGTGGTTAGATGAATTCGATGGAGATAAAAGCATAATGGGGCGAATAAAAGAGAGGTATAATGGAAAAAAATCCTAAATTTGGGCTAAATTCACGCTAAATTTAACCCAAATTTCATGCCTTACTCAGCCGGGCTCATCTGCTTTATCACAAGTTCTGGCGAGATTACACTTCTGAAATTATTTTTATTTATGCTAAAAATCAAATCCACTCTCTGGTTTTCGCGTGGCAAAAAATCATAGTTAAACCACAACGCCTCGACACTGGCGCCGTTTTTTTGGATACTCATTTTGATATGTTTGCCCTCTTTGCCGATTTGGCGCACATTGCCCACACTCGCGCCACAGATATTAAACACAGGCTTTGGATTTTTCTGCCCGTAAGGCTCGAAAAATTCCAAAATTTCAAGCAGTTCAAAGTCGATTTGCGAAACTTCTAGCTCGCCTAGCAAATCGTCCGCCGCCCTAAAATCCTCCAAATCATCAGGCGTGATTTTCGCATTTACCCTGCGCCTAAATTCCTCTAAATTCGCAGGCTCTATCCCCACGCCAGCTGCACCCTTATGCCCGCCGTAAGTGGTTAAAATTTCAGCCTGCGATGAAATTAAATTTAAAATATCAAATTTCCCCACGCTTCTAGCGCTTCCCTTGGCGCGGTCCTCATGCACACTAAAAACAATCGCTGGTTTTTTGTAAGTTTTGCTTAGGCGCGAAGCCACGATTCCGATAATCCCCTCGTGCCACTCATCACCCCAAACCACGATAATATTGTCGTCTTCGTTGATACTTTGCGCGATTTGCTCGTAAAGGGCCTTTTCCTCCTCTTTGCGAGAGTTGTTGATGTGATCTATCATTTTTAGGTATTGATTTGCCTCTCTGATATCGCGCGCACACAAAAATTTATACGACATCGTCGCATCGTCCATGCGCCCCGTGCAGTTAATCAATGGAGCAATCGTGTAGCTAATATCGTCGAATTCGAAATGTTTTTTGAAATAATGCTCTTTAATCGCCTTAAAACAAGCCCGATTTGAGTTGTTTAGCTTTTTGATACCATAGCGCAAAAGTGCCCTATTCATATCTCTAAGCTCCATCATATCGGCGATTATGGCGATGATTAGGATATCCATTAGGCTAGACATATCGTAATTCACGCCAAGGGTTTCTTTGAGCGCGCCCACTAGATACCACGCGACCTGCGCCCCGCAAATTTCGACATTTGGAAAGGTGCAGTCTGGTTGTTTTGGATTGACGATAGCGTAGGCTTCTGGCAGGATTGGTGGTGGCATGTGGTGATCTGTAATGATTAAATCAATGCCCTTTTTAGCGCAAATTTGCGCTGCTTCTATCGCCGAAGTGCCGTTATCAACGGTAACAATCAGCCCGATACCCTCTAATTCGTCGATTATTTCGTTATTTAGCCCGTATCCGTCAGTGAAGCGGTTCGGGATTTTTATGACATAATCTGCGCCGATTTGGTTAAAAAAGTCGCTCATAATCACGGTGCTTACGATACCATCGACATCGTAATCACCCACGACTGCTATGCGTTCATTTTCATCAATGGCAGTTTTTATACGCAATGCAGCCTTATAGATATCTTTGAGCTGGCTTGGCAAGGGAATTTCACTAAGCTTTGTGTGTTTATCATTTGCAAACCTCGATTGTAAAATTTCCCTTACTTCGTTTTTACCTAACATTTTTAATAGAAGCTTCGATAAAGCCCAAAATCGCAGGATTTGGGCGCACTAAGCGACTAGTAAATTCTGGGTGAAACTGCACACCTAGAAAAAACGGATGATTCTTTAACTCCACCGCCTCGATTAGGCCGTTTGATTCGCCACATACAATCAAACCCTCTTTTTCAAATTTGGCTCTATATTCAGGGTTTGCCTCGTATCTGTGTCTATGGCGCTCTCTAATGGTCTTTGCGCCATCGTAAATTTTAGCTAGCAGTGAGCCTTTTTTGGTATCGCAGTCGTATCCGCCAAGGCGCATAGTCCCACCTAGCGGGCTTTTGTGCGTGCGGATTTGTTTTTTGCCGCTTGCGTCGATAAAGCTATCAATGAGATAAATAAGCGGACTTTTGGTATTTTCGTCAAATTCGATTGAATTTGCATCTTTTATGCCTAGCACATTTCGTGCAAATTCGATTATACATAATTGCATACCAAGACAAATGCCTAAAAACGGCACTTTGTGTGTCCTAGCGTAATTTATGGCTAAAATTTTGCCCTCTACGCCACGCACGCCAAATCCCCCGGCTACTAGCACGCCATTTACATCGCTTAGCATTTCATCTAAATTTGACTCTTCTATTTTTTCGCTATCAATCCATTTTAAATTTACCCTAGTATCCAGAGTAGCACCTGCATGGATAATGCCCTCGGTTAGGGATTTGTAGCTCTCTTTAAGGTCGATATATTTGCCTACAAATGCGATTGTAGTCTCATTAGTCGGAGCGATTACGCGCTTGACTAGGCTGTCCCATTTGCTCATATCTGGCTTTAAAACGCCCAAATTTAGGAAGCTTGCAATCGGCTCTAAAATTCCTTGGTTCATAAATGCGAGTGGAATTTGATATATGCTTTGGCTATCTGGGCTTTCGATGACGCAGTTTTTATCCACGCCACAACTTAGCGCGATTTTGTCCTTTAAATTTCGATTTAAAGGCATTTCCGAACGGCAGATTATCATATCAGGACTGATACCGATACGGCGCAACTCGCCCACACTATGCTGGGTTGGTTTGGTTTTTAGCTCGCCAGCGACCTTGATATAAGGAACTAGCGTTAGGTGGATATTCATAGTGTTTGCGCGCCCAAGCTCCACTCTCATAGCCCTTATCGCCTCCAAAAACGGCAAACCCTCGATATCGCCCACGGTTCCGCCGATTTCGACGATTAAAATGTCATTGTCTTCGCCCGCTTTTTTGATACGGCGCACGATTTCGCCCACGATATGCGGGATTACTTGAATAGTCTTGCCTAGATAATCCCCCCTGCGCTCACGCTCGATTACTGCGCTATAAACTCTACCTGTGGTGAAGTTGTTATCTTGGCTTAAATTTTCGTCCAAAAATCTCTCATAATGTCCCAAATCAAGGTCAGTTTCAGCCCCGTCATCAGTGACAAAAACCTCTCCGTGTTCTAGCGGGCTCATAGTGCCTGGATCGACATTGATGTATGGATCTGCTTTTAGCATGCGAACTTTGAGCCCTGAGTGCTTCAAAAGTGTCGCAATCGATGCCGCCGCAATACCCTTGCCAAGGGAGCTTAACACGCCACCCGTCACAAAAATATACTTTGTTTGTTTTGACATAGAAATATCCTAAATTTTGATTTTGATTAATGGCGAAATTATATCTTTGTTTTGGTTAAAGATAGATAATTTAAAATTTTATTATTTTTGGTTACAATGTCTTTTTGAATTTAATCCAAATTTTAAGGAGAAGCTGTGAAAAAATTTCTTGTTCCCATAGTGGCTGTAATCGTGCTAATTTTGGGTTTTGCCTTTTTGCCAAGCAAAGATAAGGGCGAGAGCCAAAACGAGCCAAAAGTAGAGCAAAGCGCACCCGCAAACCCTATCGCTAAGGCTATTGATAGCGTAGTTGGCAACAAAGCAGGCGAGCTAGCCGAAAAATACATTAACCAAATGCTAGAAAATAGCCAGTTTTTCGAGGTTAAAGAGCGTAAATTCGACCGAGGCGACAGCTCGTCTGCTGGATATTTTACCGGCGTGATTAAAAAACAAACCCTAAAAGATCAGCTAGTCGCAGTCGTAGCTAGCGTGCATGGCGAGACAGAAGCTAAGGATTTGCAAAAGCTAAATTCTGAAATGGATGAAATTTTCCCGCAGGATTTGGAGTTTAGGTATAATTATACTATCGCACACAGTGTCGCAAATATCGCTGATGGCGCGCAAATCGAGGGCAAAATCAAAGTTTTAACCCCACACTATGCTGAAATTTTAAAACAATTTTTCAAAACCGAGGAAATCGTTACAAACCGCGTCACAATCGCAACCGATATTAAATTTATCACCCAAGTAGCAGACGCCGAATACTCAAACGAGGGGGTGATGATAAATTTAAGCGGGCTAAATTTTGGCGGAGTTAGCGATTTAAATGGCGAAATTTTTAAAACCCTAAATTTGAGTTTGGATAAATTTTTCGTTTATGGCGTAGAGGGTGTGGATATCGAAATGCAGGGCCTTAACTACGATATGAAATACAAAAACGGCGTCAAAAATGGCGCAGAGCTAGTGGATTATTTCTTAGCTGATATGAGCTATACTTCCAGCCTTAAAAACGCCCTAATCACCGTGGAGGGCGATAGATTTATCGTCGCAAATGACGCTTCTAGCGAGGGCGAGACTAAGATTAGTGGCGGAAAATACTTTATGGACGATAAATCGCGCATAGCAAGCCTCAAAGTCGCAGATGTGCTAGTGCGAAATGTCGCGATCGATAGCGACTTCGCTATGAGCGAGAAACTTTACCGCGAGCTTGCATTTGCGAACCAAAACAAAGCAGAAGAACTAGCGAAAAATCCGCAAATTTTAAGAGATCTGCTCAAAGATGATATTTCGCTAAATTTGAAAAATTTATCTTTTGAAAATAGCGTCGGCAAAAAATTTAGCCTTAGCGCAAAGGGCGTCGTGGGCGATTTCGTCGATGAGGAGACACTGTTTGCGAAAATGAGTGCCAGCGGCAACGCTAAAATCGACACAAGCCTTGGCGAGTTTATCTCTGATTACGATAGCCTGCGCCCGTTCGCACCGCTAATCGAGCTGTATTCGGCGCAGTTTTTACGCCCTGAGGGAAATGGCGTAAAGCTTGATTTTAGCTACGATAAGGCTTCAAATTTATTGCAACTAAACGGCGAAAATATCCCGCTTCAATAATTTTTAGGTCAAATTTATGCGCGCAGAGCGTTTAAATTTGACCATTACACATTTTAAATTTGTGAAAATTTGTAATTTAAATCAAATTTAAAGGATAAAATTTATTAATATTATTTTATAAAAATTTTAAAATTTCGCCAAATTTTAAAATTTTGTTACCATAAGTAACGCACAAAAAAATTTTCAAATTTTATTTAACGCAATTTTAATAAATTTCCAACCTAATTTTGTATTATTCATAAAATCTTACAAAAAAGGAGTAACATGCCTGATCAAATCAAGGTGCGTGGGCACAACTTCCCAGACCTAGAACCGCAAAACTCGGAAGAAGTTGCGGAAGTAGCGCAACTAACCGATGTTGATTCGTTTCCGAAGCGTGGCATTATCATTGCGATAGTAGCGGCGTTGATCGCATTTGCGCTTTACAATGTCTTGCCGTTTGAGCCAAATGTCAAAAAGGGCTTGGCGCTTTTGGCATTTATCGCGATTATGTGGCTAACTGAGGCTGTGCATATCACGATTACAGCGCTTATGGTGCCAGTTTTGGCTGTGGCGATTGGGATTGGTAAATTTAGCAAAGACGGCGAATTTACGGCTTTGACGCTAAAAAATGCCTTGGCAAATTTCGCAAACCCTACGATTTTTACATTTTTCGGTGGATTTGCCCTAGCTACGGCACTTCACATGCAAAAACTTGACAAAAAAATCGCAACATGGCTTATCCAAAAAGCTGGCGGACGCCTTGGTGTGGCTGCGATTTTGATATGTATCACAACCGCGCTTTTATCAATGTGGGTTTCAAACACCGCAACCGCTGCGATGATGTTACCGCTTGCGCTTGGAATTTGCGCAAATTTGGACGCAAAGAAAAAAGAAGATCGTGGCACAATCGTCTTTTTACTCTTAGGAATTGCCTATTCAGCTAGTATCGGAGGACTTGGCACGATTGTTGGCTCACCGCCAAACATCATCGCAGCTGAGGCTTTGGGCTGGAATTTCGCTGATTGGATGAAGGTAGGACTTCCGGTAATGCTTTTAATGCTTCCATTAATGTTAGTGGTGCTATATTTGGTATTCCGCCCAAATTTAAATCACAAAGTAGAGATCGAACTCGAAGAAATTCCATGGAACAACAAGCGCATACTTACCGTCATAGTTTTCGTAATCACTGCGTTTGCGTGGATTTTCTCAAAAGACATTAGCAAGGTAATCGGCTTTAAAATCGATGACTCGTATGTCGCTGTGTGCGCTGCAATCGCTGTGGTAATGCTAGGTCTTGCTAAATGGCACGATGTGGCTGAAAACACAGAGTGGGGTGTTTTGATGCTATTTGGTGGCGGTTTGACGCTAAGTGCGGTGCTAGGCATGTCAGGGGCTTCTAGCGTGCTAGGAAACCTAGTAGCTGATACCTTCAAAGACGCGCCTGTGTATTTGGTATTGCTTGTAACTGCTGTGTTTATCATCTGCCTTACAGAATTTACTAGCAACACTGCCTCAGCTGCGCTTTTGGTGCCTGTATTTGCGGGTGTAGCAGCTCACATGGGCTTGCCAAAAGAAACACTTACAATCGTAATTGGTATCGGCGCAAGTTGTGCATTTGTAATGCCAGTAGCAACTCCACCAAATGCCCTAGTTTTTGGCACTGGCATGATTAAACAAATGGATATGATTAAAGCAGGTGCTTACCTAGCCTTTGCTGGTGCGGTGATAGTATCGCTTTATGTTTATCTATTTTTTGCATAAAATTTAGTTGCGAGATTTTCTCGCAACTACTAAATTCTGTCAAATTTCACCTGCTAAAATTTATTAAAATTTTGATAAAATCACCAAATTTCATTTCAAAGGATTTTTATGAGAAGCGATATCGTAAAAAAGGGCTACACACGCACACCGCACCGCTCACTTTTTCGCGCGACAGGATTAAAGGACGAGGACTTTGATAAGCCGTTTATCGGCGTGGCAAATAGCTTTATCGAGTGTATTCCGGGGCATTTTTATCTAAACGAATATGCAAAAATCGTAAAAGACGAAATTCGTAAAAATGGCTGTGTGCCGTTTGAATTTAATACAATCGGCGTTGATGATGGTATCGCAATGGGGCATAGCGGAATGCTCTACTCGCTACCAAGTCGCGAAATCATCGCAAATTCGATAGAAACCGTGATGAACGCTCACAAACTTGACGCCCTGCTTTGCATACCAAACTGCGATAAAATCGTGCCTGGTATGATAATGGGAGCGCTAAGAGTAAATGTGCCTACGATTTTTGCTAGTGGTGGTCCAATGGCCGCTGGCAAGGGGCTAGGTGGCGAACAAATCGATTTAAATACCGCATTTGAGGCTGTTGGCGCGTATGAGACCGGCAAGATTAACGAAAAAGAACTCAAAGCTATCGAGTGCGCGGCGTGTCCTGGTGGGGGAAGTTGCTCTGGTATGTTTACTGCAAACTCAATGAATACCCTATGCGAAGCTCTTGGAATCGCACTTAAAGGCAACGGAACGATTCTAGCCCTTACGCCTGAGCGCGAGGAATTATTACGCGCAGCTGCTAGAAGAATTTGCGAAATTGCGCTCGATGAGAGATTTAAAATCCGAAATTTAATCAACGAAAAATCAATCCGCAACGCCATGGTTATGGATATGGCAATGGGCGGTAGCTCAAATACGATTTTACACATGCTCGCAATCTCGCGCGAAGCGGGCGCACCGCTTGATATCGCGGAATTAAACGAAATTTCGCGCAGTGTGCCTCACATAGCCAAAGTAAGCCCAAGCCTACCAGGAGTTCATATGCAAGATGTGCAAAAAGCAGGCGGGCTAGGTGCTATAATGAAGGAAATAAGCAAATTTGATAGCTCTTTGCTTGATTTAAATTTACTCACAATCAGTGGCGAAAGCCTAGGTGAGCGTATCCAAAACGACGATATCAAGGACGAAAACATAATCCACACCGTAGCAAACGCGTATTCTAAGCGTGGCGGTCTAGCGATTTTGTTTGGAAATTTGGCCGAGCAAGGCTGTGTTATAAAAGCCGCTGGAATCATCGGCGAGCGCAAATTTAGCGGTAAAGCGATTTGCTTTAACAGCCAAGACGAGGCAATCGAGGGGATTTCTGGCGGAAAAGTGCAAAAAGGAAATGTAGTCGTCATACGCTACGAGGGCCCAAGAGGCGGTCCTGGTATGCAAGAAATGCTAAGCCCAACTAGCCTAATCGTAGGCCGTGGCCTTGGTGCAGATGTCGCGCTCATCACAGACGGGCGTTTTAGCGGTGCTACAAGGGGGCTAAGTATCGGTCATGTAAGCCCAGAAGCAGCAGAAGGTGGCATGATAGGGCTACTCAAAGACGGCGATATAATCGATATCGATGTGGATAATTTTAGCATTAATGTCCGTCTAAGCGACACAGAAATCGCCGCTCGCCGTGCCGCATGGAAATACGAGGGCAAAAAAGTCGAGGGCAGATGGCTTCGCCAATACCAAAAACTAGTAACCAACGCCAGCAGTGGCGCAATACTAGAAGCGTAGATTTAAATTTAAAACCCTTTTTTAAATTTTAAAAAGGGTTTTAAAATAGTTAAATTTAGACTTTATAAATTTTGCAAAATTTTAAAATTTAAAGGGCAATTTGCCCTTTAAATTTACGCATTTAAAAATTCTTTGATATTTCCTGCGATTTTGGAGATTAGCAGTTTGCGCGCTTCCACGCTCGCCCACGCAATGTGCGGAGTAAGAATTAGATTTGCCCTATTTTTCACGCGCAAAAGCGGATTATCAGCGTTAATCGGCTCTTTTTCGACCACATCAAGACCCACGCGAAGTCCCATTTCATCGATAGCTCGCGCCAATGCACTCTCATCAGCGATTCCGCCACGACCAAAGTTCATAAACACAGCACCCTTTTTCATTTTAGCGATTTCATCTTTGCCGATTAGCCCTTTTGTTTTTTCGTTTAATGGCGCATGAACTGAGATGATATCGCACTCTTTAAGCATAGTATCTAAATCCACCCTTTTAAACTCAGCGTCATCGTGCGCCCCGCTCGTAGAGTAGTAGCAGACATTTGCGCCAAAGGCTTTTGCTATGCGCCCTACTTCGCGACCGATTTCGCCAAGGCCGATTATGCCGAAATTCTTGCCAGAAATTTGATCAATTGGCGCGTTTAAATGTGTGAAAATTTCACTCTCACACCATTTTTTCTCGCCGTATTCGGCGTAGTATCTCACATCGTTTAAAAGTGCTAGAAGCGTAGCAAAGGCTTGTTGCGATACGCTTTTGGTCGAATACCCAGCGACATTTTTCACAGGCACGCCATGCGCTGCTGCCGCTTCGGAGTCGATATTGTTCGTGCCGGTTGCGCTTACGCAAATTAGCTTTAAATTTGTCTTTTCGAGCACCTCTTTTGTGATTAAAACCTTGTTTGTGATAACAATATCAGCACCCGCTAAACGCTCGATTGTCTGCTCTGGCTTGGTTTTTGGGTATGTTACAAGCTCGCCCAAGGCCTCAAATTCGCTGAAATTTGCGTCGCTTCCTAGTGTATCAGCGTCAAGTAAAACAATTTTTGGTTTCATTACTCCACCCCTTCGATGTAGTGACCGACAAATTTAGAATAATTGTCGATGATATCTGCGCCCTTCCTAAATCCAAGCGCACAGCCTTCAAAGGCGTAAAACACCCCAGCTTGGTATTTTGCGCCGCTTTTATCAGTGTTTAGATTTGCAAATTCTTGGTATAAGAAATTTTGGTTTGCGTATTCACCACCATTTTCTTTGATTTTTTTGCCGTCTTCGTCAAAAATACTCACATTTGCTCCCTCGCGCCCAAAAAATGGCTTTTTGACCATTTTTTTGCCGATTAGTGGCTCGCACGCGCTTTCTAGCAAAAGCGGGTGATTTGGGTATAAATCCCATAAAATTTTCATTATTCCCTTGCTTTGGAAAAGTAGCGTGTATGCGGGGTTTAGGATAATTGCTTTTTGGTTTTTCATTATGTTTTTTAGTATCAAGGCTAGCTCGCCCTCCTCGATAGCAATCGCCTCCCACGGGATTAGTTTGCACCAATACTCGTAATTTTCGCCACCAAAAAATACACCCTTCTCGTCGTCAAACTCGACCTCGTGCGCGTATGCAAAGGCTGTCTTAAAGCCCGCTTCATCGGCAACTGTTTGCAAAAGCCTGATTGTTTTCTCGTCCTCATCGCTTCCAGCGACCGAGCTAAAAAGAATTTTCCACCCCTCGTAAAATTTATCAAATTCCTCCAACTCTCCGCCCAAAACGACAAGGCGTTTGAAATTATCGCTAATCGCGGCGAAAAGCTCGTTAAACTGCGCCATTTCATCAAGTCCATTTTCTTTAAGTAGCGCCCACTGGATAATCGCTGTTTCAAACACAGCCGTTGGGGTATCGGCGTTAAATTCGAGCAGTTTTATCGGTTCGCCATCTAATCCGCCAGCGAAATCAAACCTGCCATAAAGGTGCCAATGCACATCGTTTTCCCAGCTCATTTTGATAATTTCTACTAGATTAAAGGGAATTCCAAGCTCGTGG
Organism: Campylobacter sp. JMF_06 NA1; assembly: GCF_027737785.1. NCBI lineage: Bacteria > Pseudomonadati > Campylobacterota > Epsilonproteobacteria > Campylobacterales > Campylobacteraceae > Campylobacter > Campylobacter sp. JMF_06 NA1. The sequence continues at coordinate 40,664 of NZ_JAOVUA010000003.1, forward strand.
AAAAGGTCATTATCTATCACATACTGCGCCGCTGTGATAAACATATCATACAGCTCGTTTGCCGCCTCGTAGTAGGCGTTTGCCTCCTCTGCGCTCACGCTTACGACCTCATCTGCTATGTATGCTGATAAATCCGCGTCAGTGTGCCACGAAAAGCCAAGTTTTTCTAAAAATTCATTGCTTAGCGGGGTTAGTTTTTTGAGTTTCATCTATTTCCTTGAATTTTAAAATTTAGCCTAAATTTGGGCAAATTCGAGGCAAATTTAGCCACCAAATGCACTACCGCCACTTTTTGTGGGCGCGCTTTTCTCGCCTGATTTTGAGCCAAAAAACCCGCTTTTGCCACTTTTTGCTTTGGCGTTGTTTGCCCTAGCCTCTTTGAAGCTATTTACGCTCCTTGAATACGCGCTAGGGTTTTTAAAGGCTGTTTGTCTGTGCGCTTGATACGCTGGCGAGCCAAAGAGTTTCGAACCTATCCACGAGCCGATTATCGCGCCTGCTGCGCTTGCTAAAATCGCCTCGCCAAGGCTGTATCCGCCACTCGAAATTTCGGCGTTTTGGTTGGTTAAATTTGAAGTTCCAGCCTCTATTTTGGCGTTTTCCTCGGCTAAAAGCGCGTTTGTCTCAGCCTCGCTTAAAATTCTCTCGCTTCCGTCCAAGCTTTTTAAGATAATTTGCGTTTTTTCGCTAGGAAATTCCTCTAAAATTTTATATTTTCCGGGCGCTACTTCCTCGATTCTAACTAGCGCGCCCTCTTGGATACGAAGCTCCGAGCCTGTATTTTCGCGCTCGCAGCCTGCTAAGCTGCCAGATAAAATCAGTCCGAAACCGCCTACAATCGCATAACTTGCAATTTTTCTAATTTTCATTTTTTTCCTTTTAAATTTTTGATATCTAAACTCTTATGCACCAAAAGCTCATCGCCAATGACCCTGATTAGCTCGTTTGCGCCGATATTTTCGATGATTAGACTTTGGGCTTTCATCCGTTTTTTGCGCCCTAAATCTAGGCTTTTGATAAATTTCGCTAGGCTTAGCCACTCGTTTTCATCGAAAATTTGCTCTTTTACCTCGACATCGTATGGTTTTTTATCACGCGCGCTCTCGCCGATTAGCGGTTTTTCGAAAAACGAGAGAAAATACCCAAGCTTCTCATCTCGCTCTTTATACATGAGCTTGATTTCTTCTTTTGATGAGATTAAAATTTCCTCTTTTTCGCGGTGGAGCCTATCTTTGTCGCTTTGTAAGGTTTGGATTTGTTCTTTTAGCTCGGCGATTTCTTTGATTAAATAATCAATAAAATTTTGGTTCGAATTTTGCGGGGCAGGTTTTGAGGGGCGCACCTTTGCGCTAGCTCCTTGCGCGCTAGAATTTGAAATTTCGTCATTTTCGTCTTCTAAAACGACATATTTTACGCCATTAATCTCTGTCGTGCGAATAGAATTTCGCCTGATTCTATTGTAAATCGCCTCTTTTGAAACACCCAAAATTTCGGACGCTTCGCTTATAGAAACCTCTCTCATAATTCGCCTTATCCGCGTTGAAATTTTAAAACTGGGTATTATGGCGAATTTTGCCTAAAAATGGGCTTTAAATATCAAATTTCACAGACAAATTCAGATTTTTTTCGTGAAAAAATATCCAAATTCTATAATTTTAATATGTAATTAATCTTTTAAGAGTAAAATCGTGCATTTATACAAAAAGGACATTTCATGGAGAGTAAAATCTCGAAATTCAGGCAGAAGCGCTACTTTTTTTACACTATCGCTTCGCTGTGGCTTTTCATCATGCCGTGGCTTCACATAGGCGGCAAACACCTGTTTTTAATCAGTTTTGAAAAAAAAGAAATCCACCTTTTTTTCAACACCTTCTCGACGCAAGAATTTTTCTTAATGCCGTTTTTGATAATTTTCTTTTTCATTTCGATATTTTTCCTAACCACGCTTGGCGGGCGCGTGTGGTGTGGCTGGGCCTGTCCGCAAACGATTTTTCGCGTGATTTATAGAGATTTAATCTGCACTAAAATTCTTAAAATTCGTGGCTCTATCACAAACAAACAAAAGGGCGAAAAAGGCGGCGCAAAGGGCGTTATCGCGGTTGCGCTTTTTGCCATTGTTGCGCTGATTGCAGCCTCAAATTTGCTCTGGTTTTTCGTGCCACCACAAAGCTTTTTTGCCTATCTAGGCGAGGCTGGCGAGCATAAACTTCTCTTTGGCATAGTGCTAGGATTTGCAGCGTTTTTGACATTTGATATCACATTTTTGGGCGAGAATTTCTGCGTTTTCATCTGCCCTTACGCAAGGATTCAATCAACCATGCTCGACGAAGACTCGCTTGGCGTGATTTACGATGATATCAGAGGTGGCGCGATTTATGACGAGCATAAAAATTTAATCTCAAACAAGCCTTCCAGCGGGGATTGCACCGGCTGTCAGGCGTGCGTGAGGATCTGTCCGACACATATCGATATTCGCAAAGGCATGCAGTTAGAGTGTATAAACTGCCTAGAATGCGCCGACGCATGCTCAAATATAATGAGTAAGCTTGGCAAAGCCCCACTTATCAACTGGACGAGCCTAAATGCGCAAAAATCGCAAAGCAAGGTCAAATTTATGCGATTTCGCACGATTGGCTATATCGGCGTGCTAGCCGCTGCGCTAATCGGGCTAGTGGTGATGAGTGGCACGAAAGAGAGCATGCTTTTAAACATCAATCGCAACACCCAGCTCTATAAAATAGATTTCGATGATAACGGCGAAAAAATCGTCAAAAACAGCTATACATTTTTATTCGAAAACACCCATAGCGAACCGCACAGCTTCTTTTTTAGCATAGATAACGAAAATATCAGCATTTCTCGCCCAGACGAGCCTGTAAAGGTAAGCCCTGGCAAAAAGGCAAAAATCATAGTCTCGCTCACAAGCAAGGCAAATTTGAGCCTAGAAAACGAACACGATAATGTCGTTTTACCGCTAATCATAAAAGCTTACGCGGTTGATGATGAAAAAATCAGCATTACGCGCGAGAGTGTGTTTGTCTATCCGCAACAAAAATTTATTGATAGGAAGGATTAATGGCACAAAAATCAAGGTATTATAAATCGCAAATTCGTATAGAAAAGATTTTCGAGGTGGCCACAGAGCTGTTTTTACAGCGAGGATATGACAGCGTCAGCCTAAATGATATCGTCGCTATCAGCGGTGGCTCGCTTGCCTCGATTTACAAATATTTCGAAAGCAAGGAAAATTTGTTTTTGCATGTGGTCGAATTTCACACCCAAAGGCTTGATAAAAAGCTAGATAATCTGCTTAGCTTAGACGAAAACCTTGCGCCACAGGAGTATTTGAGCGAATTTGCCCCGATTTATTTTGACTTTATTTATAGTGCCGAAAATCAAAAATTTCTAAAAAATATCTTGCTTGGAACCTCAAAAACCTTTGGTTCCATGCTAAAAAATGTCTCCAAAATCTTCTTGGATACCAGCACGCTTGCATTTCCAGCGGGGCTTAGCAATTATTTTAGGGCGCATATTGATGAGTTTGATAGCGCAGATCCTGAGTATTTGGCACGCTATTTTTGCTTTTTGCTTCGCGAACCGCACTTCAACCGCCTTATATTTTTCGGCGAAGAGCCAAATTTAGACAAAGAAAATTTCATAAAAGACCGCATTAAAATCTTTTTGCACGGCGTGAAAAAGCAATAAATTTATGCAAAATTTAGCGAAATTTAGCCTTTTGGCGTTTTTGTGCGCGGGCGCGTTTGGCGTGGATTTATCTAGCGTGGCAGAGAAAATTTACGCCAACGAAACAGGGGCGAAAAAGTCAAATTTAATCCACTGGAATAGTGGCGAAAATTTCCCGTCCTTGGGTATCGGACACTTTATCTGGTATAAAAAAGACGAAAAAGATAAATTCGAAGAGAGTTTTCCAAATTTAGTGAAATTTTATAAAATTCGCGGCGTTAAACTTCCAAAAATACTGCGCCTGCACTCTCACGCGCCTTGGCAGAGCAAAACCGCGCTTGATGCGCTAAAAAAATCAGGCGACGCGGATCTGATAGAGCTAGAAAATTTTTTGTATCAAACCAAAAATTTGCAGGTAGAATTTATCTATGAAAGGCTTCAAAACTCCCTAGAAAAAATGCAAAATTTAAGTGATAAAAAAGAGCATATCAAATCGCAGTTTTACCGCGTCGCAAGCTCGCCAAACGGGCTTTACGCGCTCATTGATTATGTCAATTTCAAAGGCGAGGGCATAAAAGAGAGTGAGCGATACAGAGGCGATGGTTGGGGGCTAATGCAGGTTTTGGAGTGCATGAGCGCGCAAAAAGAGGCAATGAGCGAGTTTCGCAGGTGCGCGAAATCTCTTTTGGAGCGCAGGGTGGCTAACGCGCCCACAAACCGCGATGAAGCGCGCTGGCTGGCCGGCTGGCTAAAACGCTGCGATACATATAGATAAATTTTATATTTTGCTTACGCAAGCCTAGGATACTGCGCCGAATTTTAAATTCTGGCAAATTTTGCAGGATTAGGCAATGAATTTAGAGAATTTTTCTAACGAAATTTTCGCTTTTTTTATATAATCTTTGAAATTTTAACTAAGGGGCAAGTATGAAAAAAATCCTACTTTTTTTTCTTTTATTTTTCTTTGGCTGTGCGGGAAATGCCGCTGACACAAAGGTTTCACAAGGATTTAATATGAGTGGTAAAAAGGTGTTAATCGCATATTTTTCGCGCGCAGATGAGAATTATCAGGTGGGCTATATCGAGAAGGGAAATACTGAAATTTTGGCTGAGTATTTGGCTGAGTTTAGCGGTGGCAAACTCTTTAAAATCGAAACTCTAACGCCCTATGCCAAAGAGTATCAAGCCGCGATAGATTTTGCAAAAAGCGAACAAAAACAAAAAGCAAGACCAGAGATTAAGCCATTTGATAAAAATTTAGCTGATTTTGACGCCGTGTTTTTGGGCTTTCCTACTTGGTGGGGCGATTTGCCAATGGGCGTTTTCACATTTTTAGAGGGACAAAATTTCGCGGGCAAGCCAATTTTCGTCTTTAACACGCACGAAGGAAGTGGGCTAGATAGGACTATCGGCTCGGTCGAAAAAGCGACAAAAGCCAAGGTTTTGGGCTATTTTAGCCTATATGGAAGCGTGGCGCAAAATCAAAGAGAGAAAGCCAAAACCGAGCTAAAAGCGTGGTTTGATGAGATTTCAAAATAAATTTTGCAATGAAATTTAATAAAAAATCATTTTACTGGGGCGCGATTTTCGCCCTAGTTTTGTGCATGAATTACAAAAAATTTGGCGAGATAGCGCATGAAATTTTGGGCTTAATCTTAATCGTTTTCGCCCTTTTTCACGCCTTTTCGAGGCGTAAATACTTAGCCAAATTTAGGGTGCGAAACGCCATAAATTTCGCCCTTTTAGGCTCATTTTTGGCAACACTAATAAGCGCTGTTTTTCTTAGCGAGCATATTTTTTCGTTTATTGATTTTGGCTTTGGCTCGGACGCAGCCAAAAATATCCACATGTTTGCCACGCACGCGCTGTTTTTGCTAAGCGCTACGCATTTGGGGCTAAATTTTAGAATTTTTGCAAATTTGCTTAGCGTGAAATTTGGTAAAATTTTGAAATTTTGCCTATTTTTGGCGCTTTTAGCTTTTGGAATTTATTCGTTTGTGGATCTGCATTTTTACGAATATCTGTTTTTTAAAACCGGTTTTGGATTAGAAAACAAAAATACATTTTTATTCAGTAGTGCCGAATATTTGGCGATTTTTGCAGCTGTTATGCTAGGCGTAAGAGCGATAAATTTGAGATTTAAATTTTAGGGTTAAATTTTAAAATTCTAGGGCAAATTTGCCCTAGATGGATTAGATTTTTTTGTATGGTGCTTGACCGACTTCGTAGAAGTTGTTTCCCTCGCAATCAATTGCGACAATCGCTGGGAAATCCTCGACTGTTAGTCTTGCAACAGCTTCTGGTCCAAGCTCAGGGTAAGCTAGAACTTCGTATTTTTTGATACTTTGGCTAATTAGCGCGCCGGCTCCGCCGATAGCTACCATATAAACACAACCTGATTTTTTCATAGCTTCAACTACTGCGTCGCTTCTATAACCCTTACCAATCATGCCGTTGATACCCACTTCGTTAATCATTGTTGGAGTGTATTTATCCATACGACCACTTGTAGTTGGACCCGCTGCGCCTACTGCTTGACCCGGTTTTGCAGGTGTTGGGCCAAGATAATAAATAGTCTCGCCAGCTAAATTTACAGGCAGTTTCTCGCCACGAGCCAAAGTCTCAGTCAAAGCCTTGTGAGCAGCGTCGCGTGCTGCGATGATTGTGCCTGTGATTAGGACATTATCACCAGCTTTTAGGCTTTTTACTACATCTTTATCAAATGGAGCTGTTATTCTTTTTACTTCTGACATAATTATCTCCTTAAAGTTCAGCACTTGCGTGGCGTGCTGCGTGGCAATTGACATTAATAGCTACTGGAAGACCTGCGATGTGAGTTGGATACCACTCTACATTTACTTTAACAGCAGTGTTTAGACCGCCTAGACCTTGTGGTCCAACGCCTGTTTGTCTAGCAAGCTCTAATAGCTCATCTTCTAGTTTTGCGTATCTTTCATCTGGGTTTCTGCTATCTACTGAGCGAACAGCTGCTTGTTTTGCAAGAAGCGCTGCTTTGTCCATTGTGCCACCGATTCCTACGCCAAGAACCATTGGAGGGCATGAGTTTGGACCAGCATATTTTACAGCTTCAAGGAATACTTTTTTCACACCCTCTACGCCGTCAGCTGGAACAAGCATTTTTAGCACAGATTTATTCTCGCTACCAAAGCCTTTTGGAGCAACTGTGATTTTTAGTTTTTCGCCTGGGACCATGCGCATGTTAATAACAGCAGGAGTGTTGTTTGTGGTGTTTTTGCGCTCAAATAGTGGCTCAGCTACAACTGATTTTCTTAGGTAGTTATCAACATAGCCGTTTTTAACGCCCTCGTTGATAGCGTCCTCGATATATCCGCCCTCGATATGCACATCTTGACCAAGTTCTACGAAAACTACCGTCATACCTGTGTCTTGGCAGATTGGAGCTACGCCTTTTTCTGCAAGATCGGCATTTTGAAGCAATTTGCCAAGGATTTCTTTACCGATTGAAGAAACCTCAGTCTCTTTTGCTTTTTCAAACGCTTTTCTCATATCTGGCGTTACTACATAACAGGCTTTTTTGCAAAGCTCTGCAACTGTTTTAGAGATTTCACTTGCTTGGATTGTTCTCATTGTATTCTCCCAAAAAATAGTGATTGAAGATTATACCTTTTTCAAATTTAGCAACCACTTAAAATAGTATAAATTTATGCATTTAATTTTTAAAAATAAATTTCAAAGCCGAAATTTTAAAATTTAGCCTTTAAATTTTCCTTACAAGCTCAGGAATTACAAGCTCGAATTTCACTCCGTCGCTGCGCCTCCACTCGCTATCGCTCATAGTCTCTTTCATCGCGCTTACGACGAAATCAGCAGCTATGCGGATTGCGGTTTGGAGGGATTTGCCACGCATTAACGCACCAAATGCAACCGAGGCAAAAATATCGCCTGTGCCGTTGTATTTCACAGGTAGTAGCTCGTGGAAATACTCGCTCACACGCCCGTCCTTGGCGTCGTAGCTAAACACACCACACTGCTCGCTTATGTAATTAATCCCCTTTAAAATCACCTTTGACGCGCCTAAATCTTTTAGTCCTTCGAGCAAATCAAAGATAAATTCCCTCTCGGCCTTTTCTCGGTATTTCACCCCAACCATTGCGCAAGCTTCCGTGATATTTGGCGTAATCACATCAGCACTAGCGCACAAAAGCGCCATCATACGGGCAAAGTCGCTATCAAATCCGGGGTAAAATTCGCCATTATCGCCCATACACGGATCGACTAATATCGTCTTTCCGCTTCCGCCAAATTCCATAAAAAGTTCGCTAATAAGCGCGATTTGTTCTTGCGAGCCCAAAAATCCAGTATAAATTCCGTCAAATTCCACCCCCTGCTCGTGCCAATGCGACATTATAGGGCGCAAATCTTTGGTGAGATCGCGAAATGTAAAACCACTAAATCCAGTATGCATAGAAAGCACCGCCGTAGGCAAAACGCTAACACTTAGCCCCATTGCGCTAATCACTGGCAAAGCAGCGCTAAGCGAGACCTTACCCACGCACGAAATATCTTGAACACTAAGAACTCTTTTCATCTACTTCCTTGATTAAATTTTTGCGCCATTTTACAGTTATTTTGCCTTAATGTAAAATTTAGCCCTTTTTGCGCGTTTTATAGAGATAATCGTATCAGCCACCAAAAAGCAAATAGCCATAAATAGGCAAATCATCAAAATATACGAATCAGGCTCGATTTTTTCGCCCAAAAGCAAAGAAACGCCTAACATCAAAAGTGGCTCGACATAGATTAATAATCCAAAGAAATTTATCGGAATTAGCGCACTTGATAAAATTTGAGCCAAAAGCGCAGTCGCACTTAATAGTGCCAAAACCGATAAAAGCGTGTAAATGTTTGGATTTTGCACTGCGACTGCGCCAAGGTCAGTGCTGCTTACAAACCACAAACAAAACGGCAACAAAAGCGCGATTTCTAGGGCGAAACTGCTAGCCCCTTCTAGCCTGAAATACCGCCTTAGGCAAAAATATAGCGGAAATCCTATAAAAACAATCGCACTATGCCACGATGGCGCGCCTCCGATTAGGATTTTTGAAAACACTCCAATCACCGCAAAGCCCACGCACAGAGCTTTTAGGCGTGAAATTTTCTCGCCAAAAACAAGATTGCCAAAAATCACCATGGAAATGGGCATTATGAGGTATCCGATCGAGACTTGCAGTGCGTAGCCGTTACTTGGCGCCCACAGATACAACCACATCTGAATTCCCATTGTAGCGGAAGTCGCGAGTAAAACGATGAGCAAAAACGGCTTTTTTATCAAGCGAACGAGCAATTTTTTCATCTCTGTTTTTTTGCCGCCTAGCACCAAAAACAGCGCTACTATCGGAAATGTAACTAGCATGCGGTATCCCAGCAACTCCTGCCCGCCAAGAGGCTGCATGAAAACCGACATATAATAAATGCTCGCAAACCCGATAGAAGAAAACAGCGATAAAGCGATACCTTTTAACATTTTTAAAATTTAGCCTTGCTAAATTTGACCCTTCCCTGAAATTTTAAATTTGGGATTTTATTAAAATTTGACTTAAAAAATAATGGCTGAATTTTGGCAAATTTGAAATTTGCCAAAATTTATTAGTGAGAATTTTTGCCTTTTTGCGCGCCGCCCGCCTCGCCTTTTGGCGCACGAGCTGGCAAAAGTGCGTTTAGGATTTCGCCCTCTTTGAGATTATATTTCGCACACGCTTCGCGCAAATTTAGACTTTCGTCGAAATTCGCTATACCCTTGCTCTCTAAAAACGCGCTAAATTTCGCATTATCCGTGCCAAATGCGCCTTTAAATTTGCTAATTTCCAAATTTAGAGCCTGCATATACACAGCCCTAGCTGGGTTTCCAGCCCCGCTAGCGCTTTTGAGGCTGTATCCAGCGTATCCACAGCTAAGCACGATAATAGCGCAGATTACAAGCCCCTGCCAACCTTTAAAATAGAGTTTAAAAGGTTTGAAATTTATGAAAATATGCACTAGCGCAAGGGCTAGCATAGCCACGCCAAAGTATTCGTGGAAATTTTTCATAACACCACTTTTTAGCCCAAAAAACATACCAGCCCCACTAAATGCGACAAAGCCAAAAACAGCGATTAAAAGCCCGGTTCCTACAAATCTAAGCGGTTTCAAAATAGCTCCTTTTGTAAAATTTAAAGGCGATTTTAGGCTAAAATTTTAACCCCAAAATCGCCCGAATCTAACCGAAGGTAACCTAGTTTTTCTCAGATTTTTTGCGCACTTGGATATTGATGAGCTCGACAACCAGCGAGAAAAACATAGAAAAATAAATATAACCCTTTGGAATATGAAACCCAAGTCCGTCTGCTATGAGCGAAACACCGACCAAAATCAAAAACGAAAGCGCAAGAATTTTTATCGTAGGATTATCATCGACAAATTTCGCAATCGCCCCACTAGCAAACATCATCACAGCCACGGCGATGATGACAGCTAGTATCATTACAGGTAGGTGCTGTGCCATACCCACAGCCGTAATCACGCTATCAAGCGAGAAAATTATATCAAGCAAAGCGATTTGAATTAGCGTGCCACCAAAGCTGGCTTTTTTCTCATTTACTCGCTCTTCATGGCTCTCGCCCACAGCAGAAGAGTGGATTTCGAGCGTGGATTTTACCAGCAAAAACAAACCACCGCCGATTAGCACCAAATCTCGCCCACTAAAACCATGCCCAAACACGCTAAATAGCTCTTTTGTCAGCCCCATTACCCAGCTAAGGCTAAGTAGAAGCAAAATTCGCGTAATCATCGCAAGAGCTAGCCCCATAATGCGAGCTTTGTCGCGGTTTTCCTGAGGCAGGCGCGAACACAAAATCGCTATGAAAATTATATTGTCTATGCCAAGAACGATTTCTAGCCCAGTTAGCGTGGCTAGGCTTATCCACGCCTCAGGCGAGCTGATCCAATCAAACATTTTAATCCTTAAATTTAAAATAAACTCGCTATTATAGCGATGAAAATTTAATTTTTAGCAAGGTGAAATTGTATGAAATTTAAAAAATTTGCGCACGAAGTGCGCCACCGCTAGCGTCGGTCGGGTGGGGGTGTGGGGGCGGGCGACCCTCGCAACTCTGAGCGCCGCCCCCACATAAAAAGGATTAGACTAAAAAATTTCCAAGCGGTAAATTTTGTAAAGTATAATTAATAAATTTTTGAGTTAAAGGAAAGCCATGAAAAAGGTTCTTACAATCGCGGGTGTCGATAGTAGCGGCGGTGCAGGTATTTCAGCCGATATCAAGACCATAACCGCCCATAAAATGTATGGCGAAAATGTCATCACAGCCCTCACCGCCCAAAATACGCTTGGCGTGCAAGGCGTGCTAAATATCGAGCCCAAATTTGTCGAAGCCCAGCTAGAAAGCGTATTTTGCGACATCGTCCCAGACGCTGTGAAAATCGGCATGATTTCTACTGCCGAAATTGCGCAAACCATAGCCAAAGCGTTGAAAAAATTTGGCGCGCGAAATGTCGTCACAGACCCTGTCATGGTCGCTACAAGCGGTGGCGTGCTAATGCAAGATAGCGCAATGAACGCGCTAAAATTCGACCTTTTTAGCATTTCAGCGATTATCACGCCAAATATCAAAGAAGCAAGCGCGCTAAGTGGCGTTAAAATCGCGAATTTCGACGATATGAAAACAGCCGCGCTAAAAATCGCCGAATTTTACGGCGGAGCGATTTTGGTCAAAGGCGGAGATTTAGCAGGCGTGGGCGAAGCGCGCGATATACTCTACGAAAATGGCGAATTTAGCGAGTTTAGCGCACCCAAAATCATCACCAAAAACACTCACGGCACAGGTTGCACACTCTCATCAGCCATAGCTTGCGCCCTAGCGGCGGGGCTTGGCGTAAAAGAAGCGGTTGGTAGTGCGAAAGAATTCGTCCGCACTGCGCTAATGCAGGATTTGCACATTGGCAGGGGCAACGGCGCGATAAATCACTATTTTCGAATCCCAGAGATGTTTTAAATCTAAATTTGGCGGAATTTTAAAATTTCGCCAAATTTTACCCCCAAAAATACGCCAAAAACATTTAAAATCAAATCGTCAAGCTCGAAAATTCCGCTTTTAAAGACAAATTGTGAAATTTCGATTATTAGCGAGAGCAAAAGGCCAAAAATCAAAATTTTTCGCATGCTAAAATTTGGGAAAAAATATCGCGCAAAAAGCCCAAACGGCACAAACCAGACTATGTTTCCCGCAAAAAGATAGATAAATTTTATCGCGCCAAATTTCAAAATATTTGCGTAATCGCTAAATGGCACGAGATTGTATTCGCCGACACGCCAAATTTGATCGAGCCTAAAATTCGCCCTAAAAATCGTGATTTTAAAGAGCGCACAAAGATAAATTATAAAAAGAAAACAAGCTTTGGATTTGTTCATTTGAAATTTAAAATTTGGGTAAATTTTGCCATTAAAAAATGGCAAAATTTTAGGTTACAAATCCCTTGGATCTGCGATTTTACCAGCGATTGCGCTAGCTGCTGCGACGGCTGAGTTTGCTAGATACACCTCGCTCGTGCGATCGCCCATGCGGCCTACGAAGTTGCGATTTGTCGTGCTCACACATCTCTCGCCATCGCCCAAAATACCCATATATCCGCCAAGGCACGCGCCACAGGTCGGATTGCTCACAACAGCACCTGCTTCGACGAAAATATCCCACAAGCCCTCTTTTTGCGCTTGTAGGGCGATTTTTTGCGTAGCTGGTGTGATGATAAGGCGAGTTTTGCGAGCTACTTTTCTGCCTTTTAAAATCTGCGCTGCTATGCGAAGATCACTTAGTCGCCCATTTGTGCAGCTTCCGATGAAGACTTGATCGACTGCGATACTATCTTTTACCGCCTCTCTCACGCTTTTGCCATTACTTGGCAAAAATGGATACGCTATCACAGGATCTAGGTTTGCAGTGTCGATTTCTAGGACGCGCTCGTAGTTTGCCCCCTCGTCTGAGTAGTGAAATTTCGGCTCGCTTCGTAGCGTTCTAGCGGCCAAAAATTCTTTTGTTACCTCATCGCACGCCACGATTCCGCTCTTTCCGCCAGCCTCGATCGCCATATTACAAAGCGAAAATCTACTATCCATATCAAGGTGTGCAATCGCCTCGCCAACAAATTCTAATGCCTTGTAGCGTGCGCCATCAACGCCGATTTGGCGGATAACTTCAAGTATCAAATCCTTGCCGTAAATGTGCGCGCCTGGCTTTCCTTTGAAAACAACTTTTATGCTTTCTGGCACCTTAAACCAGTTTTTGCCCGTAATCATCGCATACGCTAAATCGGTGCTTCCCATACCGGTAGAAAACGCACCAAGTGCGCCGTGCGTGCAGGTGTGCGAGTCTGCTCCGATGATGACATCGCCTGGAACGACTAGCCCTTTTTCAGGCATTAGGGCGTGTTCTATTCCCATATCTTTTTCGTCAAAATAGTTTTTTAGGTTGTGTTTGTAGGCAAATTCGCGTGAAATTTTGGCTTGATTTGCGCTTAAAATGTCCTTTGTAGGGATATAGTGATCCATTACGATCGCAAAGCCGTCTGGATTTGCCAAAGCCTTTGCGCCACTTAGCTCAAACTGCTTTATCGAAATCGGCGTTGTGATGTCGTTGCCGATAACCATATCGATTTTGCTTTCTACGATTTGCCCTGCGCTGACAGCTTCGCCCACATGTTCGCTGAAAATTTTTTCTGTGATTGTCTGTTTCATAACCTGTCCTTAAAAAATTTGGGTTAAATTCTATCAAATCTAACCATAAAACTTTATAATAAAAGGTATAATTTTGCTTTTGGAAAGGAAAAATCATGGAAATTTTAGAGATTTTAAAAGCCAGGCGCAGTGTGCGAAAATACGCTCCCAGCGAGATTAGCGATGAAATTTTAGACACAATCTTGAAGGCTGGTTTGCTAAGCCCTAGCGGACATGCAAGGAAATCTTGGGAGTTTATCGTAGTCAAAGATGAAGCAAACCTCGCCAAACTAAGCCTTGCACGCACGGGCGCAGCCGATATGCTAAAAGGCGCAAATGCCGCTGTGGTCGTAATCGCCGATGAGAGCGCGCAAGATGTCTGGATCGAGGACGCCTCTATCGCTATGGCCTACATGCACCTGTGCGCGAGCGCGCTAGGCGTGGGAAGCTGCTGGATACAATGCAGACTACGCGAGGCGCAAAATGGCGCGAGTAGCGAGGAATACCTGCGCGAAATTTTGGGTTTTGAGGGGAATTACAGAGCCTTAGCGATTTTATCACTTGGAAATCTAATCTCCACGCCCGCTCCACACAAGCTAGAAAAGCTAGAATTTAGCAAAATTCACAAAGAGAAATTTTAAGTGTAAAAATCAGAGACAACCAAATTTGCCGAATTTTACCCAAATTCGGCAATGAATTTATTTGCAACTAAGTTTTGGATAATTTGCCAAAAAGTAAGTTTTGGTTTTGCCAAAGAGATTTTTTACCTCATCTTCGCTGCCGCTGCTAGCTAATAATCTTTGTTTATAGATAGTTTGAGTCATACCGCAAGATTTTAGTTCGATGATAGCAAAATTCATCTCATAATCTTTTTCGCCCCTGCGTTGATTTGGATACCAAAGCATGGTTTGAAGCGCCTTGTTTTCGGCTAGTTTTTCAATTTTTGCTTCGTGTTTTTTATCGAATTTCGCAATATCTTTTTTGGTGTCGCTTAAAAATTTATCAAAATCTTTTTTCTTCAAACCTTCGCTAAAAAGCACATCGATTTGCCCGTATGTAGGATTTTGGGCTGAAAAGTAAGTAACCGCGCTAGTATCCGAGCCATAAACTCGTGGATATTCTTTGAATTTCTCAAAGTTTGTTTGCATATATTCTAGGCTTTGCGGGTGATTTAGCTTCGAACTTTTTATGCTAAGGTCCTGCGCGCACTCGATTCTAGGATAGTTTTTCAAAAAATTTGCCTTTTTGCTCTGTATTTGCTTTCGCACGGTATCTATCGGCGTATCTTTGTCGAAATTCATCGCATAATGCACATTTACAGCCCCGCAATCTTTGATTTCATAAATTTTCAAATTTGCTTCAAATTTGTTTAAATTTGGATTATTTGTAGGGTAGAAAATTTCGGTAGAAATCGCCTTTTTGTCGCTTAATTTTTCGAATTTATACTCATTTTTTGTGCCAGAGCTTTTTTGTTTTTCTAACTCATGTTCCATGGCGCTGAGCAAACGCTCCATATCATACACGCCATGCCCATACGAAATCGTAATCAGCTTCGTCCAGCCAAAGCCCCTTTCGCCATCTAAAAAATACTCGACGCCCATGGAGCTTTTGTGTCCTAGCGCGTAGGATTGCTTCTCAAATGTGATGTTTTGTGGCAAATTTAGCATTTTATCGATAGAGTGCGGACTGGCTTCGTTTGAAGGCATAACAATGTAAGTATCGCGTCCTAGCCCTTGCAAACAGCCACTTAATACAAACGCTGATAATGCTAACAGCACTAAAATTTTAAATTTCATAATCTCTCCTTAAAAATAAACCCAGAGTATATCATTTTTTTAAAGTAAAAATGGAATTTAAAATTTTTGCTAAATTTTTTGCTAAAATAGCGTTCATGAAATACCAGCACCTAATCCAAATTTGCGAATTTTTGCAAAATTTCAAAACTCTAAGCCACATAAAGCGCGTCGGCGATAACCTTTTTAAGCTAAATTTCGACGCTTACGAGCTGTTTTTTGATATGAATAAAACCGCGTGCAATATCCACAAAAACGGCTCTTTCGTGGAAAATAAAATTTACAAAGCACCATTTGACGGGGTTTTGGCTAAACGGCTTGTAAAATCGAAAATTTTGCAAATTTGCGTAGTGGAAAATAATAGAATTTTGCATATCAAAACCGAACTCAAAGCCAGTTACAAGGCGTTTATCACAAATTTATACTTTGAATTTACAGGGCGATTTACAAATGTCATCATCACCGATGAAAATGGAGTAATCCTAGAAGCGCTCAGGCACCTAGATAACGATGTGCGAAGCGTGCGCGTGGGGCGAATTTTAGCGCCACTTCCGCCATATAAAATCAAAGAAAAAGATGTAGCAAAAATAGAGAATTTCGATGAATTTTTCAAAGGCGAGTTTGAAAAGCTAAATTTGGCAAATTTGGCCCAAATTCGAAATTCAAAATTCACCCAAATTGATAAAAAAATCGAAATTTTGCATGCGAATTTAAATGCCGTGCCAAAAGAGAGCGAAATTTTAGCAAAAGCCGAAAATTTGGCAAATCTCGGACAGGTATTATCGGCAAATTTGTATAATTTAAGCGATTGGCAAAGGGAATTTTGCCTAAACGATAAAAACGGCAAAAGCGTGGAATTTCGCCTAGAAAATCCGCCAAAAATCGCAATGAACGAATTTTTTAACGAAGCAAAAAAATTGCGCCAAAAGGCCGCAAATTCGCATATCCAAATCGCAAATTTAAACGAAAAAATCGAATTTTATAAAAATTTGAAAAATTTAATCGCAAACGCAAAAAGCGTCGAAGAGCTTGAAATTTTGCTCCCCAAAAAGCGAATTAGCGCGAATTTAAAGGAAAAAAACGCCGAATTCGTGCAGAGTTTTTATATAGGCGAATTTAAAATCAGTGTCGGAAAAAACGAGAAAGGCAACGAATTTTTGCTAAAAAACAGCGCCAAAAATGACTTTTGGTTTCACCTAAAAGACCGCGCCAGCGCACATGTCATCGTCCAAACAAACAAACAAAATTTAAGCGAAGAAATAGCGAAATTTGCTGCTAAAATTTGCGTAAATTTTAGCGTCAAAGAGGCTGGAAATTACCTCGTTGATTACACCAAACGCCTAAATGTAAGCCCCGTGAAAGGCTCGTTTGTGCATTATGTGGATTATAAAACTATCGGCGTTTTAAAGCCGTGATAAGGCGAAATTTTATATAATCTCGCGAAATCAAATCTAAGGAAATTTTATGAAACAAAGACTAGTAACTGGCGGAATTTTGCTTGCTGTTTTTTCTGTTTTAATCCTGATAAATAGCAGATTTATCAACTTTTTCGTATTTGCCATAATGCTTAGCATAGGGCTTTTGGAAAGCTACAAGCTCTATGGGCTAAAAAATGTCAGCCTCAAATGGCTAGCCCTTGCGCTCGCATTTTTCGCGCTAATTCCGCTTGCCCAAGACGACGAGCCATTTATCAGCGCGGTTAAAGTCTGTATCGCCTCGGTAGTCGTGGCGGCTTCGATTGTGGCTTTTAAAAAGCTTGAAAACGCGAAAATTATCCTGCCTTTTATCTACCCTTTCGCTCCGATTTGCCTAATGTGGGCGGTTTATGATGATTTGGGGATTTTCCACTTCGTCTGGCTTATCATCACCATAATCGCCTGCGATAGCGGTGCGTATTTCGCTGGTAAAAGCTTTGGCAAAACCCCATTTAGCCCTAGCTCGCCAAACAAAACCATTGAAGGCATTATCGGCGGAATTATTTTTGCATTTATCACAAGCTTCATTTACGCGCGTATTTTCACAAACCTGCCGCCGCTTGAAATTTTATGCAAGACCCTAGTTATCGTGATTTTTAGCATTTTTGGCGATCTGTTTGAAAGCTATCTCAAACGAAGCGCAGGCGTCAAAGACAGCGGCAGTTTATTCCCAGGACACGGCGGCGTGCTAGACCGCATTGACGGGTATATGTTTGGCGCAGTGGCTATGGTGGTCGTGTATTCATGGTAGTGCTAGGCTCCACTGGCTCGATTGGCACAAACACCCTAGATATCGCGCACAAAAAGGGAATTTTAATCGAGGCTTTGGCGTGCGGGAAAAATGTGAGTTTGCTAAACGAGCAGATTGCTAAATTTCACCCTAAATTCGTCGCTATCGGCGAAGAGAGCCTAAAATCAGCCGTCAAACACGACAAGGTTTTTGTCGGTATGGAGGGGATTTTGGCAATGCTTGAAGAGTGCAAATCTAGCACCGTCGTCAATGCCCTAGTGGGCTTTGCTGGCATGCTCCCTAGCCTAAAAACGCAAGAACTTGGCAAAACGCTATGCCTAGCAAATAAAGAAAGCCTAGTCGTGGGCGGGAAATTCCTTGAAATTTCAAAAATTCACGCCATTGACAGCGAGCATTTCGGGCTAAAATTTCTAATCCAAAACGCAAAAACTCCTATTTCTAGGCTCATCATAACAGCCAGTGGCGGGGCGTTTTACGATACGCCACTAACCGAGCTTGGAAGTGTCAGCGCCAAAGACGCGCTAAGGCACCCAAACTGGCAAATGGGCGCAAAAATCACAATTGATAGCGCGAGCATGGCAAACAAGCTTTTCGAGGTAATCGAGGCGTTTTGGCTATACGGCACGAAAAATATCGACGCCGTGATTGAGCGCACATCGCAAATCCACGCCCTAGTCGAGTTCATCGACGGCTCGACCACAGCGCACATTAGCGAGACTGACATGCGCCTAGCCATAGCGCACGCTGTTTTAGAGGGCGCGATTAGCGAGCAAATCGTAAAGCCCGTGAATTTGCTGGATTTAAAACCGATTAAATTCGCTCCAATAGATACGCTAAAATACCCTATTTTTGGGCTCAAAGACGCGCTTTTGGATAATCCAAATTTTGGCGTGGTGATAAATGCGGCAAACGAAGTTGGCGTTTATGCGTTTTTAGAAGGGCGGGCGAGATTTAGCGATATTTCGCGCGTAGTGCTAAAATCCGTGGAGAAATTTCACTCGCCAAACACCCCAGACACGCACGCTCTAATCGAAATCGACCGAAGCGTGCGAGCCTATGCAAATGAGCTTTTGCGCTAAATTTGGAAAATTTGGCGCAAAATTTAGTGCAAAATTTAAAAAATTTTGGCAAATTTGATTAAATTTTACATTTTTTAAATTTTATATTAGCTTTTTTTGCTATAATGCAAACTCTTATTTTTGGCCCCGTAACTCAGTTGGTAGAGTGTCACCTTGACATGGTGGAAGTCGTTGGTTCGAGTCCAATCGGGACCACCATTTAATAGAGACTTAGCTTCAAGTATTTCAATTTTATTTCTTATCTAAATTTAAATGCAAATTTTAATAATATTATGCGTGAGCGAAAATAAATTTTTAAAAAGGGTCAAATTAGAGGTCAATTGGTTTCCTTAAACTTCACAAACTACGATAAAATGGGGATTTCATAAGAAAAAGTGGCTCCGGATGCTGGATTCGAACCAGCGACCAAGCGGTTAACAGCCGCCTACTCTACCGCTGAGCTAATCCGGAACGAGTATTAAATGGTGCGGATGAAAGGACTTGAACCTTCACGCCGTAAAGCACCAGATCCTAAGTCTGGCGTGTCTGCCAATTTCACCACATCCGCAAAAAAGAAAGCGCATTATAGCCAAAAGCTCTTAATGCTAGCTTAAATGGTACGCCCATCAGGATTCGAACCTGAGGCCTACGGCTTAGAAGGCCGTTGCTCTATCCAGCTGAGCTATGAGCGCATAAAAAACAAATCAGTGGTACGCCCGAAAGGAGTCGAACCTTCAACCTACAGATCCGAAGTCTGTTGCTCTATCCAATTGAGCTACGAGCGCGAAAGTGGGGTGAATTGTGGGAATCGAACCCACGACCCTCAGGACCACAATCTGATGCTCTAACCAACTGAGCTAAACTCACCACAATGGTCGGAGCGAAAGGATTCGAACCTTCGACCCTCTGGTCCCAAACCAGATGCGCTACCAGACTGCGCTACGCTCCGATAAATGATGTGGATTGAAAAAGGAAACTTGATTATATATAATTTTTAAAATTTTGTCAATGAAATTTAGCTTAAAAATTTAAAATTTAGAAAGAATTTTATTTATGGCGAATTTATGGGTAAATTTCAAGTAATGCGATGATAAAAATATCTGCAACATTTTCTTTGTCAATTTTGAATTTTTTAGAAGTCTAGCTTCTGCCTTGTCTAGTTCTGCTTTCGCAATACTTTCTCTACTCATATTGTCTCATTTAACAAAAGTTTAATTTAATAAATCTTTATCTTTAAACCAAGATACAGATAGAAAAAATTTCTTTTCTACCTTATCTAAACTCTTGCCTGTTTTAACCAATAAATATTTTTTGATTTCATTGTATTGTTTATCTGAACTAATCATAAAATTAAAAAATTTGCCGTCTTTATCTTGTAGCCAAATGACATCATAAAAACTATCTTGCAAACCACCATATTTGTGATGAATTATAAATTGTGGCAGATATAAGACTATAAAAGTAAAAAGTGATATAAAAATCAGTATTTTAAATTCGCCTCTATATATAATCAAAGCTAAAACAAAAACGAAAAATAATCCACAATAAATAAGAATAGCTTTTTCTATTTTTTCACTAATAAAACCATTTGGCAACATTGATGAAATGCTTTTTGTTATATTTTTCAAGTGAGATATTGCAATTCTTTTTTCAATACCGTTTTCTAATTTTTTAACTACATAGTCATTATAAAAATAAATTTGTGCGTCTTTTTCAAGGTTTCTAAAAGTATTTTTTAGGGTCATGTAGGTAAGAAATGGGATAATAAAAAGCGAACTACCATTACTATAAACAGTGTCATATTGAGAAAAAAATATTTTTCTGATTATTAAAGCAAGTCCTAATAAAACTAAAAAAACGATACTTAAAAATTTCGCATTTGATAATTCATCTTTTATAACAATCGGATTTTCATCATAATTTCGCAAATTTGATTTTTTAACATTTGGTTTATTGTTTAAATTTTTATTCTCAAAATTTTCCAAATTTAATCCTTTTATAAAATCTCGGTCAGTATCTACGATACTGAAATTTTAAATTTTATAAATCAGATGTTTTTAAAAGAATTTATCAAAATTTTCATTAGCGCAAGTCCTCGCGAGCGGTGCGAAATCTCGCCCTTAATCCGTGCTGGAAGCTCGCCTATGGTTTTGCCCAAATCGCCATCTCCAAGCTCTTCGTAGCGACGCGGAATAAACATAAAATCATACCCAAACCCATTTTCCCCGCGCTCTTCGCAAATCACTTCGCCGTGCATAAATCCGTGCGTGCAGTATTCGCCAAAGTGCGATTTCAGCGCGATTGCAGCCACATAGTGTGCGCCCGAGCTACGCACGCCACGCGCGATTAGCTCGCTGGCTAGTTTCGCGCGGTTGCTAGCGTCCGTCGCGCCCTCGCCACTAAATCTGGCCGAATAAATCCCAGGCGCGCCACCTAAAATATCCACGCAAATCCCGCTATCATCGCTCATCACGAGATATTCGCGGTGCAGGTCTCGCGCTAGTAGCCTCTCATAGACCGCGCGCACCTTTATCAGCGCATTTTCTTTGAAACTCTCGCCGTCTTCAATGATTTTAAAAGGCTCCAAAACCTCGCCAAGCCCGTAAATTTCGTCATTTTTGAAAAATTCTTTAATCTCGTTAAGCTTATCTTTGTTGCCAGTGGCTACTAAAATTTTCATATCAAATCCTTGCGTAAAAACGCTTATTTTATCCAAATTTGACAAAATTTTAGCTACAATCACGGACAAAAATAATCTTTAAGGCTTTCGATGTTAAATACAATTTTGCCACTTAGTTTTATCGCAGCGACCCGCTTTTTTGGGCTTTTTATCCTGCTTCCAGTGCTTAGCTACTATGCTTTGGAGCTTCGCGGTGCCAATGAAAAACTAGTCGGCGTTTTAATCGGCGTGTATGCGATCATGCAAATGCTCTTGCAGACCCCATTTGGCGCGCTTAGCGATAAAATTGGGCGCAAAAACACTATCGCAATCGGCCTTGTGATTTTTATCGCAGGATCTGTGATTTGCGCCTTTGCTAGCGACATTTACACTATGATTTTGGGGCGATTTGTGCAGGGTTGTGGGGCTATCGGAGCTGTGGCTACGGCGCTGATTAGCGATTTTACCACGGAAGAAAACAGAGGCAAGGCAATGGCGATAATGGGCGCGATGATAGGCTGTGCCTTTGGCGCGGCGATGATTTTAAGCCCGGTTTTGAGCGCGAAATTTGGGCTAGCAAGCCTTTTTTGGCTAAGTGTCATTTTGACGATTTTTTGCCTGATTTTGCTATTTTCTCTCGTGCCAGCTGAACCCAAAATTCACTCCAAAATGCCCAAAAAATCCTCACTCGCGCTTTTGCGAGATAAAAATTTATCCTTGCTAAATTTAAGCAATTTTTTCCAAAAAGCCTTTATGACGACCGCATTTTTCCTAATCCCCATAATGCTTCACTCTAAATTTGGCTTCGCGCAAGACGAATTTATCAAAGTCTATGGCGTAGCTATGATTTTTGGCTTTTTGGCTATGGGCGCAAGTGGCGCAATGGGCGAAAAACGCGGACTTTCAAAGCAAATTTTGCTTCTTGGAATTTTATTTTTTATTGTTTCGTATTTGATTTTTGCCTTTGCAAACAACCCTTATTTTTTTATTTTTGGCGTGATTGTATTTTTCGCCGGATTTAACGCGCACGAGCCCATTATGCAGAGCCTCGCGTCGAAATTCGCCAAAACCGCAAACCGCGGCGAAGCACTTGGAATTTTCACTTCGTTTGGGTTTTTTGGCAGTTTTATCGGAGGCGTGTGTGGCGGAGTGGCGTATGGCTGGGTCGGTATTTTAGGTATCGGGCTGGTCGTGGCAGTGCTTGGGGCGGTGTGGTTTGCGATGATTTTAGCCCTGCCAAATCCGAAAATTTTTAAAAATTTATATTTTGATAAAGCACTAAATTTCGATTTTAGCGCCATTAGCGGGCAGGCTGGGATTGTCGAAATTTACGAAAACGGCGAGAATTTCGTCGTCAAATACAATTCAAAAATCATAAGCACAGAAGAAATTAAAAATTTGCTAGGAGCCACCGATGCAGTTTGAGAGTTTGCAAAGCGCGGTTGCGAGGTTTAAAGCCAGCATCGCGCCCGAGAAAAAGAGCGAAATTTTGCCCCTAAACGAGGCTTTGGGGAGAATTTTAGCCGATGAAATTCGCGCGCCATTTGCCAAGCCAGAGCGCCCTACCGCCTCCATGGACGGATACGCGCTAAATAGCGCGAATTTGGCGTGCGGGGCGAGGTTTAAGGTCATCTCGCAAACCCCTGCTGGAAGCATGCCAATGTCTTCCCCGAAATCTAGCGAGTGCGTCAAAACCTTCACAGGAGCGATTATGGCGGAGGGCGCGGATACTCTCGTGCCTGTGGAAAATGTCAGCGTACGCGGCAATGAAATCATAATCAATAAACCAGTGCCTGCTGGCTTTGCCGTGCGAAAAATCGGCGAGAGCTACGAAAAGGGCGAGGTTTTATTAAGCGCAAACTCACGGCTAAATTTTGCAAGCATTGCGCTTTTGGCTGAGCTAGGCATGGCTAGCGTGGCAGTGTTTGCGCGCCCAAAAGTCGCTATAATCGCCACTGGAAGCGAAATCAAACGCCCGGGCGAGAGCTTAGAAAACGAGGCGCAAATTTATAGCTCAAACAACTTCGCACTTTTAAATTTGGCGCGTGCAATGGGGTTTGAAGTGGTGAGCGAGCAAATCATCAGCGACGATAAAGACGCCATAAAAAGCGCGCTCTTTGGCGCACTCTCGCGCGCTGATATCGTAATCACCAGTGGCGGGGTGAGCATGGGGGATTATGATTTTATAAAGGCTTTGGTGAGGGAGAATTTCGAAATCCTAGTCGATAAAGTCGCCATAAAACCAGGTCGCCATGTCAAAATCGCCAAATTTGGCGAGAAATTTATCTTTGCACTTCCTGGATTTCCGCTTTCTAGCATTGTAACTGGATTTTTGTTTTTGCGTGCGTTTTTGAGCGCGAAATTTGGGCTTGATGACGGGTGCGAGAGTAGCGCGATTTTAAGCAACGATTATGCGAAAAAATCGCCGTTTTTGGAGTTTGCTCTTGGCGATATCAGCGTCCAAAATGGGCAAATTTTTATCTCTACTGCGGGTAAAAAGCAAGGATCTAGCGCGATTTTGAATAATTTTGGCCCAAATTCTGCCCTACTAATCGCAGAGCAAAATTTAAGTGCAAATTCTGTGGTGAAAATTTTGCAAATCCCAAGGTGGTGAGGTTATTAAAAATTCTAAAATTCCAAAAAGAATAAACTTAACGAATTTGAGCGCAAATAGCGATGAAAACACTCAAATTCTTATTTTTTCAAATTTACAAATCCGCTAGTTTGCAACCAGAAGTTATCGCAAATTTGGTCAAAAATGCCTTGTTTTCGCGATCGATCCTGCGAAGCTCGTCGATTTGAGCCGGATCGTATTCGTGCGCAAAATCAAGGTCTTCTAACGGAAATAGCGCCTTTTCAAGCTCCTTACTTAAAGCCTTTATGCGCGCGCCGTCCTTGCAAGCTTCGAGCGATTTATGCAAATCTTGCATGATTTGTTCTGTCTTTTGGGGCGAAACCTTCATCGGCGTAAATTCCGCGCCAAAAACGCAGGCGCAAAACGCGCAAATTAAAGCGATTTTTCTCATTAGTAATCATCTCCGTCGATGTTGTTGTAGTTTAGCCCCTCGCCATCATCATAGCTATAATCGTCCTCGTCGTAAGCGTAGTTATAGCCCTCTTCGCCCTCGATTATATCCTCATCGTAATCGTCTAAATCCTCGTATTCTTCGAAGTCTTCGTCAAACTCTCTCATCTTCTCCTCCTTCACTAAATTTCGGGTTATCATAATCAAATTTTGGTAATTTTTCAACATACAAACTCTGCGACGGGAAGGCAAATTCTAGCCCGTTGTTCTCGACAATCTGCATGATTTTAAACAAAATATCCTCTTTAATCTGCAAATAATCATCTCTCATAACGGTTTTTGTGAAACAATACACTAGGATATTTACCGAGCTATCGCCGAAGCTATCGAGCACCACATTCATCGTGCTTTTATAGCCCGCTAGATCGTCGATCGAGACCATGTTTTGGCGCGAGCGCATACGAAAATCGCGCGAATTTGTCGCACTATCGCCAGATTGAGCGATTCGCGGGTGCGCTTTTAGCATTTCTTTGATATCTTCGATACACTTTCTAAGCTGTTCTGATTTAGCAGAGTATGTCACACCCACGATGATATTGATATGGCGGCCGACCTTGCGGCGATTCCAGTTTTTGATATTTTGCGCCATAATGTTTGCATTTGGCACGAAAACAAGGGCATTATCAAAGGTTCTAATCGTGGTTTTTCTAAACCCAGTCTCCACGACCGTGCCCTCTATGTCGCCCACTACGACATGATCGCCTTGTGAAAATGAATTATCAAACAAAAGCATGATTGATTGGAAGAAATTTGCGATAATATCCTTGGTCGCAAACGCAATCGCCAAACCTCCGATTCCAAGCGAGGCTAGTATCGCGCTGACATCGAAACCTAGCCGTTTTAGGATAAGTAAAAGCGCGATTATGACGACGATGATATATAAAATTTTGATGACCAAATTTATAACATCTTTTCTAACGCCCTTTTTAGCGATATTTCCTAGCACTATTATGCCGTATCCGTCGATGATTTCGATGATTACCCACGCCCACAAAATGACATAAATTATCGACAAAATACTTGCAAACCTTATCGGCACAGGGGCTGGATAGAAAAATATCACCAGCGAAATATCTATCGAATACGCTATCAAAAGCACGCCAAGCGGGCGTTTTATCGTGGCTACGACCTGCTCTTTTATGGTTTCTTTATCAATGGCTGTGGAGCGATTGATGATTTTAAAGACGAAATAAATCAAATTCGCTAGCACCCGCCTAAGCGAGTAGAAAAAGAGCATTATCACGCTAATTAGCACGATTTTGCCGAAATTTATGCGTCTATCTTTGATAGGGGAAATTTCATTTATGCTATCAATTGCGGATTTGAAATTTAGGCTAGTAAAAATCACGCTGGATGCGAGCAAATCGGCATTTGAGTGCAGATAGGATAAAATTTCCTCGTAAGTTGCTTTATCATTTTTAAGCTCGCTAAATTTAGTCGCGAAATTTTCGGCATCTTCTTGCGATTTTAGGGCTTCTTTGAGCTTGGAAGTTTTATCTAGCGAATACTCCGAAATCCTACTAAGCGCGTCCTCTAAGCTCATTTTTAGCTCATCTTTGCTCGCACCATTTACAAAAAGATTATCAAGTTTTAAAATTTCTTGATAAAAAATATCCCCAAGCGCCATTCTATCGGCACTAACCGCCGCGCTTACATACTCAATCGAATTTTGCTTTTTCGCAAATTTCGCCAGCGTATCCTCGATATTTTTCTTAATCTCAGCGTATTTTAAAAGCCCTTCCCTACTTAGTGTATTATTCGTAATCGCCATAGGAACGCTCTCTAAAAGCCTTGCTTTGTTTTCTTTGAGAGTTTTTAGCGAGCTATCTGTGGCGTTGGCTTCGCCTTTTGGCGAGATAGCAAGGATTTTTTTATTTATCTCTTTGATCTCATTTACCACGCGGTAAAAGGAATTTGCGCCGTTTGTTTCGTTTGCGTTAAGTTCGTTTTGTGCGACCTTATTTACGATCATATCATAGACTTCGCTTTTGTTCGCATCGCCCCCTGAAACCTCGCTCAAAAACTCCTCGACTTCCTTTTTTTTCTCTTCTAAATTTGGCGCAGGAACTGCGCTTTGGCTCGAATTTTGCTCGGTTAGATTTGCTTCGCTTTTATTCGCTTCTGCGAAAATAAAATTTAGGCAAAGCGCACTAATCAAAAAGCTGATGAGAAATTTTTTCATAGTCATAATCCTTGTTTAATAGCGCAAAATGGTCATTGTGCGGGTCGTAGTTGAAAATTTCGCCCGTTTCGATGATATAGTGCCAGCCAAAAATTTTAATCTCGCCTGCCATATAACCCTCTTTGACATTTGGGTAGGTTAGCAGATTTCGTATCGAATTTACGATATTTAGGCGTTCGGCTAGCCACTCTCTTTTAGCTTTATCGTTGGCGCAGTGCTTTGAAATTTGATCTTTTACCCCAGACATCAAATTTATCCATTTTTTCACATTTGGAGTTTTTTGTAGTTTTGCCTCGTCATAAAACAGCGCCGCGCAACCACCGCAGTTGCTGTGTCCGCAAACGATGATTTGCTTGATTTTTAAGGCATACAGCGCGTATTCGATAGCCGCTGTGGTAGCGACGAAATCATCACTAACGCGATATGGTGGGACAATGTTTGCGATATTTCGCACTACAAACATCTCTCCCGGTTTTGTCGAAGTTATGAGCCCTGGCACCACGCGCGAATCCGAACACCCGATAAAAAGCGTGTGCGGGGTCTGCGTATTTGCCAAAGAGCTAAAAAGCTCGGCGTGCTCGGCGTAGTTTTCTTCCATAAATTTAATTGCACCATTGATTAATTGTTCAGCCAAAATTCTCTCCTTTTTTAAAAACGGCTGATTATATATTGCTTTTTTAAATAGAAAAAATTTTAGCTATTTATTATATATTTGGTAAAATTTTGCTAAACTCCCTACCCAAAATTAAAAAAAGGAGAAAAAATGAGTCTTTACGATAGAAATCATCTTACTAGCGAATACGACGCGAGCTACGATGCGCCATTAGAGCAAGGCAGAGTTAGCAAACTCATCAAAGAAACTTATGCACTTTTAACAGCTTCTATGGTCGCAGCCGCCGCTGGTGCGTATGTAGCGATGAGCACAGGCGTAGCAATGGGACTAAATCCGTTGCTATATTTTATTTTGATGATTGGTTTGATTTTTGCAATGCAATTTGCCGTCAATCGCGGAGCTAACAGCCTTGCATTGGTTTTGCTTTTTGCCTTTACATTTATCACAGGTCTTACGCTAGGTAAGGTTTTATCGCTTTATATCGGTGCTGGTATGGGTAGCGTGGTAACGCAAGCTTTCGTGGCTACTGCGGTTACATTTGGCGCACTTACCATATATGCGATGAACTCAAAAGTCAATGTCGATAGCTGGGGCAAACCGCTATTTATCTCACTAATCGCAGTGATTATCATCGGATTTTTGAACTACTTTTTCTTCAAAAGTTCGCTTGTGAGCCTAGGAATTTCTGGTTTTAGCGCGCTTTTGTTTTCGTTTTATATCATCTATGATACCAAAAACATCATCAACGGCGTCTATACTTCACCAATCATGGCAGCTGTGGGTATGTATCTAAATATCTACAACCTTTTTATGTCGCTTCTAAATATCCTTGGCTTTGCAAACAGGGATTAAAATTTAGGGCGCAAATTTGGCGCCCTTAACTTAAAATTTATATTTTTTTCATTATAATGCCAAATTCAATTTTTTTCAAAGGTTAATATTGTGACTACTTTATTTTTGGTTTTACAAGTAATTTTTGCTATCGTAATAACAATCGCCGTGTTGTTACAAAAAAGCTCATCTATCGGTCTTGGCGCATATAGCGGAAGCAACGAAAGCCTATTTGGCGCAAAGGGACCTGCTGGATTTTTGGCTAAATTTACAGCGTTTATGGGAATTTTATTTGTGGCAAACACTCTTGCTTTGGCATATTTTTATCAACAAGACGCAAAATCATCAGTAATCGACCGCGTCAAAGTAGAACAAAAACAAAGCGAAGCGCCGAAAAATGCCGTTCCAGCCGTGCCAAGCGCACCAAAGGCAAATAGCTTAAATATAAAACCTTCGTTTGATAACGCCGCTAATGCTTTGCAAAGTGGAGCAGAAAAAATTTCAGAAGCAGTTGAAAACAACGCTAGCGCGGCAGTAGAAGCTGTGAAACAAAGCATAGAGGGCGTAGAAAACAATATCTCACAAGCTAGCGAAAAAATCGAACAAAAAGCTAGCGAGCTTGGCGCAGCAATCGAGGGCAACGCCACAGAGGCTCTCAAAACTCTAAGCGATCAAAATCAATCAAAATAATTCTAAATTTTTGCATTTAAAAATGTCAAATTTCGCATTTTTAAATGCAACTCTTATTTTTTTTACGCTACAATTCACAAATTTTTCTTACAAAGGATTTTAATGTTAGACTCTATTTATAAAGACCAGAAATCGCACTGCGACAAAGCTATTGAAGCCCTTAAAAAGGACTTTGGGACACTTCGCACCGGCAAGGTAAATATAAATATCCTAGACCATATCACGGTTGATTACTACGGAAGCCAAACTCCACTCAATCAAGTCGCTACCGTTTTGGCAACAGACGCTGTTACGATTACTATCACGCCTTGGGAAAAACCAATGCTAAAAACGATTGAAAGCGCGATTGCAGCGGCAAATATCGGGGTTAATCCGAACAACGACGGCGAGGCTGTGAAGCTGTTTTTCCCACCGATGACGGTAGAACAAAGACAAGAAAACGCCAAAAAAGCCAAAGCAATGGGCGAAAAGGCAAAAATCAGCATTAGAAATATCAGAAAAGACGCAAACGACGAGGTTAAAAAACTAGAAAAAGACAAAGCTATTAGCGAAGATGACGCTAAAAAAGGCTACGATGAAGTGCAAAAAATCACCGATAACTACTCAGCCAAAATCGATGAAACCGTAAAAGCCAAAGAGGCAGAGTTATTGAAGGTTTGATAATGGAAATCGAAAAAATTTACAAAGAAAACGGCGCGTATTTGCACGGGCATTTTTTGCTCAGTAGCGGAAACCACTCCGAATACTACCTCCAAAGCGCGAAAGTTTTAGAAAACCCTGCCCTAGCCGGGGAGTTAGCAAGCCAGCTAGCGGGCGTCATAAAAGATGCTGGCATTAGCTATGATAGCGTCTGCTCGCCAGCCCTTGGCGGAATTTTGGCTGGTTACGAGCTAGCCAAGCAAGCTGGCAAACGCTTTATTTTCACTGAGCGCGTCGAAAAGATTATGAGCCTAAGACGCGGTTTTGAAGTCAAAAAGGGCGAAAAATTTGTAATCTGCGAAGATATCATCACCACAGGCGGCTCTGCCTTAGAGAGTGCCAAAATCATCGAAAGCCTTGGTGGCGAGGTTGTAGCTTTTGCAGCCCTTGCAAACCGCGGATTTTGCGCAGTGGCAAATTTAGGCAACTCGCGCCATGAAAGTTGCAAACTTCCATTTGATAAACCACTTTTTACGCTTGGAAATTTCAGCTTTGAAATTTACGAGCCAAATTCCTGTCCGCTTTGCAAAAACGGAAGCGTGGCGATCAAACCTGGTTCGCGCGGAAACTAAATTTCGCGCGAAATGCAAATTATTCAAGGAAATTTAAGTGGCAAAGCAAAAAGCGGTAATCGCGCCAGTGTTTTTACGCGTAAAGGCCTTTATCGTCGATATGTTTTTCATCGCAATGCCACTTTTTTATATCACGACCTACCTTGTTTTGGGCTCGAAAGAGGCATTTCAAAGTAACCAAATCGCAATCGCACTAATCTGGCTAGCTTACGGGGCAATCTGCGCGGTTTTTTACGCCAAATCAGCCCAAAGCCCTGGCTATAAATTTTCAAATATCTATCTTATCGATCTTCGCTCGGGGCGCAAAATTTCATTTTTTCGCGCGTTTTTGCGTTTTTTGTGCTTTATTTTGGCTGGATTTAGCATGATTGGGTTATTAATCTGCTTTTTTCGCAAAGACATGCTCTGTCTGCACGATATCCTAACCCACACAGCAGCTGTGAGAAAAAGCGATAATGGCTGAGATTTGCGGTATCGACGAGGCTGGCAGAGGCTGTATCGCAGGGCCTTTGTGCGTGGCAGGCTGTGTTTTGCATGCCCAAATTTCAGGGCTAAATGACAGCAAAAAACTAAGCGAAAAAAAACGCGAAGAACTATTTGAAAAAATCATTAAAAACTCAAATTTTAAAATAGTCGAATTTTCTAGCGCTAATATCGATGAAATGGGGCTTAGCGCGTGTTTAAAAACTGCGCTTGAAGAGATTGTGGCGCATTTTGGGGGGCAAAATTTTGACATTATTTTTGACGGAAATTCCAAATTTGGCGCAAGTGGATTTCGCACTATGGTTAAAGCCGATGCTAAAATCGCAGAGGTAAGTGCAGCCTCGATTTTAGCGAAGGTTACGCGCGATCGCAAAATGAGAGAGATCGCAAAAGTTTGCCCACAATACGGCTTTGCAAAAAACAAAGGATACGGCGCAAAAGCCCATATCGAGGCGATTAAAAAATTTGGCTACACAGAATTTCACCGCAAATCATACCGTCTCAAAGCCTTAGAGCCGACACTTTTTGATTAAAATTTTAAATCGTATTGAATAAACATTAAATTTTTTGCCATAAAATAGCGAAATTTTTTATGGGGGCAAATTTTGCTTAAAAAAATTATTTTGATTTTCGCGCCATTTTTTTTAATGGCTAGTTGGGAAGAGGTCGCTGTAAAGGGACTAGATGTGATGATAAGCGCCAATGTCGGCGACAGCGAAAATTTCAAACGCTCTCTTTCTTCGCTCATCGAGCGCGCCGCGAGAGAATACGCCAAATCAGGCATAACGCAATACGAGCTGGATTTGCCAAATTTCATCGCCAAAAAAACGAGCTCAAACTCCCCTGCTGCGCGCACCATGCGTCGCTCGCTAACCCAAAGCCTAACCCCTGCAATCCCAAATTTAAAGCAAATTTTGCAAACCAAAATCTCAGCTATGGACGAAAACTCCACGCAGGCCATAATGCGTGGCGAGCTAAGCTTAGCGCATTATATGAGAGTTAATGCCTTTAATGAAATTTACGCCGCCCTGCGCCCAAATATCGAAAACCTTGCCAGCGACACAAGCTTTGCCAAAAGCTACAAAAACGCCACAGGAAGCGAGATCGGCGATGATTTTGCGAACGAATTTACAAGCGAATTTTTAAACGACGCCTTTGATAAACTAGTCGCCCACGAGCGCGAATTTCGCAACAGCACAGAGGCGATGTTTAATATCCTAAAAACTATTCGCTAGCTTATGCGCTCTAAATTTAACCAGCCAAATTCAACCCTTATTTGGGAGCTTGCCCTAATTTGCGTCGCACTGATTTGGGGTAGCACATTTATCCCCGTTCAGCGCGCCACTGCAAACGCTGATATTTTTAGCTTTTTGTTTTGGAGATTTTTGCTCGCTAGCGTTTTTATGTATCTAGCAAGCCTGAAATTTAAGCCTAAATTCGACACAAAAACCATATTTTTCGGCATTTTTTGCGGGCTAATGCTATTTTTTGACTTTACCTGCCAGACCTTTGCCCTGCGCTACACTCTATCATCATCGGTGGCCTTTATTTTGGGGCTTAATGTCATTATGGTGCCATTTATGATGTATGCGTTTTTTCGCAAAAGTGTCGGAATTTTCGCTTTTTTGGGCGCTGGCGTGGCAGTTTTGGGGCTATTTTTTCTAAGTGGGGCTAGCAATGTTGGCTTTAACCTTGGCGAGCAACTCACGCTGATTTCTGCCTTTATGTATGCCCTACACATCGTATTTACCGGTGTTTGCGCTAGGAGGTGCAACCTGCACGGCTTTGTGGTGATGCAGTTTGTTTGCGTGAGTGTTTGCACACTTTTTGCCGCGATTTCCACGCCACACGAAAATTTCGCAAATTCCATAAATTTAATCGGAAATTTGACATTTTCCTTCAAATTTGACTTCATTTTCGCCCTGATTTTAACCTCGATTTTCGCCACTGTTTTTGCGTTTTTTATCCAAACACTAGCCCAAGAAAAGGGCGTCAGCGAGATCAAAACGGTGCTTATTTTCACACTCGAACCCCTTGGCGCTGGCGTGCTGGGATACATTTTTGGCGAAAAGTTAAGCCCGCTTCAAATCACGGGCGCAGGGCTCATACTAGGTGGAATTTTACTAAGCGAACTTGGCGGGATTTTAAGCGCGAAATTTAGCAATAAGCGCACTGGCGAAAAAGCAGACCGAAGCGATTAAAATTATCGCCGCACCGCTTGTGAGATTGTAAAAATAGCTTAGCGCTAGCCCGCTAAGGCAAAAAATCGCAGAAATTATCACAGCACTTATCATCATAATGCCTAAATTTTTCGAAATTTTCTCCGCGATAAATGGCGGGATCGTCATCAGCGAAATGACTAGTATCAGCCCCACAATCTGGATCGCGCTCACAATCGCAAAGCTCGCCATTATCACCAAAACATAATAAAACACGCTCGTATTTACCCCACGAAGCGTGGCAAACTCCCTATCGAAGCTAATTGCCAAAAACTGCCTATAAAAGCAGATTATAATCAGCACAAAAACAGCGTCGCAAATGAGAGTGAAATTCAAGGTCGCGCTATCAATAGCCAAAATCGAGCCAAACAAAAAGCTCATCAAATCGCTTTTATAACCCGGCGCAAGGTCAGCAAAAATAATCCCCAGAGCCATACCAAAAGCCCAAATTGCGCCGATTATGGCGTCAAATCGTTCATTATTTCTAGCCGTGATATAAGCGATTATCAGAGCCAAAAGTAGCGAAAACACGCTCGCGCCCAAAAGTGGCGAAAATCCAAAATATATCGCCATACCGACCCCGCCATACGCCCCGTGCGCGATTCCACCGGCGATGAAGCTCATTTTATTTATGACGATCAGCGAACCTATCACGCCACAAATCACGCTGACTAAAAGTGCGCCTATTAGGGCATTTCGCATAAATTCCAAAGCCAAAATTTCACTCATGCTCGTCCCCACAGTGGCAATCATTTAGCGCAAGCTCAACCGAGCAAAAATGCCCATGCTCCTCGCGCAGGTGCTTTAAAAACTTCGCCCTCCCACTCGGATGCACGCTGTGCATGTGAAGCGAACCACCACTGACATAAACAGCGCGGTTTGCGTAATTTAACGCCAAATTCAAATCATGACTAATCATAATAATGCCCGTGCCCTCTGAATTTAGGCTTTTTAATAGCTCATAAATCTGCACCTGCCCCATAGTATCGATACTAGCCAAAGGTTCGTCCAAAAGCAAAATTTTCGCATTTGCGCACAGAGCGCGCGCGATATAGACCCGCTGTCTCTGCCCCCCACTTAGCTCGCTGATTTTTGCCTCGCCAAGATCTCTCATACCCACTCGCTCCAAGGCTTCAAAGGCTTTTAGGCGATCTTTTTTGGTGTAAAATCCAAAAATTTTTTTATCTATTAGCCCCATTAAAACCACATCAGCCACGCTGATTGGAAAGCTTTTGTTAATAGCGATGAATTGGGGCACATAGCCGATTTGCTTCCTAGCTGCGACCGGGGATTTGCCAAGCACCTCGATTTTGCCACTATCTGGCCTTAAAAGTCCCAAAATCAGGCGCAAAAGCGTGCTTTTGCCACTGCCATTAGGGCCAAAAATTGATAAAAAATCGTTGATTTCATACTCTAAATTTATCGAATTTAAAATTTGGCGCTTTTCGTAAGAAAACGAAAGGTTGCTAAGCTTTACGGCGCTCATTTTTGCGCCCCCGCAGCCGAGATTTCATCTATTAATTTTTTAAGTTCGCTTTGCCACTCATAGCTTAAAAAATCGATTTGTGTGAGCTTTGCGCCTGTTTGGGCGGCTAGGATTTGCGCTGCCTTGCTTGCAAACTGCGGACTAGTGAAAATCACGCCGATTTTTTCATCATTTGCTAGCTTTATCAAATCCGCCAAATCAGCCGGTTTTGGCTCGCCACCGCCTTGCTCGACTGCAATTTGCGTGAGATTATACCTGCGCGCGAAATACCCAAGTGTGGGGTGATAGATGATAAATTTCGCCCCAGCTAAATTTGATAAATTCTGCTTCGCGTAAGCGTGAAGCTCGTCTAATTCTGCCTCAAATTTAGCCAAATTTTGCTCGTATTTGGCGCAGTTTGCGCTGTTTAATTCGCATAAATTTTTAGCGATATTTTGCGAAATTTGTTTTACCAAAATCGGATCTAGCCAAATGTGTGGATCGGCTCCGTCGTGGGCGTGCTCGTGTTTTTCGCCCTCTTCGCCCAAATTTTCAAAATTTACCTTCTCTATCCCTGCGCTTAAATCGTAAAATTTCACCCCGCTAGCGTTTGCGCTAAACCTTTTTAACCACACCTCATCAAACTCCGTGCCTATGCCAAAATACGCCACGCTCTTTGCGATATCACGCATTGTGGCGGGTTTGGGCTCGTATGTGTGAGGATCTGCGCCCTTATCCACGACGCTTTTTATCACAAAATCATCATCTGCGATTTTTTGCGCGAAATATCTCACAGGCTCGATTGTTACGCTAATTTGCGCCAAATCTTGGGCGAAATTTGCGCTAAATAAAAATGGGATTATCAAAAATTTGGGCAAAATTTTCATAAATTCTCCTTGTAAAACTGACGATTATATCATTTATAATAGAAATTTTGGTATTATTGCGAGAATTTGAGGTCGTTATGGAAAATATCTGGGACAAAAAAGCCGAAACTTACGCTAAATTCGATACAAATTTAAATGAATTTGGACAAAATTTATTTAAATTTATTGAAGATGAGGGCATAAATTTCGCAGGCAAAAGCGTCATCGACATAGGCGCAGGAACCGGCGTGTATTCACTATATATCGCTACTTTGGGCGCTAGGCTTTACGCTCTTGATAGCGCAAAGGCAATGCTTAGCGCTCTTAAAAACAGCGCGCAAAAATACGGCATTAAAGTCGAGCAAATCATAAACGATGATTTTGCAAATTTTACCCAGAAAAATGAGCTTAAATTTGACATTGCGTTTTTGAGTATGAGCCCTGCATTGCGAAATGGGCAGGACTTTGATATGTTTTTAAACCTAGCAAAACGCAAAATTTATGTAAATTGGGCGAGCGAGCGAAATTCCTCGATGTTAGCGCCGATTTTCGCGCATTTTGGGATAAAAAAATCTAGTCTAAATTTAACCACGCAAAATTTCGAGTTAAATTTAAAAAACAAAAATATCCCTTACAAATCGCGCGAGATTAACGAAAGGCGCATACAAAGGCGAAATTTAAGCCAAGCGGTGCAAAATGCGCTGTGGCATTTGGGGGTAAATGGCGCAAATATCAGCGAAAAGGCGCTAGAAAATCTTTTGGAAAAACAGGTAAAAAATGGGATTATCACAGATGAAATCAACGCTACTTTCAAAGCTTTTATTATTTAGTATTGTCCCTATTTTAGGCATTTGCGATGATATTTTCACACCGCTAAAAATGCCAGCGTTTAGCCCCGAAAAAGCTAGCCTTGGCATGAAGCTTTACCGCGACGCTAAATTTAGCGAGCAAAAGCGCTCTTGCGATAGCTGCCACAATCTATACCTAAACTCAACGGGTGCTAGCGTGCGAAATGGCGAAATCCCCACAATCCTAAACGCTTATTATATCGAGCGATACTCGGGCGGAAACTTTTTCCCTAGCCTAAATGAGCGCATTAAAACCTCGGTTTTAAGCCCCAAAGAGTTAGCCTCATCAAAAGAGAAAATCGAGCTAATAATCACCCAAAATATAGCCTACAAACGCGAATTTAAAAAGCTCTATGGCAAGGCAAATTTCGAAAATTTCGTCGATGCCCTAGGCGAGTATCTGAAATCAAAAACCACGATAAATTCTAAATTTGACCGCGTTTTGCGCAATGAGGAAAAATTCAGCGAAAGCGAATTTAAGGGCTATTTGCTCTTTATCGAGCTGTGTTCGTATTGCCACAATGGCGCGAATTTAGGCACCAACTCATACGCCAAAGTGCCTAATAAAAACCTGAATTTCAACCCAAACACAAGGATTTCAAACCATCGAAGCCACACTTACAACTATCGAAGCCACACTTACAAAAGAGTGCCGACCCTGCGAAATATCACCAAAACAGCCCCTTACATAAACGGCGAGTATTCGCTAGCGCGCTCGATTAAATTTTTGTTCCGCGATGTGTTTGATTACAGCTTAGATGATGATGATTTGCAAAATTTGCTGGATTTTTTGGCGACATTATAAGGAGTTATGATGAAAAAATTATTTTCAAATTTTAACCAAATTAGTAAAGACACCATAAACTGGATAATCATGAGTATTATCATGATAATAAGCCTTAGCTTCGCGCTAAGTTACTTTATCTCGCTAAAAAATGTCTCCGACTACAACGCCGTAACACGCCAAATGACGATGATTTATGACGCGAATACTAGGCTAAATACGCTCTTTACCTCTGATAAACCTAGCCGCGATTTTAGCTCGATTAACGAAAATATGAAAGTCGTGTATAACACCCTAGATACGCTTGGGCAAAATCCGCTGATTTTGGATAATTCATTTAGCAATGATGTCGAGTATCTAAAAACAGCCTTTGCCGAAAAAATCAAACTCATCGACGAGCTAGGCGCGCTAAATTCGCAAAATAGCGTCATTTTGCACGCGATAGAGCAAAAATACATCAACCCAAACTCACGCTACGAAGTGGTAAATATTTTCTCGCAAATCACGCAGCTAAACTACAATAACTACACCGAAATTTACGCCATAAAAGAAAAAATAAAATACATAACTCCGCAAAATTTAACCGAGCAAAATTTCTTAAAAAACGCAAATTTGGTGCTTGATAATCTCACTAAGCTAAATTTGATTATCACCCGAAATGAAAGCGCAATCAACGGCAAATTCAAGGATTTAAGGGAAAAATTTGCGAATTTCAACGCCGAATTTTACAACTCGTTTTCCGAAATGACTATGGTTTTTACCGCGATATTTTTGACATTTTTGCTCATCACTTACATGGTAAATTCAGACGCAATCAGCAAAAAACAAAAACTCCGCCCATACAAAGCCCTAGTCGATAGGGACGAAAACGCCGTGTTTTTGCTAAATCATAAATTTCAAATCACCTACGCTAACAAACAAGTAACCGAAATGTTTGGCTACAAACTAGACGAGCTAAAAGGCAAGGATATCGGCATAATCGCAGCTAGCGAGGACCATGCCAAATTCGAAAAAAAACTTAAAGAAGAAAGCGATAAGATTGGATATTTCACGCAGCAGCTGCGTTTGCTAGATAAAAATGGCACGCCGATTAACTCCAAAATAAAGCTCTCAAAATTAGACGAAAAGTCCAAATACCCACACTATGGCGTTTTTATCAAAGATATGCGCCCAAATGAAGCTATGCAAGCTAGCCTAGCAGCAGCAGAGCAAACCCTGCTCGAACAAGGCTATGTCGATAAAATGACAAATTTCGGTAGCGAACTAGCCCTAAATGAAAGGATAATCAAACCAGAGATAGAAGGCTATATCATCTACCTAACAATCGCGAATTTTGATAATCTTAGACTATTTTATTCTAGCGATATTACTAGCCAAATCATAAAGGTATTTGCAAGGTCGCTTGATTTGTTTTTGGTCACAGAAAAAATCCCAGCCCAGCCATTTCGTATGCAAGGCGATGAATTTTGCCTATTTTATCCCGTTCATAAAGCTAGCAAAGAAAATATCGATAATAGAATTATTGTCGCAAATCATGTGCGCAAAATCATCGCAAAATTTACAAACCAACAGACCAAAATCGCAACCAAAGCTGGCGACATAAGCGTAACGATAAATGTCGTGGCTGGCGTAAGTAGCAATAAAGACAATAATCGCGCTACAAGGGTGTTTCAAGCGGTCATGGCGATGTATGAAGCACAGCAAAAAAACGAAAATTTGGAGTATTACCGCCCAAACAACCCAATCGAGCTAAAATACGCCCAAAACCAACTGATGATAAATACAATCCAGCAAGCGATCAAAACAAACCATGTCTTCGTGCTAGTCCAGCCGATTTTCGATATCTCAAAATCAGATCCAAACGGCAGAGAATACGGCACGCAAAGGACAAATTTCGTCCCTCTTGTCTATGAAATTTTAATCCGTCTAATCGATGATTCTGGCAGGGTTAGGCACCCGGGCGAGTTTATGGATGTCGCAAAACAGGCCTCACTTTACACTTCGCTGACAAAAATCGTAATCGAGGAGGCATTTAGGCTAATCGAAAATTTCCCAAATTCGAAATTTAGTATAAATTTGTCGTTTTTCGATATCGCAAACAACGAAATTCGCGCACTTTTGGAAGAAAAATTAGCAAAGGCAAAAAACGCGAAAAATCTCTTTATCGAAATTTTAGAGAGCGAGGAATTCGACGATTACGATAGCCTGCGAAAGTTTATCGCCACAGCCAAAAACCGCGGCTGCAAGATAGCTATCGACGACTTTGGCTCAGGGTATTCAAACTACTACCGAGTTTTGACGCTCGATGTGGATTTCATCAAAATCGATGGCGCACTTATCAAAGATATCGTAGCTGATGAAAGCTCGCGCGCGATCGTGGAAACTATCACAGCCTTTGCGAAAAACAGAAATTACGAAATCATCGCAGAATATGTCGAAAATCACCAAATTTCGACGATTTTGGAGAGCATGGGTATAAAATACATGCAAGGATTTTTTTACAGCAAACCAATGGAACCATCAAAAATCGCCGTGTAAGCTATATTTGCAAGGAAATGCGAAGCATTTCCGAAAAATAAAACCAGCTAAATTTAGAAAAACTTCGTTTTTCTAAATTTAGCCACTTCTAAGGTTTTACAGGGGTGGGGGTTGGTAAGGGGGAGGGTAGCGTCTCCTAAAAAGCGCGCCCTCCCCCTTACAGAGAATTTCACGGCGCAGGTTAAATTCACAAAATCGTTCAATGTAAAATTTAAGTAGAATTTTGAATTTAAATTTTACTGGATTGCTTCGAATTTGCTACGCAAATTCTCGCAATGACAGCAAATTTAGCGTAAGAAATTTAAAACTCGTAGATTGCTTCACTTTCTGCGAAAGCTCGCAATGACAGATTAAATAAATTTAAAAAAGCCCAAATTTCGAAAAGTCAAAATTTATAAAATTTTAGATAAAATCACAGATTTAAATTTCAAAAAAGGATGTAAAATGGCAAAGGTTCAACCGGCAAATTTAATTTGGAAAAACGGCTCGCTAATCCCATGGGCTGAGGCTACAACGCATGTTTTAAGCCACTCGCTTCACTATGGTAACGCAGTATTTGAGGGCGTAAGAGCCTACAAAACAGACAAGGGTTATGCGATTTTTCGCCTTGATGAGCATACAAAAAGACTTTTAGTTTCAGCCAAACTCTGCCTAATCAAAACCCCTTATGGCTTCGATGAGTT
Source organism: Campylobacter sp. JMF_06 NA1 (assembly GCF_027737785.1). NCBI lineage: Bacteria > Pseudomonadati > Campylobacterota > Epsilonproteobacteria > Campylobacterales > Campylobacteraceae > Campylobacter > Campylobacter sp. JMF_06 NA1. Next base: position 80,384 of record NZ_JAOVUA010000003.1, read on the forward strand.
GCGTCAGGCGCAAATCGATGTCGTAGCCAAAAACGACTTCGATCAAACCGTCTATATCCGCCCACTAATCTACCTAGGATACGGCTCTATGGGCGTTTCACTAAAAGATGTCCCAGTCGATACAATCGTAGCTGCGTGGCAATGGGGCGCGTATATGGGCGAGGAAGCCCTAAGAGCGGGCATTAAGGTGAAAATTTCATCTTGGGCGAAACCTGCTCAACACTCAATGATGGCAAAGGCAAAAGCGAGTGCGAATTATTTCAACTCACAAATGGCAAACTTCGAGGCTGTCGATGCTGGATACGATGAGGCGCTACTACTTGATCCGCAAGGATTTGTAGCAGAAGGTCCAGGAGAGTGCTTGTTTATCGTAAAAGACGGCGCACTAATCACTCCGCCAAACGATACTAGCTTGGAGTCAATCACTCAAAACTCAGTTATCCAAATCGCCGAGAGTTTGGGCATAAAAGTCCTTCGCCAACGCATTTCGCGCGATCAAGTCTATGCGGCTGATGAGGCGTTTTTCACAGGCACAGCTGCTGAGGTTACGCCGATTAGCAATATCGACGGACGCATTATCGGCAAGGGCGAAATGGGCGAGATCACAAGCAAATTGCAAAAAGCGTATTTCGCGGTCGTTACTGGCAAAGACCCTAAATTTGAGCACTGGCTCACATATATCAAATAAGGATAATTATGCCGGCAGATTTAAATGATTATTTCAACAAAAATAAAAAAAATGGTGGCAATGAAAATGGCGGATTTAGCTTTAAGGGGCCAAATTTGCAGAATTTAGGTGGCTTTAAATTCGGCGGATTTTTCTACTTTTTAATCGCTATTATCGCGCTTTTTATCATCGCAAAACCATTTGCCACTATCCAATCAGGCGAGGTTGGTATTAAGTCAAATTTGGGTAAATACGACCCCACACCGCTGGGCGCTGGAATCCACTTTTTCGTGCCGTTTATTCAAGATATTTTTGTGATTGATACGCGCGTGAGAATCATCAACTACACTAGCAACGAGGATATGGCTACAAGCAGGGCAAGTGGCGGAAGTATCGGTGGAATTATTCGCAAAAACTCGCTTTCGGTGCTAGACTCTCGCAACCTGCCAGTAAGCGTGGATATCACCGTGCAGTATAAACTAAACGAGAGCACCGCGCCTGCGACGATTGCGGAGTGGGGGCTTTTATGGGAGGATAAAATCATCGATCCTCGCGTCAAAGATGTCGTGCGTAGCGTCATAGGAAACTACCCAGCCGAGGAGCTTCCGACCAAACGCGAGGAAATCGCTAAGGCAATCGATCAAGGAATCCGCTCAAATATAGACGCTCTATCGAATTCTCCTGTGGAGCTAAGAGCGGTGCAACTTCGTGAGATTATACTTCCGCCAAAAATCAAAGAGCAAATCGAGCGCGTGCAAATCGCTAAACAAGAGGCAGAGCGCACCAAATACGAGGTCGAGCGCGCTAACCAAGAGGCTCTTAAAAAAGCAGCCCTTGCCAAAGGTAACGCTGATGCTGTAAAAATTGAAGCCCAAGGCAAGGCGGACGCTGTGAAGATCGAGGCTGACGCGCAGGCGTATGCAAATACAGAAATCGCAAAAAGCCTAAATCAAAATTTGCTAAATTTAAAGCAAATCGAAACTCAGGCGAAATTCAACGAGGCTTTGCGTGAAAACAAAGACGCGCAGATTTTCCTAACCCCAGGCGGTGCGGTGCCAAATATCTGGGTCGATACCAAAAACAAACCGCAACAATCGGCGATTAGCGAACAATAATTTTTGCAATCCCCATTTTGCGGGATTGCAAATTTTGCAAATTTTACAAAAACGGAGATTTTATGATTAAGGTTGATTGGCAAAAGGTCGCTGGCTTGCTTCCAGTGGTGGTGCAAGATTACAGCGACGGGGCTGTTTTGATGCTTGGCTATATGAATGAAGAAGCGCTTGCGCTCTCGCTAGAAACGGGGCTAGCGCACTATTTTTCGCGCACAAAAAATCGCATTTGGAAAAAGGGCGAAACAAGCGGAAATGAGCAAATCATAAAATCTGCGTTTTTAGACTGCGATAACGACACTCTGCTTCTTAAAGTCGAGCAAAAGGGCGGTGCGGCGTGCCATACGGGAGCGAAGAGTTGTTTTTTTAACGAAGTAAAATTTGGCGAGAATTTGGCAAATTTGGCGCAAAATTCGGAGCAAAATTCGCAAAATTTGGGCGGTGGAAATACTGCGCCCAAAACTGCTCGCAAAATTTCGCCTTATGATATTTTAGATGAAATTTACCATGTTTGCTTGGATAGGAAATTTAACGCTGACCCTGCGAAATCGTATGTCGCAAGCCTGTATAAAAAGGGCGAAAATAGCTATCTCAAAAAAATCGCCGAAGAGGCATGCGAGTTCGCGCTTGCGTGCAAGGATCTAACCCGTGCAAAATCTGCGCCAAGTAGCCAGCGGGCGCGTTTTGGCGAGCATAGAGCGGGCGAGCCAGAATACGACGCGATTTACGAGGGCGCGGATATTATTTTTCACATGCTTGTAGCCTTGGGGGATCATGGAATCCACCCTGAGACGATTTTGCGCGAGCTTGCACGCCGTGAGGGTATCAGCGGGATAGAGGAGAAAAATTCAAGGCAGGAAAAATAAAATCCTGCGAATTTGTTGTCATTATGGGCAAAGTGTTGTAATCTAAGGAAATTCGAATAAATTTTGAAAATTTTAAGCTATGGGCTTTTAAATTTTCCACTCGTAGATTGTCATTGCGAGCAAGGTGTGCCCGCAATGGCAAAACAGCGAAATTTGCTTAAAATCCTAAATTTTCGTTAATCAAAATCACTTCGTATTCACAGCCATACGGCGGATAGTAAAATATGCTAAACCCCCTGCACATGCGCTCTTTGCTCTTGCAGTCGTAGCATTTATCCCCGTTTGCGACACATGGGGTTTTTGATTTAAAGCGATTTGTATTTTTCACGGCGGCTATGTTTCTAGCCCTGCTCATCGCACTATCAAAATCTGGCGCGATTTTGTTTTTGCCCACGATGAAATAGACCTTTTTGTGCCCGTAGCAAATCGCTGCTATGCGGTTGCCGGTGCCGTCGATGTTGATGATTTCGCCGTCTTCTGAAATGCCATTGACAGATGAGATATAAACATCGGTCGTAAGGGCTTTTTTGCGCGTTTCATCGACGCTAAGATTTTTGTCAAGTAGCCAGTGCCAGTAGGTTTCGTTGTGCTCTCTGAGGCTCTCATACAGCCCCATTTCCTTTACGCTCATCGAACCGCCAAAGCCCACGCTGACATCGTGGATATAGATATTTAGATACTCCACAGCCTTTTCTTTGCTCTCAAAAGCGCTGACCTTGTAACCTAATTTTTCCAAATTTTTGGTTATTTTGTCGAAATTCATACCTGCCCCCTGAAATAAAATTTGGTTATTTTATCAAAATTTGCAAAAATTTAATTTAAATTTTGCGTGTTAAATAAGTAAATTTAAAGCTAAATTTGGATAAATTTGCCATTTTTTGCAACTAACTGCGTGAAGAAGTGTTTTCAAAATCACCGCTATTTTGAAAACAGTTGGTTTGATACTTTCGCCTGAAATTCGTTAAACCTAAGTGCAAGTTGCATTAAGCGGAATAAAATTTTAGGAGTGTAGGATGAAAGTTCGTCCTTCTGTTAAGAAGATGTGCGACAAATGTAAAGTCGTCAAACGCAAAGGTGTTGTCCATGTAATTTGTGACAATCCAAAACATAAACAAAGACAAGGATAAGTTATGGCTCGTATCGCAGGTGTTGATTTACCAAAGAAAAAAAGAATTGAGTATGGCCTAACTTATATCTATGGTATAGGTCTTTTTACTTCAAGAAAAATTCTTGATGCCACTGGCATTTCTTACGACAAAAGAGTTGCTGATCTAAGCGAAGATGAGGCTGCTACAATCCGCAAAGAGATCCAAGAAAACTATATGGTTGAGGGTGATCTTAGAAAAGAAGTTGCGATGAATATCAAAGCTTTGATGGATTTGGGTGGTTATAGAGGTTTAAGACACAGAAAAGGTCTTCCTGTTCGCGGTCAAAAAACAAAGACAAATGCTAGAACCCGCAAGGGCAAACGCAAAACTGTCGGCGCGGCAACTAAATAAGGATTGAGAAATGGCAAAAAGAAAAGTTGTTAAGAAAAAAACCGTTAGAAAAAATATAGCAAAAGGTATCGTTTATATCTCTGCTACATTTAATAACACAATGATTACAGTTACAGACGAAATGGGAAATGCTATCGCATGGAGCAGTGCTGGCGGACTAGGATTTAAAGGCAGCAAAAAATCAACTCCATACGCAGCTCAACAAGCAGTAGAAGATGCGCTTGGCAAAGCAAAAGAGCATGGCATTAAAGAAGTTGGTATCAAAGTTCAAGGTCCAGGTAGCGGTAGAGAAACTGCTGTAAAGAGCGTGGGTGCTATTGAGGGTATTAAAGTTACATATTTCAAAGACATTACTCCTTTGGCCCACAATGGTTGCAGACCACCAAAACGCCGCCGCGTATAATAAATTTAGGAGAATATAATGGCTAGATATACAGGACCAGTTGAAAAATTAGAAAGAAGACTAGGCGTTGATTTATTTATGAAAGGCGAAAGAAGACTAGCTGGAAAAAGCGCTCTTCTAAAAAGACCTTATGCGCCAGGCCAACACGGACAAAGACGCGCTAAACTTAGCGAATACGGCTCACAATTAAGAGAAAAACAAAAAGCTAAATTTATGTATGGCGTTAGCGAAAAACAATTCCGCAAACTATTCGCAGAAGCTGCTCGTCGCGATGGAAACACAGGTGCGATTTTAATCCAACTATTAGAGCAAAGACTTGATAATGTAGTTTATAGAATGGGCTTTGCTACAACTCGCCGTTTTGCAAGACAACTTGTAACTCACGGACATATTTTAGTCGATGGAAAAAGACTAGATATCCCATCATACAATGTAAAAGCTGGACAAAAAATCGAAGTTATCGAAAAAAGCAAAAACAATCCTCAAATTTCAAGAGCGGTTGATTTGACAGCTCAAACAGGTATCGTTGCTTGGGTCGATGTAGAGAAAGAGAAAAGATATGGAATTTTCTCACGCGTTCCAGAAAGAGATGAAATAGTTATTCCTGTCGAGGAAAGATTTATCGTAGAGCTTTACTCTAAATAGTAGGTGAAACATGAGAAAAATTACAACATCAGCTCATATGCCAACTGAATTAAAGGTTGAAAATGTCAGCGAAAATGTTGCTAAAATCGTAGCATATCCTTTTGAGACAGGATACGGCGTCACTCTGGCTCACCCTTTAAGAAGATTGCTATATACTAGCACCGTCGGATTCGCTCCGACTGCTGTCAAAATCGATGGTGTAACCCACGAATTTGATAGTATGAGAGGTATGCTCGAAGATGTTGCTGCATTTATCATAAATTTGAAAAGCCTAAGATTTAAAATCAAAGGCGATTCAAAAAGAGAGGTTGTAGAATACAGCTTCAAAGGACCAAAAGAGATTTGCGGAAGCGATCTTGGCAACGATTTGGTCGATGTAGTAAATCCTAGCGCATATTTGGCTACTATTAACGAAGATGCCGATTTGAAATTTACTCTAATCGTAGAAAAGGGCATTGGTTATGTTCCAAGCGAAGAGATAAGAGACACTCTTGATAGCGATTATATCGCGCTTGACGCTTTCTTTACGCCTGTTACAAAAGCAGTGTATGATATCGAAAATGTCCTAGTCGAGGATAACCCAGACTTTGAAAGAGTAGTATTTACGATCACAACTGACGGACAAGTAAGCGCAATCGACGCATTTAAAAATGCGTTAGAGGCTATGTATCAACAACTAAGCGTTTTCAAAGGCATAGTAAATATCAATATTTCTGATACTTTGGGAAAACAAATCCCTACAAATTCAGAATTTGCTAAATTATTTGAAAGCATTAATAGTTTGAATTTAAGCGCAAGAAGCTTTAACTGCTTAGAAAAAGCCGATATTAAATTTGTCGGTGAAATCGCTATTATGAGCGAATCAGAGCTAAAAGACCTTAAAAATTTAGGTAAAAAATCTCTTGAAGAGATTAAAGGCATTATGGAAGAAATCGGTTATCCATTAAGTAATGATAAACCAGAATTTTTAAGCAAAAAAGATAGCCTTAAACAAAAGCTTGAAGAGCTTAAAGCACAATCAAAAAATTAAGGATAATAAATGAGACACAATCACGGATATAGAAAGCTAGGTCGCACTTCGTCTCATCGTGCTGCACTGCTAAAAAATTTAACTATCGCATTAGTAAATAGCGGCAAAATCGAGACAACGCTTCCTAAGGCAAAAGAGCTTAGAAGTTATGCTGAAAAACTAATCACAAGAGCTAGAAAAGGCGATAGCGAAGCTCATAGATTTGTTTTCGCTGCATTACAAGACAAAGGCGCAACAAACAAATTAGTTACCGAAATCGCTCCAAAATACGAGGGCGTAAATGGTGGCTATACTCGTATCATCAAAACTCGCGTTCGCCGTGGCGACGCAGCTGAGATGGCATACATCGAGCTAATTAGCAAATAATCAAAATTCGGGAGAAATCCCGAATTTTAAATTTTAAAATTCTTCAAATTTCCCTTTAAATTTCAACCTTTAAATTTAGATTTTAATCCCAAATTTACGCAAAATATTGTAATATTTCGACTTTTAAAAGCCTCAAAAATAAAAAAAGGAAAAAGTTGCAAATCCAAAATGATTTTTTAAAAAAACTAATTGATTTAAGGCACAAAATCGCCTTTGGCCTTATCCTTATCATCGCCTGTGCGCTAATGGCGTATTCGAAAAGCTTTATGACAATCGCCTTTGGAATTTGCATTTTTATCTTTGCGATAAATTTGCTAAATAGGGCCCTAAGCGGTCTAAGCATAATCGAAAATTTTTTACACAGCGTAACTTCTAGCAAATTTAAAAGCTTTCTTTTTGGGTTTATCACGACCTTTATTATGCAATCAAGCGGCCTAGTTAGCGTGCTTGCGATATCGTTTTTAAGCGCGGGGTTAATCGGGCTTAGCGCTGGGCTAGCTATCATTTGTGGGGCAAATTTGGGCACGGTTTCTGGTGGTTGGCTCTTTGCCCTGGGGCTAAAAACCCAAATCGCATACTACGCAATGCCTCTGATAATCCTAGGCTCGCTGTTTTTATTCACCAAAAACCAAAATTCCAAAAGTTTTGGCTATTTTTTATTTAGTTTAGGGCTTTTATTTTTAGGAATCCACTATATGAAGGGCGGATTTGAGGAGATCAAAGACACGGTCGATCTAGCAAAATACGCTATGAGCGGGTTTGGCGGGCTTTTGATTTACACATTTGTGGGTATTGTCATTACGATACTGACCCAGAGCTCGCACGCCACGCTCGCCCTTGTCATCGCAGCTCTTGGCGCGTCGCAGATAAGCTACGAAAACGCAATCGCAATCGCCATTGGCTCAAATATCGGAAGCACAATCGTGGCAGTCATCGGCTCACTTTCGGCGAATTTCGACGGAAAAAAGCTAATGCTTGGCCATGTGATTTTCAATGTCGCCACGGCTGTTTTGGTGATTGCGCTGATAAAATACTTTGTGCTTGCCACAGACTGGGTGAGTGCGTATGTGGGGATAAAAAGCGATGATTACGCGCTCAAACTCGCTGTTTTTCACACGATTTTTAATACTTTTGGGTGCATGATTTTTTATCCGCTAATCTCAAAACTTGAAATTTTACTAAACAAAATCATCACCGGCAAGGTCAAACGCGCCAAAATCATCAAGGCAAAATTTCTCGACGAAAACGCGCAAAAGGTGCCAAATACCGCATTTATCCTGCTTATCAAAGAAATGGGCAGGTTGTATTCTAACACCGTCTCAATCGTGGCAAAATCAATCAGCATTAGCAAAAATGACCTTAGCTCGGAGCTTGGCTCGGCTGAGATTATCGCCAAACGCTCGAAGCCAAAGGAGATAAATTTCGACGAGCTTTACGAAAACCGCTTCAAAGAGCTTTACTCACAAATCACAGACTACCTCATCGGCGCTAGCGCAAACGCCAAAGATAGCGATTTGACGCGCTTTATGAATATCCGCAGAGCTAGCCTACTTCTAGCCGAAACACTAAAAGATGTCAAACTAATCCAGCCAAATATCTTTAAATTTATGAGCTCATCGAACGAACATATCCGCGCCGAATACGACAAACTGCGCGCAAAAATCGTAAAAATGCTCCGCATTATGGAGAGTTTGCGCGATTTCGAAATTGATAGCAAAGAGGGTATGAAGGAGCTTAGGGCGCTTTTTGAAGAATACCGCAAAAGCGCGCTTGCACCCGATAAACTTCTAGCTGAGAAGCTCATTTCAAACAAAATGGCGACCTCGCTGATGAACGATATGGAAATCGTCAATGAAATCACTTCAAGGCTTTTAAAAATCGTGGAAATTACATTTAATTACGGCAAAGAAAACGATGATTTTGAAATTATTCGCGATAATCTGCGCCCAAAAGAGGTGTGAAATTTCGCTTTTATAAAATTTTGCTTTTGCATGAAATTTTACTTTTGCGCGAATTTGCTATTTTAGATTTGCACCAAATTTAGCCCCTTTTGGTAAAGGGGCATTTGGATTAATCTGCCAAATTTATCGTATCGATAATCTCTCTGGCATGGATTGCGTAGTCGTTGGCAAGGGCTTTTTGGAAAATTTCGGCTAGTTGCTCATACGAGCCATCACCTCCGCCGAAAAACTCGCTGTCGCCGAAATTTCTCTCGTTTGTAGAGATTGTTTTATTATAAATCGGCTTGCCGTTTTTTAGAATTTTAAGCTTCAAATCGTAGCTGATAAATGGCTTTGCTGTCACATCAAAGCCGTCTGCGCTATAAAAGCCAAATTTAAAATCGCTGATTTGTGGGACGATTAAAAGCGCTGTCTGGCTTATGAGTTTTTCATCATTTACGAGATTTGCGCGGAGCAAATACGAGCCGATAAATCGCTTCGTCTCGCCCCCGACAAACTCGCCAAGGCTAAGGGTTAGATCCTTTTTTTTGCCAAGGCTAGTTGAAGAGACGAAAGTTTGCTCGCTCATAATATCAGCCGGGATATAAATTTGAGTTTCCCTCATGGCGTTTGCGACTAGGATATTTTCATCATACGGGGCGACATCTGCGCCGTTTTTGAACTCGGCCTTGTGCGCACAACCAGCAAAAAGTGCGCAAACAAGGGCAAAAGAAAAAAGCTTTTTCACGAAATTTCCTTTATTTTATCACTTTTACGACATCGTCAAATGCACGGCGTAGTTTTTTAGGCTGCGGATTTACGCGGTATCCAAACGGAAGCACGAGTGCCACGCGGCGGTCGTTTGGCTCGTATCCTAGCGCTCTTGTTAGTTCAAGCCTATCATCAATACCCTCGATTGCGCAGCTATCGATCCCGCGGCTTGCGGCCTCGTTCATCATAGTCATCGCTGCGAACATACATTGAGCGTGCGACCAGCCAAATAGCAATTCATCGTTATTTTTGAAATTTGCATTTAAAAATTCATCGTAGAATTTTACCCTTGCCTCGCGCTCTTCTGCGCTTTTGTCCTCACGGCGAGAAATCATTTTGGCGATGTATTCGCTACCGTTTTTGAGCTCAGAAATTTTCGCCATGATTACGACAAGGCGCGCTGAGGTGGTGATTTGAGGCTGTTTCCAGCAAAGATTGCAAATTTTTTGCTTCATTTCATCATTTTGTATAACCAAAAAATCCCATTGTTCAAGCCCAGTCGAGCTTGGAGCTAAAATTCCAGCTTCTAGGATTGCTCTGAAATCCTCGTCTGATATTTTTTTGTTTTCGTCAAAAATTTTGCATGCGTGGCGAAAATTTAAAATTTCTGTATGTGTCATACTCTCTCCTTATTTTAGTTTGATTATGTAGCCATTGGCGAAATTTTCAAAGCTAGCGTTTGATTCGCCGCTGATTTCGAGGCTGTAAAATCCCTCATCTCTGGTGATATTAATGTCATAAAACCCGCCCACATTTACCATAAATCCAGCCTGACTAAGCTTCATTTCGTCCCTAAAAAGCTCGATTTTTGCAAATTTGCTTTTGTTTGTGTCGAGGGATTTAATCTCATCTTTTGTGATGATTTCAAGGCTATGATTTTTGATAACGAACTGCAATTTATCATCAAATTTAATCGTCTCTAACGGCAAATCAAGGCGTGGCGTAAAATATGGCTTAGGCATAGAAATACCGCCGTTTTGCTCCAAATTTGGGTCGTTTGAAGTGACAGAAACATCTAAAATTTTAGAAAGTGCAGGTTTAGCTCGCGCGCTTAGCATAAAATCATCTCGCCAATCCACAGAGCGATTTATGTCGATGATTTTTTCCTGTATTGCGCCATTTTCGTCGCTGTAACGCACTATGATTTGTGTGATTACCTTGGCGTTTGAGGGTAGCGAAAAGAGCTGCGAGGTAAAGTCATCTGGCGGGATTATGGGTTTTATAACTTGAAATTTAGGCGCACTTAAATTTTGCTCTGCGCTTGAATTTTTGTCTTTGTTTGTGGAATTGGCGTCTAAATCCGCGCTAGAATTCGTATCGCCTAGCAGTAAAACTGCGCATAAAAGGGGTAGTAAAATTTTCATTTAACCAAATCCGGATCCAGCAATCTGCGCTCCAAATATGTCTTTTGAAGCTCGGCGTTTTCGCTTTTTAGCCTCTCGATATCCGAAAACAAAAACGCCTTTTGCTTTTGCAAATCGCGCAAAACCTCCAACGAGCGCTTGCCAAAAAGCACATCGTATAAGAAAAATCCAGCATAAGCGATAGCCACTAGCCCGCAAAGCGCAATGGCGATTTTTTTAAATGGCGATTCGATTTTTCTGAAATTTCTAGGTTTGCTAAATTTTGGCGAATTTTGAGAATTTTGCGAATTTGGGCTTTGCGGGGCGCGCGTTTTCGCGCCTGAATTTTGGCTAGAATTTGGCGTAAAATTTGCGCCCGAATTTGGCTTTTGCGCCGAATTTGCGCCGAATTCTTGCTCGTAGAAATCCCGGGCTAAATTTTCACTTTTGCCCTCTTGCTCATCGTAAAATTTAGCCCCGATTTGGCTTAAAATTTCGCTATCGTCGCCAAATTGTGCGCGCTGGGCGTAAGAGCCAAGCTCGCGCGCACCACTACCCTTTTTTTTAAAAAGCATTATAGTTTGTTGCCCAAAAATTCGTCGCTTTCGCACTCGATTTCAAGCAAGCGGTTGTATTTTGCGTTGCGCTCGCTTCTTGAAGTAGCGCCTGTTTTGATTTCGCCTGTATTTAGCGCGACCGCAAAATCAGCGATAAACGCATCTTCGCTCTCGCCGCTTCTGTGGCTCATAATGCAGCGATAGCCGTTGCGTTGCGCTAGGCGCACGGTTTGCATGGTTTGCGACACAGAGCCAATTTGATTTGGTTTAATCAAAATCGCATTTGCCACGCCTTTTTTGATACCTTCTAGCAAAATTTTCTCGTTTGTTACAAACAAATCATCGCCCACGAGTTGCACTTTTTTGCCAAGGCGCTCGGTTAGCTTTTTCCAGCCGTCCCAGTCATCTTCGCTTAGACCATCTTCGATTGAGAAAATTGGGTATTTTTCGCACAAATTCGCGTAGTATTCAATCAACTCTTCGCTTGTGAATTCTCTGCCTTCTAATTTGTATTTTCCGTCCTCGTAAAGCTCGCTAGAAGCGACATCTAGGGCGATTTTAATCTGCTCGCCTGGTTTGTATCCAGCCTTTTCGATTGCGCTCATAATGATTTTAATCGGCTCTTCGTTGTCTTTTAAATTTGGTGCGAAACCGCCCTCATCGCCCACAGCTGTGCTATGACCTGCGTCGTTTAGTATTTTCTTTAAAGTTTGATAAATCTCAGCTGCTGCGCGCAAAGCGTCGCTGAAATTATCGAAACCAAACGGCATAATCATAAATTCTTGGAAATCCACGCTGTTGTTTGCGTGTGCGCCACCGTTTATGATATTAAACATTGGCACAGGCAAAATGCTAGCGTTTGCGCCACCTAAATAGCGATATAGTGGCATATTTAGGCTTTTTGCAGCCGCTCTCGCAACCGCCATAGAGACGCCCAAAACAGCATTTGCGCCTAAATTTGAGTAATTCTCAGTGCCGTCAAGTTCCAACATAGTATCATCGATAAATTTTTGATTATACGCATCGGCTCCCACAATTGCCTCAGCGATTGCTTCATTTACATTAGCGACCGCTTTTAGCACGCCTTTTCCGCCAAATCTTGCGTCTTTATCGCGTAACTCCAAAGCCTCTCTTTTGCCTGTGCTTGCCCCACTTGGCACTACTGCGCTCGCTACCGTGCCGTCGCTTAGCTCGACTGTGGCTTTGACCGTCGGATTACCTCTGCTATCTAAAACCTCGATTGCATACACATTTTCTACAAATACCATTATTCTTCTCCTTTATCATCATCGCTAGAATCGCTTAAATTCACGCCTTCGCTTCCCATTTGTTCTTTTATTTTGCCTAGAATTTCATCGGCCACGCTCGGATTATTTTCTAGGTAAATTTTGGCATTTTCTCTGCCTTGACCAAGCTTCGTATCGCCATAGCTAAACCACGCGCCACTTTTATCGATAATATCTAGTTTGACGCCATAATCAATCAATTCGCCGACTTTGGAAACGCCCTTGCCAAACATAATGTCAAATTCTGCCACTTTAAACGGCGGAGCGACCTTATTTTTGACCACTTTTACCTTCGCGCGGTTGCCGATTGGTTCCTCGTTTTGTTTGAGTGTGGCGATTTTGCGAATATCAATACGCACTGATGAGTAAAATTTCAGCGCATTTCCGCCTGTGGTGGTCTCTGGCGAGCCGTATCCTGTCATACCGATTTTCATACGAATTTGGTTGATGAAAATCACTGTTGTTCCCATTTTATGCACGACGCCTGTGAGTTTGCGAAGTGCTTGGCTCATTAACCTTGCTTGAAGTCCTACATGCTGATCGCCCATATCGCCGTCGATTTCGCTCTTTGGCGTAAGCGCCGCGACGCTATCAACGATAATCAAATCAATTGCGCCACTTTTGGCTAGGGTTTCGACGATATCAAGGGCCTGCTCGCCAAAGTCTGGTTGGCTTACATATAGATTGTCTGTATCCACGCCCAAATTTGCGGCGTATTTGACATCTAGCGCGTGCTCGGCATCGACAAATGCGCAAATTCCGCCAGCCTTTTGGCACTCGGCGATGATATGAAGTGTCAAAGTAGTTTTACCAGAGCTTTCTGGTCCGTAAATTTCGATAATTCTGCCCTTTGGCACGCCACCGATTCCAAGGGCGATATCAAGGCCGACTGAGCCTGTGGATATCGCGTCGATTGCCTCGACTTGTTTATCGCCAAGGCGAACCAAAGTGCCTTTGCCAAACGCTTTGTCAATCGATTTTAGCGCGGCGTCAAGGGTTTTTTTCTTTCCTTCGTCCATAGTGTTCCTTAAAAAAAATTTACCGCTGATTTTAGCAAAATAACTTTAATAATAGGTTGTGTGATATGGCGAAATTTAACCCTTTTTTGTTATGATTGCACAAAATCAAATTTAAGGTAAGATTATGAAAAACATTAGCGTTGCTCACTCGCCCGATGCGGACGATATTTTTATGTATATGGCGATAAAATTTGGCTGGGTTGGTTCTTCGTGGCTGAGATTTTCTAATAAAGCAGACGATATTCAGACGCTAAATTTGGCAAGTCTTGCTGGGACTTATGATGTTTGTGCTATCTCTTTTGCATTGTATCCAAAAATTTACGCTGATTATGCTCTACTTCGCACAGCTGTGAGCTTTGGCGAAGGATATGGTCCAAAACTGATAAAGAAAAAAGGCGTGAAGCTAAAACCGAATTTCAAAGTCGCCCTAAGTGGCGAACACACGACAAATGCGATGATTTTTCGCATTGCTTACCCAAACGCTAGAATTGTGTATAAAAATTTCTTAGAGATTGAAAATGCCGTGCTTAGCGGAGAAGTCGATGCCGGGGTGCTGATACACGAGAGCATTTTGGATTTTTCTAATGAGCTTTGCGTGGAGCGCGAAATTTGGGACATTTGGAGCGAGTTAAACGGCGAAAATTTACCGCTTCCGCTTGGCGGTATGGCGCTTCGCAGATCTCTGCCACTAACTGACGCGATTGAATGTGAAAGGGTGCTGACTGACGCCGTGCGGGTCGCTCACGCAAATAAATCTTTGCTTTCAAAAATGTTGATTGAGCGAAATTTGGTGCGAGTTGATGATAAAAAGCTAGAAAAATATTTAGGACTTTACGCAAACGAAAATTCGATTACGATGAACGAAACGCAATTAAAAGCAGTGCAAAAGCTTTTTGATTTGGGCTTTGAAAATGGCTTTTACAGCGAACAAATTTGCGCGAGAGATATGCTGATACCGACGGAATATAAGGAAATTAGGAATAGTTGAATTTCTCATTGTTAGAAATGCGAAGTATTGCGTGGTAGGCTAACGACGCTATTGGCGTCTTTTTGGGTTGTAAATTTTTTATTTGATATATCGTTAAAATAATTAAAAATTTGAGAATTTATGCTTTTTTAATAAAATAGAGCAAGCGTTTATACAAAATTCAAAGGAATTTAATGAAAAAAATTATTTTAGTTTTAATATTTTTTTAACAAATTTTATTTTTGCACATAAATTAGACGAAATGATGTTAAATAAACTGCAATCAGCAGATTATACAAATTGCAAAAATTCTCAATGTCTTTGGAATTTTATTGTTAGTTGTGAAAAAGAAGAATGCGAAAAAAGAAAGCAAGAATTACAAAATTCTTATGATGAAATTTTAGAAGTAGATATTGCAAATTTAGATATTGACGATGAAGATAAAGTTTGCTTAGAGCTTGAAAAATCTTTTGTTACAAAGGATTTTTCAAACCTAAAATCTATGCTTGATAAAAATCCAAATTTAATAAATCAAGATTTATTTCTTGATACAACAAAAGTCCCACTAGCTCAAATGTGGGCTACACAATCTTACGATGCAGAGCATTTGTATAATGTTTTAAATTTGCTTTTAAGTTATAAGCCAGATTTAAATAGTGGAATAAAAAATGAAAAACACACATTGTTCGGTTCTTTAATCGTATATCCATTTGAAAATAAAGATAGAATTAAAATTTCAGATATGCTTTTAAAAAACGGTCTTAATATAAATAAACAAAGTGTATATCTAGGAAAAAAACATAAATATCCAGAAAGCAATGTGCTAAGTATAGCTTTAATGTCTGATAATTTCGAAATGTTTTCATATTATTTAAAAAACGGAGCAATTGATGATGTAGTGCTATTTTTTATTTTTTCACATCCTATGTATAAATATAGTGATGAATTGAGTTTATATTGGAAGAATGGAATTGACGAAAACTATGAAAAACTTATAAATTCATTGGAATTTAAACAAGCACAAAATAATGGAATAAAATATTTGCAAGAATATCTAAAATATAGAAAATTAAATGAAGAAATAGAAAAAACTTTAATTTCTTCGGTTAAATATGTCGCCTTTACAAATAATCTAAACGCCTTAAAAATTTTGATTGACAATGGAATTTTAGAAAATGAAAAAGCAAAAAATATCTTTATAAATTTTGCAAAAAACTATAATATGATAGAAATGTTGGATTTACTAAATAATGCCATTCATGTGGAACAAAAAATTGAGTTGCCGTCGCAAGAAAAATAATTTCAAATTTAAAAATATTGTATAATAACGCAAAAATTTTAAGGCATAGTTATGGCGAAAATTTATAAGGAAATTGACTTTTCGAAATATAGTTCGGTGAAAATCGGTGGTGTGGAAAAAGTTGAAATTTTAGACGAAAACAGCGAATTTAACGGCTTTGTCGTGGGTGGGGCAAATAATCTTTTAATCTCGCCAAATCCGCCACAATTAGGAATTTTAAGCGATAAATTTGACTTTATTTCGCTTGACGGCGACATTTTAAAAATCGGTGCAAAAACAAAAAGCGCTAAAATTTACAACTTTGCAAAACAGCAAAATCTCGCAAATTTCGAGTTTTTAAAAAATATCCCGGGCACACTTGGCGGACTTCTTACGATGAACGCAGGACTTATGGGCTTTGAAATTTCGCAAAATCTCATTAGCGTTTGCACAAACAAGGGCGAATTTGGCAAAGACGAGTTAAATTTCGCCTATCGCCACAGCGAAATTAAGGGTATTATTTTAGAAGCTAAATTTAGAGTTTCGCACGGATTTAACGCCCTTTTAAGCGACGAAATCGCAAAAAAACGAGCAAATCAGCCGCGTGGTGCAAGTTTTGGAAGCTGTTTTAAAAACCCAGGGGGCGATAGCGCTGGCAGGCTCATCGAAGCAGTAGGCTTAAAGGGCTTTCGTGTCGGCGGGTGCGGATTTAGCGAGGCTCACGCAAATTTTCTCATCAACTACGGCGGGGCTACATATTTTGAGGCAATCACGCTCATAAATTTAGCCAAAATGCGCGTAAAAGCCGAATTCGGCGTGGATTTACACGAAGAAGTGGTGATTTTATAGCGTCAAGTTTCCTTGCGCGCTTGCTGATAAATAAATTTTAAGCGAATTTGCGATATAGGCTAGCCAAATCAATCACGGAGTTTTTTATGACTTGCAAACACGATTTTTATAGCCATAAACCTATTATCCCAAGCCAAGCGTCGCACTCGCACAGCCACTCTCATGGCAACTCGCATAGCCACGAGCATTTTCGCGACCACGCTCACTCGCACCACGATCACAGCCACGCAGTGTGGGCGAACACAAACAAAAAAATGCTTAAAATTTGTATTGCTATTACGATTTTTGCGATGATTTTTCAATTCGTTTATTCTATCATTACAAATTCTCTCGCGCTTTTAAGCGATACTTTGCACATGTTTAGCCACGCTTTTGCCCTAAGCCTAAGCTATTTTGCGGTGAAAATTTCGGAATTTAGCGGTGGGAGCGAGCGGACATTTGGATTTTTTAGAGCTGAGATTTTGGTGGCTTTTGTAAATTCGCTTTTGAGTTTTGGATTTGCTATTTTTATCGTGTATGAGGCTGTGTGCAAACTGATAAACCCTGAAAGCATAGACGCAAAAACGCTTTTGGTAGCTGCTTTTATCGGGCTTGTAGCAAATGCGATGAGCGGACTTTTGCTAATCAAAGCTGATATGCAAAATATAAATATAAAATCAAGCTTCATACACATGATGAGCGATTTGCTAAGCTCGGTTGGCGTCATTTTGGGTGCTGTGATTGTGTATTTTACGGGTGCGTTTTGGGTGGATTGCGTTTTGGCTATGATGATTGCCTTTGTGATTGGAAAATGGTCATATTCTTTGGCGAAAGATAGCGTAAATGTGCTTTTAGAGACTTCGCCGATACCTATACAAAGCATAAAAAATGAAATTTTATCGCATGAGTTTGTGCTGGATACGCACGATATTCACCTCAGCGAAATTACGCATAATTTTTATGTTTTGACGGCTCATATCGTCATAGAGAGGGAAAATTTGGATAAATTTTCGCAAATCATCGGTGAATTATCGCAAAATTTAATGCAAAATTTGCGTATCGCACACTGCACATTTCAGCCAGAGTGGAGTTGAAATTTGTGTTAAATTCGCGCGAAATTTAACATTGAACGATTTCTTAAATTTTAGGCAAAATTTTGAAATTTTGCAAAAACACTAACCTTAAATTTTAAATTCGTAGATTGCTTCGTCGCTATCGCTTCTCGCAATGACAGATTGG
Organism: Campylobacter sp. JMF_06 NA1; assembly: GCF_027737785.1. Taxonomy (NCBI): domain Bacteria; kingdom Pseudomonadati; phylum Campylobacterota; class Epsilonproteobacteria; order Campylobacterales; family Campylobacteraceae; genus Campylobacter; species Campylobacter sp. JMF_06 NA1. Next base: position 98,201 of record NZ_JAOVUA010000003.1, read on the forward strand.
GCATAAAATTTTAAATTTATGCCCAATGAATTTTACTGATAGTTTTATTTACTGACCATCAGAGACCCATTTTCCGCTGATACCCTTTACGGCGTCTGCTACTTTGATTTCCACATCGCCGTTATCTATATCTATCAGGTGATAGCGGTCGTTGCCCATATCCATTTCCTTCATATACGAAAGCTGTCTAAGCCCATGGCGAGTTTCTATGCGCTCGACGAGATCGTGCTTTGATGACTTTGGCAAGGCATAGACGAGATCAACCGAAGCCTGATCTGCTGCTAGGATATCAAGCGAGGCGACAATGCCGATATCAGGAGTCACGACAGGATCTGCGCCAGTTCCTTCGCAGTCGCAAGAAACGCTCATATTGCGCAATACATTTATAAAGGCGATTTTGTGAGCGAAATATGTCGTTATTGCTTTACTAGATTCGCTCATGCGCTCCATAAGCTCTTCTTCGCTGATGCTCCACTGATCTTTACCCTCTGCGGAGTGGATCCATTTTTTGCCTATTCGTCCGTCAGCGCAACCGATACCGATATTTTTATTCGAGCCTCCAAATCCCCCCATCATGTGTCCCTTGAAGTGAGTAAGGGCAAGAAACGAATCATAATCAAGAATATTTTTTCCCATAGACATTTCGCTAAACCATTTGCCATGTGGTACTGGTAGCAATGTGGTGCCAGCTTCGTCTATTATATCTACCCTAGAAAAGGTCCAGCCATTTGTTTCGAGAGTTTTGCGATGATCTTCTGTGTTATACCTTGCACCTGCGTAATATGTGTTTGTCTCTACAATAGAGGCGTTAGGAAGACGAGAGCTCATAAGCTCCTTTACCCATGGGCGTGGAATAATATTTGGACCGTGTGGTTCTCCGGTATGGAGTTTAACCGCGACTTTGCCGACTAATACGCCTTTGATTTTATCAAATATTTTGGCTAGTCCTGCGGGAGAGAGATCCCTTGTAAAATACACATAAGACTCAGGCCCTTTTCGCTGGTCATACGGGACATAGCGTTCTCCGCCGACACCAGCGACTGGGGTTTTAGGCGCGTTTGTTTCCTCTTTTTTCTCTGCTGCGCTAGCATAGTTTGAGAGAGCTCCAAGTGCCGCTGCGGCTCCTGCCATTTTCACAAATTTGCGCCTTACAATATCTTCCATAGTCTATACCTCTCTTTCTTAAAGCTTATATAGTTTATTACTATTATATAACAATTTAATTAATAAAATATTTTTGCGCTTCGGCCTTATCCTCAAACGGCGTGGCCATAAATTTTTCGTTTTCAATGATGACTTCATAGCTTTTGCTCGGTTGAAATTTCATATAAGTTAGTGCAAATTTCGCCGCTAACTCCATGTCATCGCGACTAGCACCACGCGAAATGAGCGAGTATGCACCTACGAGTGGCTCGATAAATTTAATGCGCACAAATTTTGGATTTTGGATATTTCTTAGGCGCGCATTATCATCTTCGTTGCGTCCGATTATCATTTTTGCACCACCACTTAGGCGCAAATGACGGCCAAATTTTAAAATTTCAGCGTCCTGCGAAGTCTGCAATTTTTCAAATTTCATCATATCTTTGATTTTATCAGCGTAGCTTTGGATCGTAAGCAAACACCCGCCAGCTGGCGTTTCGTAATCATCGAAGCCAAATTCCCCCGCTAACTCCATTTGGCGCGTTCGCCCCCTGCCGCTGATATCTAGCAGTTTTTCGCGATCGACCCAGCCGTTGATTTCAGGTGCGCTTGGTGCCATTAGTTTCGCGCTTAGCGGGCGCAAGATTAGGTTATTTTCATCGCTACTTAGTTTGCGCACCTGCGCCATTGCAGCGGCTCTTTGGCTCATCGGGCGCTGTCCTAGCACCTCGCCAGAAATCACAAAACTAGCCCCCATTGCACCAAGCATAGAAAGCGCAGTTTTAAACATATATCCGTGGCAGTCTATGCAGGGATTAAACTGCTTGCCATAGCCGTATTTTGGGCTAAAAAGCACATTTTGCAAATACTCATCTCTGATATCTACGCGCAAAAACTCAGCCCCAGCCATGCGCGCTCGCTCGCTCATAATCTCGCTTTTATCATCTTTACCACCAAAGCCAATATCCATATAAAGTGCCGTAACACCGATATTTTGCATAGTTATTAATTTTATGGCTAGCATTGAATCTAGCCCACCGCTAAAAAGTGCGAGTGCCTTCATTTTTTTCCTTTTAATTCGTTTATTTTTTTTTGATATTCGAGGATTTTATCGAGCCTATCAGGGTCGTTTGAAACAAGCAATTTTTGCATTTGCTCCTCTAAAACCCTGCGACGAAGAAGCATGCAGGCCTTGATAAAATTTGTCTCATTTGTAATGGCTAAAATTTTATTATCCAAGGCAAGCGCGCGCAGACTTTGCTCGTCATCTTCGCTTTTTTGCGCTGATATTAGGGCTTCATACACCCTGCCATGCATACGGAAATCCTGCACGCTAAGGCAGTTTAGGCCGTTTGCCATGAAATTTTCGTTTAAAAGCATGGATTTTATGACTTGAAGCTCGGTTATGTCTTTTAAATTTGAGCCATCTGGTTTTGGCGCGTTTTCTTGCGGTTTTAAATTTTGCTTTGGCGCGAAATTTGCGCTCACACCCGAATTTGAACTTAGCGAAAACGCACTAGGCGAAACATCTAAAATTTGCGCTACCAAACTCGTATATGACTGCGCCACCACGGGATTTAGCGCGTTAGTAAATTCTTTGATTTCATTTAGAGCCTGCTCTTTTTGCACAGGGCGAGTTAGGTCGTATTTTCTGGCGATTTCACGGATCAAAAACTCTCCGCCCTCCATGCCATTAGCGTAAATTTGGGCTAGTTCGCGCACTTTGCCAGCTTGCACCATATCGGCTGGATCTGCGCCACCGCCTATGATAACCACGCTATTATCAATGCCGTTTGCGCATAAGAGTCTAGCGCTTTTTATCGCAGCGTTGATTCCTGCGCTATCTCCGTCGAAGCTTAAAATCACGCGCAAATCCCCGCGTTTAATCAGTGGCAAATGTAGTGGCGTCAAAGCTGTGCCGAGCACGGCTACTGCGTTGTCGATACCTGCTTGGTGAAGCATTATGACATCCATATAGCCCTCTGTGATGATGAGGGTTTTTTTATCATACGCGCTTTTTTTGGCTAGATTGTAAGCGTAAAAAATCCGCGATTTATCAAAAACCGCGCACTGGGGCGAATTTACATATTTGGCGGGATTTCCACTAATCGTGCGCCCGCCAAAGCCCACGATTTTGCCCGTGTGGTTGTGAATCGGAAATGTAATGCGCTCGATAAAGCTAGCATAACTTCCACGCTCGTTTTGCTTAATCGCGCCCACATTAAAGGCGTCGCGCGCTTCGATTTGCTCGTTTTGCAAAACACGGATTGTCTGCGCACTAGGCCCAGCCCAGCCAAGGCCAAATTTCTGTATCGTCTCATCGCTAAGACCGCGCGAGTGCAGATACTCTACCGCGCTAGGATTGTTATAAAGCTGGCTTTGGTAAAAAGCATTTAGAATTTCTAAAATTTTTTTATCTTCGCGTTGAAAATTGCGCTCATTTGTGTATTCGAGCTCGAAACCATACATCGAGGCTAGCTTTTCTACGGCTTCTTTGAAATTTAGCTTTTCGTAGTCTTGGACGAATTTTATAGCATTTCCACCAGCCTTGCACGAAAAGCAGTGAAAAATCCCAAGCCGTGAGCTCACGCTCATACTAGGGTGCGAATCATCGTGAAATGGGCAAATTCCAACGAAATTTGAGCCAGAGCGTTTGAGCGGGACATATCTTTCTACGACATCTACGATATCAGCGACGGCTAAAAGCCTTTCAATACTTTCATTTTTAATCATTTGCAAATTATACCCACACTTTGCTATAATCGCCCTTTATTTTATACCACGAGGCGAAATTTGGACAATTTTTTTCTTGATGATCGCGATCCGATTTTTGGGCTAATTGTTTTAATCAGCATTATTTTGTTAGTTAGCGTTTTAAGCTATGTTTGGGGGATTTTTCATAAAAAAAACGAAAGGACAAATTTAGAGAATTTTATCAAAAAATTTGACACCCTAGACGCGCTTAGCGACGCTCACCGCGAGCTTTTATCAAGCCCGCAAATCGATCAACCTACCCTTGGGGTGTTAGCGAATTCTTTTGTCAAAAGCGGGGATTATGAGCGGGCGATTGAAATTTATCTAATCGCGCTAAATAAAACCACAAACGGCGCACAAAGGGAGTTTGTGCTGACAAATTTAGGCATTGTGTATTTTAAAGCTGGATTTATGGGCAGGGCTGAGGAGGTGTTTTTGGAGGCTTTGCGTCTGCGCCCACGCAATCAAACCGCGCTAAATCACCTAACCGTGATTTATGAGAGGCTTCGCAGGTTTGACGAGGCGTTGCAGGTCTTAGACGCGCTGCAAGAACAAGGCGTAGATGTCTGGCAAGGCGCGCAATATATCAGAGCTCAAATCATAGCAAATGACGCAAACACGCCATTTAGCGAGAAAATAAGGCAAATTTTAGCCCTAAATTTCAAGGGTGCAAAGAGATTTTGCATAGAGCTTTTTATCAAAAACAAAGAGCCATTTGGCGAATTTAGCGAATTTCCAAATTTAAGCGAAGTGATTGATCTAATCTATCCACTAAAAACAGCCGTAAATTTGGGCGATAGCGACTATAATGCGCTGTTTTACGCGCTTGGTAGAAGCGAGAAAAAGCCAGAAAAACCTAGCCAAAATTTCGAAATAAACGCCCTTGTAGCGATGAAGGAAGCGGGATTTGCGGGGGCTAGTTTAGCGTTTTCGTATTCGTGCGCGAAATGCAAAAGCCAGGTGGGGATATTTTCTCATCGTTGTCCTGTGTGCTACGAAATGGCTAGCGTGGGTGTTGGCGCGAAAATCTCGGAAGCAAACAATGAAATCAGTCAGACTTTTTAGCGACGGTAGCAGTCTTGGAAACCCAGGAGCTGGGGGCTGGGCGTATATTTTAGAATACAAGGGCGCTAAAAAATGCGAGTGTGGCGGCAATGCGTGCGCTACAAACAACCAAATGGAGCTAACCGCGGCGATTATGGGCTTAAAGGCGCTTAAAGAGCCATGCGAAGTGGAGCTTATCACAGATAGTCAGTATGTGGTAAATGCGATAAATTCGTGGCTTCATAAGTGGATAAAAACGGATTTTAAAAACAAAAAAAATGAGGATTTGTGGAGGGAGTATATCAGAGTGGCAAACGGCCATAAAATCACGGCCGTATGGATCAAAGGGCATGCTGGACACCCGCAAAATGAGGCTTGCGACAGCCTAGCTAGGGGCGAGGCGCAAAAGTATAAAAAGGCTTAAATTTTGCAATGAGCGTTGCTAAATTTAAGAATTTTTGCAAATTTAATAAAGGAAAAAAATGCAAAATTTATCAAATTTAGAAGAAAAACTTGGTTATAAATTTAAGGATAAAGCAAGGCTTGCAGTCGCGCTAACGCACAGAAGCGCCAAAAATGGCGCAAACAACGAGAGATTGGAGTTTTTGGGCGATGCAGTTATGGATTTGATAGTGGGGGAGTATTTGTTTGTGAAATTTAACTCAAATGAGGGCGATCTCAGCAAACTGCGCGCGGCACTTGTCAATGAGACGAGTTTTTCAAAATTTGCTAGGTTTTTGGGGATTGGGGCGTGTCTGAATATGTCGGCTTCCGAGGAAAAAAACGGCGGCAGGGAGAAAAACTCGCTACTTTCAGACGCTTTTGAGGCGACGATTGGCGCGCTGTATTTGGAGGTGGGGCTAGAAAAAACGGCCAAAATCGTAACCACTCTGCTAGAAAAAATTTATCCAAAGATCGAATTTAACGAACTTGTGAAGGATTATAAAACCTCACTTCAAGAAATCACGCAGGCAAAATTCGGCGTTACGCCCGAGTATCGCTTGCTAGGCTCAACTGGACCTGATCATAAAAAAAGCTTTGAAATGGCGGTTTTCGTGGGTGGCAAGGAGTTTGCTAGGGACATCGGAAACAGCAAAAAAGAGGCCGAGCAAAAGGCAGCAAAGATTGCGATTGAGATTTTAGAAAAAAATTAGGATAAAAAATGAACACACTAGGTATAAAACTCAGGCTTTCGACTTTTGGGGAGAGCCACGGCGTGGCGATTGGTGGGGTTTTGGACGGTTTTCCAGCGGGCGTGAAAATCGATACTAAATTTTTACAAGCCGAACTAGACAGACGCAAACCGGGCGGTAAATTTGCCACTTCTCGCAAAGAAGCCGATGAAGTGCAGATTTTAAGCGGAGTGTTTGACGGGCTTAGCACGGGAACGCCGATAGCTTTTGTGATTTACAACGCAAATCAGCACTCAAAAGACTATGAAAATTTAAAAGAGCTTTTTCGCCCGGGACACGCTGATTTTGGCTATTTTGCTAAATACGGCATTAGGGATCACAGAGGCGGGGGAAGAAGCTCGGCAAGAGAAACGGCGATAAGGGTCGCAGGTGGCGCGTTTGCACAAATGCTTTTAAATGAATTTGGCGTGAGCGTGAAAAGCGGAGTTTTAAGCGTAGGCGAGATAAAGGCTGAGAATTTAGACTTCGCAAATGCCCAAAATAGCGAGATTTTCGCACTGGATAAGGGCGCGGAGAATTCGCAAAAAGAGCTTATAGCAAATTTAAAGAAAAAGGGCGAGAGCGTGGGTGCGAGTGTGCTAACAATCGCAAATGGCGTGCCAAAGGGGCTTGGAGAGCCACTTTATGCTAAGGCTGACGCGTTAATCGGCGGGGCGTTCATGGGGCTAAATGGCGTAAAAGCCGTAGAAATCGGCGACGGCGTGGAAACTTCAAGCAAATTTGGCTCACAAAATAATGATTTTATGGATAAAAATGGCTTTAAATCAAACCACGCAGGGGGCATTCTAGGCGGTATCACAACGGGAGAGCAAATCATCATAAAAACGCATTTTAAGCCAACGCCTAGCATTTTTGCTGACCAGCCGACGATTGATAAAAACGGCGATGAAACGATTTGTTCGCTTCGTGGTCGCCACGATCCTTGTATCGGAGTGCGTGGCAGTGTCGTCTGCACGGCACTTTTACGGCTGATTTTAGCCGATTTACTTCTACTAAATGCAAGTGCAAATTTGGGGAATTTAAAGAAAATTTATGGGTAAAATTTGAGGTCGTAAATGGGAACAAAAATAAGCAAAAAAAGGAAAATTTTCAACGCTTTTTTGGTGGTTATTTTGGTATTTATAGGAATTGCGCTTTTTACACCTAGATTGCATACTGGGACGATACATCTTATTAGGTTTGCTAATAATAGCAAAAACACTAGTACTTTACCATTGCACAGTTATGAATTTTATATACGAAATTTTGAACAAAGCAAACTTACAAGTATTCTTTCAGATAAAAATAAAGAAAATTTGCTTGTAATTATAGATGCTGATGAAATAAATGGAATTATAAAAGATATAAAATGCTTTTTTAATCCGACTGGTTCTATTATCCCATGCAAATATTATCTTTATAAACAAGACGGCAAATTTAAAGAAGTAGATTTTTCTGAATTTGTAAGATTATCGGAGCAAAATATCACACAAGTTGTCATAAAAGAAAAATCTCGCAGGTTTCAGGATTTTTGATTTATAAATTTGAGAGAAATAAATATGAAAATTATTCCAAATCCAAATGAAATTTGCCCATTAGAATTAAAAAATTCAAAAGTGATTAAAAATTTGTCAATTTTACAAATTTTTGTTTCATTATTTTTTGCTATGGCATTTATTCCGTTTTTTCTTTCGTTTTCTAGCAAATTTGAATTTTATTTTGCCTTGTCTTATTTTGTGATTTATTCGATAAGGGCTTTTAAATTTAAAATATTTTTAAAAAACAGCAACAAAGCAAATCTTTTTAAAATACTTATCGTAGGAATTACGCTAATTTCATTATATTGGATTTCGTTTGGTTATTTGGATTATATTAAAGAGTATGCGAAATTTATAGCTATTTTGCCAATTTTAGGTTTTTTGCTGATTGTAAAAGCATATTTGATGACAGATTATATTGATTTCAAACTTTCGGCATTATTGCATTTTTTTTATCTTTTGTCCATTTTATTGGGACTATTGGCTTTGCTTGATAGTGAGCCAATTGAACACGCTATTATGGCGGCTGGGTTGGCTGGTATTATAATTATTATTCCAATGTTTTTTCTATTTGTATTCTTTATTGAAACTATTGCTGAGTTTATATTTTGGAAAAAAATTTTAAAAAATAAAAGGGTCAGTTTAAAGGAAAAAAATGAGTAATAATTTTCCAAATCCAAACAAAATTTTCCCATTAAAATCGGGGTTAGAAAGTGTAAAAGAAAAAATCAAAGAAATGCTTGGAAAAACCGAACAAATTTAATGAAATTTGATTGAAATTTAGCGGTGTAAATTTCAATCAAAACCAAATTTTAAATCTCACCTTTTAAAATTTTAACTATTGTGCGAGGCAGTATTTCATGCTCGATTTCGTGGATTTTGGCTTCCCACTCATCGCGCGTCTTACCCTCTCTGGCAAAAGCCTCTTGGGCTATGATTTTGCCTCCGTCAAGCTCTGCGCTGACTAGGTGCACGCTCACACCGCCTACTTGCATATCGCTTGCAAAGCTCTCGTCGATTGCGTGTGCGCCCTTGAAAAGTGGCAAAAGCGACGGATGCAGGTTGATCGCTCTGATTTGCTCGCAAAATACCGGCGTAAGCACTCTCATAAAGCCCGCTAGCACAGTTAGCTCGGCGCCACTTTTTTTGATAACTTCTACTACTTTTGCGTCAAATTCTTCTCTACTAACAAACGCTTTATGATCAATAACAACGCTTGTTAGTCCGTATTTTTCGGCTTTTTGGATACCTAACGCGTTAGGTTTGTTAGTTAGTGTTAGCACGACTTCGATTTTAATATCGCCAAAAATTTTGCCATGAAGCTTTTCTAAAATCGCCTCTAAATTACTTCCGCTGCCGCTAAAAAGCACGGCTATTTTTTTCGTAACCATTTTATCTCCTCGATGATGTCAAATGGGTTTAGTGAATATGAGTTTTTCCTAAAATTTCGCCCAGCTAAGGCATGGGCCAAAACGCCATTTATCGCGGCTTCGCGCGAGCTATAACCTTGGGCTAAAAGTCCTGTGATTAGGCCTGAGAGCACATCGCCACTGCCTGCTTTGGCTAGCGCGCTAACTCCCCTCTCACACACAAAAAGCTCGCCACGGTGCGCTATAATGGTGTTTGCGCCTTTTAGCACGAGCACAGATTTGGTAGCAAGCGAAAATTTGCGCGCTAAGGCAAAGCGGTCTTTTTGCACTTCTCCCACGCTTAAATTTGCGATTTTTGCCAAGTTTAGCAAGGCGGAAAATTCCTTCGGGTGTGGCGTGATAACGGCGTTTTCGTTGGTTTGCAAAATTTCAATGATTGAGTCAGAGTAGCACAAATCCGCGTCGATGACGCAAGGCGTGTTAGCTAGGATTTGCGTGTCAAATTTCGCCCCTCCTAGCCCCATACCAGCCCCGATTGCGCTAGCGCCCAAAAACTCGTTTTTGCGCATTAAAATCGGATTTAGATTTTTTACCTTGCCTACGACGCTTACCAACCCTGCGCCGATTGCGTGTGCGCTAAGGGCGGCGATTTGGGCTGCGCCACTCATTTCGCCAGAGGCGATAAAGGCATGGCCAAATTCGCCTTTGTTTGTGTTTTTTTTCTTTCGAAATGGCAGGCGTAAATCAGATTTTTCTAGCAAAAACGCATCAGGCGAAGTGGCAAATTTATCCTCGCAAATGCCTAAATTTGCCAGTTTTATCTTGCCGGTAAAATCTTTTGCCAAATCGCTAAAAAGCGAGATTTTCAGCGCTCCCATGCACACCGTGTAATCCGCCTCGAACGCCATAGGTCTTGGCACGCCAGCCAAATCAATTCCGCTTGGGATATCAATGGCGATTTTTAGGGCTTTGGCATGGTTAGCACGCCCTAGTATCTCGCATACTTTTTTATCCATATCGCGCGATAAACCGCTTCCAAAAACGCCGTCGATTATGCAATCAAATTTGAAATTTTCCAAATTTTGGCTAAATTTCACGCCGACTTTTTTGGCAATTTCGCTTTGAAATTTAAACGCTTCGTTTTTTGGCTCGCCAAAGATTAAAAACGCCTCGCACAAATAATCCCCGCTTAGCCTGCGAAGCACGCAAATAGCGTCGTTTGCGTTATTTCCTGCCCCACATAGGGCTAAAATTTTTGCCCCCTTTTTCAGCTTTTTGCGGATTAAAATTTCTACGCCACTAGCGGCGTTTTCCATTAAAATTTTCTCATCAATGCCTAAATTTTGGCTTGCGTTTTTGTCAAATTCGGCTGTGCTAAAATACAAATTTTTCATATCTCGCTCCTAGTTCGAAAGCTCAGGGCTTCGAGTAAATGGGCCTTTGCGATGACCTCGCTATCGCTTAGATCGGCGATACTTCGCGCTACTTTTTTGGTTTTTATAATCCCTCTTTGGCTTAGATTATACCTGCTAATCGCGCTTTCTAGGATATTTTGCGCACTTGATTCCAAAACGCAAAACTTCTCCACATCCTTATCGCTTAATTTCGCGTTTAGCTCGTTTTGCCCTCTTAGCTTTTGCGCACGAAAGGCGCACACCACCCTCTCATACATCTCCTCGCTAGATATGCTCGCTCTATCATCCTTGCTGACCTCGTCCATAGCCACATATAGATCAATCCTATCAAGCAGTGGCCCAGAAATCACGCTTTTGTATTTTTTGATTTCGTTTGCCGAGCACGAGCATGAGGTCGATTGCGAAAACAAATGTCCGCACGGGCAGGGGTTTTGCGCTGCGACAAAGATAAATTTCGTCTCATACTCTGTTTTGGAATTTACCCGTGAGATTAAAATTTTATTATCTTCGAGTGGTTCTCGCAGGCTTTCTAAAATTTGCTTTCCAAAGTGCGGAAGCTCATCGAAAAACAGCTCGCCGCCGTTTGCCAAAGCCACCTCGCCGATACGCGCTCCAAGCGAACCACCGCCGAAAATCGAGCTTCTAGTGCTTGTGTGATGAGGCGAGCGAAAGGCTCTGAGTGCGCTAAAATCGACATTTTTGTTGTTTAATGACTCGTAAGCGCACGAAAGCAAAATCTCACTCACGCTTTGAGGTGGCAAAATTTGGGCTATGCGTTTAGCGCACATTGATTTGCCACACCCTGGGCTACCCTCAAAGAGTATGTTATGCATACCGCTAGCGGCGATTAGGCTCGCTCTTTTGGCTCTTTCTTGGCCTTTTATGTCTTTGAAATTTAGGGTGAAATTTCGGTTTGGGACATAAATTTCATCGCCGATTTTGATAACATCTTTAAAAATCGGGTGAGTTTCGCTTATAAGGCAGGTTGCGGCAAATTCATCATCGCTAAAAAATCTAATCGCTTCTGCTAAATTTTCGACCGCATAAACCTCATAATTTGGGATTGTGCAGGCTCTAAGCGCGATTTCTTTTGGGACTAAAATTTTAGCATTTTTCACATGCGCGCTTAAAAACAGCAGCGTCGAAAACAAAGAGGCCGTGGATTTGAGCGCCCCGTCAAGTCCAAGCTCGCCAAATACGAAAAAATCGTCTCCAAAGCTCTCTTTTTGCAAAGCGATTAAAAGCGCGATTGCAAGGTCGAAGTGCGAGCCGTTTTTGGGCACATCAGAGGGGGAGAGATTTATAATGATTTTAGAGGCTGGGAATTTGAAATTTAGGCTTAGCAAAGCAGCTTTTACTCTGCTTTCGCTCTCTTTAATCGTGGTTCCGGCAAGGCCAACGATATTAAAGCCAGGAAGGCCTCTTACAAATGTGCTTTCTACACTGACACTGATTAAAGTATCGGTAAAAACAGCGCATTTTAGAGATTTCATTTTGATTTTTCTTTTTTGTTTTTGCGGTATTCTTTGTCAAATTTTTTGCGGTTGTTGTAGCCTATGCGCTCGATAAAAAGGTGCCCGTCTAGGTGGTCTAGCTCGTGCTGGATACACACAGCCAAAAGCTCATCGGCGCTTAGCTCGTGTTTTTCGCCATTTCTATCTTGGTAATTTAGCATGATTTTGCGCGCTCTTTTGACCTCTTCGTAGTATCCTGGCACGCTAAGGCAACCTTCTTGGTAGATGATTTCATCTTCTTTTTGTGTGATTACGGGGTTTATGAGTTCGAGCAAATCGGCTTTGTCTTGCACGCCCTCTTCGTTGACTAAATTTATCACAACGGCTCTGATTGGATTAGCCACTTGGATAGCAGCTAGTCCAATGCCGTTTTTGCTTATCATGGTTTCATACATATCGTCTAAAAATTTCGCCAGCTCATCGTCAAATTTGACGACTTCTTTGGAGCGAACATGGAGTTTTTTGTTCGGATATGTAAGAATTTCTAAAACCATTATTTAAAGCTCTTTTCCAATACCTTGTCGATTAGTCCATATTCGCTGGCCTCTTTCGCGCTCATGAAAAAATCTCTCTCGCAGTCTTTTTCGATATCGCTTAAATTTTTGCCTGTGTTTTGGGCTAAAATTTGATTTAGTTGCGATTTCATACGCAAAATTTCTTTTGCTTGGATTTCGATATCAGTGGCTTGGCCTTGCGCTCCGCCGAGAGGTTGGTGAATCATAATGCGCGCATTTGGTAGGGCGTATCGTTTGCCCTTGGTGCCACAACTAAGCAAAAATGCGCCCATTGAAGCAGCCTGACCTATGCAGATCGTGCTGACATCTGGTTTGATGTAATTCATAGTATCATAAATGCTAAATCCGCTCGTAACCACGCCACCAGGGCTGTTGATATACATATAGATATCTTTGTCTGGATCTTCTGCCTCTAAAAATAGCAGTTGGGCTACGATTGCGCTGGCTACATCGTCGTTGATTTCGCCACTTAGCATTACAATGCGATCTTTAAGCAAGCGAGAGTAGATATCATAGCTTCTCTCGCCCCTGCTTGTTTGCTCGATTACATAAGGTAAAAACATTATTCGCCTTCTTTGTCGTCTTTGTTTTTGCTAAAAATATTGTTGAAAAGTTTTTCCTCGATTAGCGCCATTTTAACAGCTGGCAAAACGCCTCTTTTGCGATATTCTTCAAGGTGAGCTTTCGGATCTAGGCCGTTTGAATAGGCTTCGAAGTAAATAGCTTGGATTAGCTCTTGATCACTTACATCAATACCGCGTTTTTTAGCCAAAGCGTCGATCAAAAATGTGATTTTTACGCTTTTTTCTGCGCCGGCTCTAAATTCATCGCGTTTTTTCTCGATTGCTTTTTGATCTTTTTTAAATTCCTCGATTGTAGCCTCATCAAATGAACGCCAAGCGTTGTTGAATTGTAAATTTATCTCTTGCTCGACGATTGATTTTGGCAAATCAAAGTTAAATTTCTCAGCCAAAGCATCAGCCATTTTTGGTTTTAACTCTTCTTCGATTTTTTTGCGAAGTTTGTCGTTTTTAAGCTGTTCTTTAATCGTGCTTTCAACCTTTTCTTTTGTAGGTTTTTCCTCGCCTGGAAGTATGCGTTTTAGCATATCCTCATCAAGTTCAGTGGCTGGTTTTTTGCACTGAATTTCATGTAGTTTTACTTTAAAAATCGCGTCTTTTCCTGCAAGGTGTTTCGCGCCGTATTCAGCTGGGAATTTCACGCTTACATCGCGCTCCTCGCCGACTTTTAGACCAATCATACCATCCTCGAAACCCGGGATAAATTGATTTGAGCCGATTTCAAGCACATAATCTTTTGCCTCGCCACCCTCGAAAGCCTCATTATCAACGAAACCTTTGAAGTCAAATTTGGCAAAATCGCCCTTTTCAAGCTCTGTTTTATCTGATTTTTCTAGTGGAGCGACCATTAGTAAAATTTTATTTATCTCGTCCTCAATCTCTTTTTTGGTTACGCGAGGTGTCGAAAACTCAGGGATTAGCTCCTCGTATCCGTCGATATTGACTTCTGGGCGGAAAGAAATTTCCATCTCTACATCGATATTTCCGTCTTTTTCATCGTATTTAGAAAAAATTGGCTCGCCGATTACTTCATCGGCTTTTTTATTTACGCTTTTGATTGATTCGTCGATGATATTTTTAAAAATCTCTTGTTTTGCGTCTTGTTCTAACTGCGCGCCGTATCGTTTCATCACGACTGCTACTGGGACTTTGCCCTTTCTGAAACCGTCGATTTTAAGGTTTTTGGCGGCTTTTTTAGCAAGATCATCTACTTTTTTAGCGATAGTGTCTGCATCGATTTTTGTGCTTGCTACTGCGTTAGCAGAGTTTGTTAGCTTTGCATTGATTTCCATAAATTTCCTTTTAAAAAATTTTAAAATTAAAGCGCAGAATATACCAAAATTTTGCTTAATAATTTTAAAATTTGGCAAATTTTATTGTTTGGGGCTAAATTTTGCTTTTAAATTTTAGCGTTATAAAAGGGGAGTTTAAGTAATATGCGCGAAAAATTTTAAAGGAAAAATATGGACGAAAAAAGCAGAGAAGAATTTGCTTCTTGTGTCGCTAAAATGCTAACTTTGCTCGGCGAAGACCCTAAGCGCGAAGGGTTAATAAAAACGCCAATGCGTGTGGCAAAAGCGTATGAATTTCTTACTAGCGGATACGAGCAAGACCCCAAAGATGTGCTAAATGACGCGCTTTTTGAGAGCTCAAATAATGAAATGGTGCTTATTAAGGATATTGAATTTTACAGCCTTTGCGAACACCACCTTTTGCCTATTATTGGGCGGGCGCATGTGGCGTATATACCTAATAAAAAGGTCGTTGGACTATCCAAAATTCCGCGTATGGTAAATATTTTCGCGCGAAGATTACAAATCCAAGAACAACTCACAGAACAAATCGCAAATGCGCTCCAAGAGGTCATCAAGCCCCTTGGCGTGGGCGTCGTAATCCAAGCCCGCCACATGTGTATGGAAATGCGTGGCGTGCAAAAAATCAACTCCACCACGACAACTTCGGCTTTGCGCGGGCTATTTATCAGCCGAAACGACACTAGAAAAGAGTTTTTTGATTTGATAAATTCGCCAAAAACATTTGGATTTTAGCGTCGGTAAGTTAAGGTGAAATTTAGTCTAATGATTATATTATCAAACTAGCTTTCAAAAGATTAAATATATCTCATTAATAAAAATTTAAGAAAGGAAATTTATGGAGCGTGTTTATTTAGACAATAACGCTACAACTATGGTCGATCCCGAAGTTTTTGAGGCGATGAAGCCATATTTTTGTGAAAAATTTGGAAACCCAAATTCACTACATAGCTTCGGTAGCGAAACCCACCCAGCTCTAAGGCGGGCTATGGACGAGCTATACGAGGGGATTGGCGCAGCAGACGCGGACGATATCGTCATCACAAGCTGTGCGACAGAGAGCAACAACTGGGTTTTAAAAGGGATTTATTACGACAAAATTTTATCAGGCGAAAAGGACAATATCATAATCAGCTCTGTCGAGCACCCAGCTATCAGCGCGACCTGTGAGTTTTTGGAGCGAGTGTGCGGGGTCAAAATCATCAGGCTAGGCGTGGATAGCAACGGCTTAATCAGCCTAGATGAACTAAGAGAGAAAATCAACGACAAAACAGCCCTTGTTAGCGTAATGTGGGCAAACAACGAAACAGGCACGATTTTCCCTGTAAAGCAAATCGCAGATATTGCGCACGAATTTGGCGCACTTTATCACACAGACGCTGTGCAAGCAATGGGAAAAATCCCTGTAAATGTGCGCGCAGCAGGCGTGGATTTTTTAAGCCTTTCTGGGCATAAATTTCACGCTCCAAAGGGCGTTGGCGCGCTATATATCAAAGATAGCAAACCGCTTACTAGCCTGCTTCACGGTGGCGAACACATGGGTGGGCGCAGATCTGGCACGCTAAATGTCGCTAGCATAGTAGGACTTGGCAAGGCAATGGAGTTAGCGAATAAATTTATGGCTTTTGAAAATTCGCATGTCAAAAGGCTACGCGATAAATTAGAGGACGCTTTGCTTGCAATCCCACATGTCTATGTCGTGGGAGAGCGCGAAATTCGTGTGCCAAATACGATTTTAGCCTCGATTCAAGGCGTAGAGGGCGAGGCTATGCTTTGGGATTTGAACAAAGCAGGAATCGCTGCTAGCACGGGCTCAGCATGCGCTAGCGAAGCACTAGAAAATAACCCAATCATGGAAGCAATCGGCGCAGATAAAGAGCTAGCTCACACAGCGCTTCGCCTCTCACTTTCTCGCTTTAATACAGAGGCCGAGATTGATTATGCCATAGAGCATATCAGCAAGGCAATCACCAGACTTCGCGGGATTTCTAGCACATTTGCTTACGCCCCACAAGGTTATCAAAAATAAGGATTTAAAATGGCAAAAAACGATTTAATAAATGGTTCGATTTGGGAGCAATACTCAAACAAGGTTCAAGATCGCATGAACAACCCTAAATTTATGGGCGAAATCACAGAGGAAGAAGCCGCTGCGCGTGGTGCGAAGCTAATTGTGGCTGATTTTGGCGCAGAGAGCTGCGGGGACGCTGTGAGATTATACTGGCTCATCGACCCTGCCACTGACATTATCATCGACGCTAAATTTAAAAGCTTTGGCTGTGGCACGGCAATCGCTAGTAGCGACACTATGGCAGCGCTTTGTATCGGCAAAACCGTCGATCAAGCTGTAAAGATTACAAATTTAGATGTCGAGCGCGATATGCGCGATACCCCTGACGAGCCGGCTGTCCCACCACAAAAAATGCACTGCTCAGTAATGGCGTATGATGTCATCAAAGCAGCTGCGGCAAAATACAAAGGCATAGATCCTGAGCATTTCGAAGATGAGATTATCGTGTGCGAGTGCGCTAGGGTGAGCCTTGGCACGATAAAAGAGGTGATTAAGCTAAATGATTTAAAAACCGTAGAGCAAATCACACAATACACAAAGGCTGGCGCGTTTTGTAAATCTTGCATTAAGCCCGGCGGACACGAGGCTAGGGAGTATTATTTAGAGGATATTTTAGCTCAAACAAGAGAGGAAATGGAGCTAGAAAAACTCCAAGCCCAAGCCGGTGCGTGTGCTAGCTCTGGCACGGCGCCAGAGGCGAAACTAAGCTTTGAAGAGCTAAATTTAATCGGCAAATTTAAAGCGGTCGAAGCGATACTTGATAGCGATATTCGCCCAATGCTTCAAATGGACGGCGGAAATCTCGATGTCATCGACATCAAACCAAGCGATGACGGCAAAACTGACATTTATATTCGCTATTTGGGTGCGTGCTCAGGGTGCGCTAGTGGTGCAGGCGCGACGCTATATGCGATCGAGGCGGTTTTAAAGGATAATCTAAGCGAAAATATCCGCGTAATGCCGATTTGATGATACGCAGGCTAAATTTGAGCTTTTGCTTCAAATTTAGCCAAATTTAATACCCTAAAAACACTTGCTTTTAAATTTTAAATTCACAGATTGTTTTGGCGATAAATCGCCTTGCTTAAAATTTAAACGCTAAATTCGCAAATTTCGCGCCATAATAAATTTTATTCTAATCCTAAATTTAGTATAATCGCGGGATATTTTTTATTTAAGGACAAATCATGAGACCAGTTATACTCGATAGCGTAAAACACGCAGACCTAAAATACCACGCAGACGCGATTCCAAACGAGCCGTTTGTGCCTGTAATTGCGCCTGAGGTTCCAGCGTGTTCTGATAAATTAGTCATCGTTTTTACAAACGAACCTGAGCCAAAAATGGTAGCACTTCTAGGCCGTTCAAAAAACCTTTTAATCGACAAAAGCTACAAAGGCATGGTGCCATCAGCTATCCAAAATTATCCATTTTTCCTAGCCAAAATCGAAGATCGCATGGTGATTTGCTTCGATGAGGACGCCAAACAAATCAAAGGCGAGGGCGAGGCGCTGTTTGAAGACGGCAAACCAACGCAGTTTTTGGAAAATTTGAAAAGCGTGATGAAAAACTACTGGGAGCTAAACGCCATTACTAGCGAGGCTGCAAAAGAGCTAAAAGAGGCTGGCGTTTTGGAGGCAAAAGAGCTAAATATCCAAAGAGATGGCGAGACGATTACGCTATTAAACGGCTTTTTGATACTAAACCGCGAAAAACTTTTGAGCCTAGATGATAAAAAACTAGCCGAATTTGCGCGCAAAGGCTATTTGGAGCTAGCGTTTTTCCACCTAAAAAGCCTAAGCAATCTACAAACCCTAGGCGATAAAATCATGGCAAAAGACGCGCCAAAAAGCAATTAAAGAGCAAATTTAAAGGAAATTTAATGATACCATTTAGCGATGAAGAGCTTTTAAATCCTGTCAAGGCTAGCCTCGATACTATCCGCCCAATGCTACAAAACGACGGCGGTGATATGGAGCTTCGTGGCATTAAAAACGGCGTTGTGTATGTTACGCTAACAGGACATTGTCATGGTTGCGCTGCTAGCGGACAGACGCTGAAATTTGGCGTAGAAAGACAGCTTCGTATGGATATCCACCCAGAACTTAGCGTCGTAAATATCCCACAAGGCGAGAATTTTGAGCTATAAATCAAAAGGGCTAAACGCCCTAAAATCTGGCAAATTTGAGTTTGCTAAAACATTTTTTGCCCTAGCGCAAGAGCAAAAACCAAGCGATGAGCTTTTGTTTTTAATCGAGCTTTGCGATTTGGGGCTTAGCGAGCCAGAAGAGGCCTTGATGCTGTATGAATTTTACACCCTAAAACCTAAGCCAAAACCTAGCGTTTTGTTTCGAATTTTAAACTCAATTAACGAAAAAATCGCTAAGAAAAATGCTGAAATTTCAAAGAAATTTTCAGATGAGGCAGAGGGGATAGACGCGATTTTATACAAAGATTTCATGCGCGCTGTAAAGGAGAGCGGAAGCTTCAAAAATGTCTTTGAGAGCGTGATTTTCTCGTCAAAAATCGCGGTTGAGAACAAAGACGAGATGATTGAGTTTTTGCAAAATTTGCTTGCAAATGGATTTGATGAAATTTGCATTAATTATATCGAGGCGAGTTCGGAGCATTTCGCTGGGGATTTGCGCCTAGATGAGATTATAAAAAAGATAAAAAATGAAAATAGAGATTAAAGATAATTTTATCACCGATAATTCGGGCGAGTGCGAGAGCGGGTGCTATTTTGTGCAAACTAGCGCAAATTCCAAATTTAGCGCACAAGCCGAGCAAAACGGCGCACAAATCATTTCTATTGGTGAAGCAAAGGCGCTTTTAGGGATTGATGAGGGTATCAAAATCGTAGGCATTACCGGCACCAACGGCAAGACCACGACCGCCGCACTGATTTATTCTATGCTTTTGGATTTGGGGTATTCTGTGGGGCTGTGTGGCACCAGAGGGGCTTTCATAAACGATAAAAGAATCGATGAAAAGGGGCTTACTACTAGCTCTGTTTTTAAAACGATGAGTTATTTATGGGAGGCTAGCAAGCAAAAGTGCGAATTTTTCGTTATGGAGGTTAGCTCTCACGCAATCGCGCAAAACCGCATTGAGGGGCTAAATTTCGCGCTTAAAATTTTTACAAATTTAAGCCAAGATCATTTGGATTATCATAAAACTATGAGTGAATACGCCGCGGTAAAAAGCTCGTTTTTCGCCGATGAAAGCGCAAAGCTTATCAACAAAGACGACGGCCATATCGAATTTAATCTAAAAAATGCTCTAACTTATGGCGTGAAAAATCCAGCCACTTTTAGCGTGCTAGCTTACAGCGTAAAAGGCGCAATCGACGCTATGATAAAAACTCCAAATGGCGAGTTTGAAATTTCTAGCGAATTAATCGGCGAATTTAACCTTTACAACGCCCTAGCAGCGTTTGGCGCAGTTAAAATGCTAACTAATAAAAATGAAAAAGATATCGCAAAAGCAATGTCGAATTTCGCAGGTGTTGAGGGCAGGGTGCAAGTAGTAGCCAAAAATCCCCTTGTCATTGTGGATTTTGCACACACGCCAGATGGGATCGAAAAGGTGCTAAATGCGCTCAAAGATAACGAACTAATCGTGGTTTTTGGCGCAGGTGGCGACAGAGATCCTCTAAAACGCCCATTAATGGGGGCTATGGTGGAGCATTTCGCTAAATTTGCAATCATCACTAGCGATAATCCACGAAGCGAAGACCCTGAAAAAATCATAGCGCAAATCGAAGAGGGTATGCGAGATAAAGAAAAAATCACAAAAATCGCAGATCGCAAAGAGGCGATTAAAAAAGCGATAAATTTGGCGCAAAATGGCGAAGCGGTCGTGATTTTGGGCAAGGGCGATGAAACATACCAAGAGATAAAGGGCGTAAAATACCCATTTAGCGATAAAGATGTCGTTTTAGAGATTTTAAAGGAGCAAAAATGAAAATAACAATGCTTCAAAGCAAAATTCACAGAGCCCGTGTAACGGACGCAAATCTAAATTATGTCGGCTCGATTACGATTGATAGGGAGCTTTTAAAAGCTAGCGGTATGATAGAGTTTCAAAAGGTTGAAATTTTAAATATCAACAACGGCGAGCGATTTAGCACATATATCATCGAGGGCGAGAAAAAGGGCGAGATTTGCCTAAATGGCGCGGCTGCGCGCAAGGTTTGTGTGGGCGATGTGGTAATCATCGTAAGTTATGCACAAATGAAGCCAGACGAGGCGAAAAAATTTAAGCCAAAAATCGTGCATGTAAATGAAAAAAATGAGATTGTGGAGTAAGAGATGTTTGAGGGAATGGATTTTTCTAAAATGGGCGAAATGATCGAGCAAATGCAAGAAAAAGCAAAGCAGATCCAAGAAGAAAACGCCAAAAAAGAATTTAGCGTCAAAGTCGGCGCTGGTATGGTCGCTATCAAAATCAACGGTGCTGGCGAGGTTTTGGATGTGGAGATCGACGATAGCCTTTTGGAGGATAAAGACAGCTTGCAAATTTTGCTAATCTCAGCGATAAATGACGCCGTAAAACTCATAGAAAACGAAAAGAAAAACGCCGCAACTGCCATGCTAGGTGGTCTTGGCGGACTAGGCGGATTTGGCGCGAATTAGGAATAAAAATGGAAATTTTAAAGGAATTTAAAGAGTATTTGCGCGAAAACCCGCTTCACGCGCCTAGTTTTCACCCATATTTCGAAGAGGCGTTAAATTATATGTTGGGTGCTGGTGGGAAGCATTTTCGCGCTCAACTGCTTCTTGGCGTGGTCGCTGCTATAAATAAAAATAAATTTGCAGACGCCCTGCCTGTCGCAAAAGCCCTAGAAATGGTGCATACATACTCGCTAATCCACGATGATTTACCCGCTATGGACAATGCTGATTTTAGGCGCTCTCATCAAACCATACACAAAAAATACGATGAGGTTACAGCGATACTCGTGGGCGACGCGTTAAATACTGACGCGTTTTTGGTGATTTCTAAGTCAAATTTAAGCGCAGATATTAAGGTAAAATGCGTTGAAATTTTAGCCAAAAATGCTGGTTCAGCGGGCATGGTTTTGGGTCAAGCGATTGATTGTTATTTTGAGAAAAAACACCTAGAAATATCAGATTTAAAATTTTTGCACCTTCACAAAACAGGCGCCCTAATAGCCGCTTCGTTTGAGCTAGGCGCTGTTATAGCGGGTTTGGGCGATGAAAAGGCAAGGAAATTTTATGGCGTCGGGCTAAATTTAGGACTAGCTTTTCAGATACAAGATGACATCATCGACGCTACGCAAAGCTCCCAAATCGCAGGAAAGCCTACTATGCACGACACGGATAAAAATTCTTTTACAAATTTACTCGGCGTCGAACGCGCCAAAGAGTATAAAAACTCACTCATTTCGCAAATCGAAGAAAGCATGAGCGATGAGAGTGAAAATTTGCAAAATTTAGTATCAAATTTGATAAACAAATATCTGAAAGGATAAAAATGAGAAGTAAAATTTCAAACACCATTAAATTTTTGAGTGCGGATATGATCCAAAAGGCTAATTCTGGCCACCCAGGCACTCCTATGGGGCTAAGCGATGTGATGAGCGTGCTTATGGAAAAGCTAGTGCATAATCCAAAAAACCCAAACTGGCTAAACCGCGATCGCCTCGTATTTTCCGGCGGTCATGCAAGTGCTTTGGTGTATAGCTATCTCTATCTTAGTGGCTATGATATCGCGCTGGAAGATTTGAAAAATTTCCGTCAGCTCCACTCCAAAACCCCAGGTCACCCAGAAATCACAACCCCAGGCGTAGAAATCGCCACAGGTCCGCTAGGACAAGGCGTAGCAAACGCTGTGGGCTTCGCAATGGCGGCAAAATACGCTGCAAATTTGCTAAATGACGAAAATACAAAGGTAATCGATCATAAAATTTACTGCCTTTGCGGGGACGGCGATTTAGAGGAAGGTATCAGCTACGAAGCATGCGCGCTAGCAGGTTGCCACAGCCTAGATAATCTCGTCATTATCTACGATAGCAACAAAATCACGATTGACGGCTCAACTTCGATTGCGTGGGACGAGGATATCAAGGTTCGCTTCGAAGCCCAAGGCTTCGAGGTAGCTCGCATAGACGGACACAATTTCGACCAAATCGAATTTGCCCTAGATGAGGCCAAAAACAAAACCAAACCATACCTAATCATCGCAAATACCGCTATCGGCAAGGGCGCATTAGAGCTAGAAGGTAGCCACAAAACTCACGGCGCACCTTTGGGCGAGGATCTCATAAAAAGAGCCAAAGAGGCATTGGGCTTTAACCCTGATGAGAGTTTTAGCGTGAGCGAAGATGTGCTTTTCGCTACTCGCGCAGCCGTAGAAAAGGGCGATTTGGCTGAGAAACTATGGAACGAAAAAATCGCAAATTTAAGCGCAGAGAAGAAAAATTTATTAAATTCACTTCAAAATCCAAATTTTGACGCTATACAATTCCCTGATTTTAGCGGTCAAAAGGTCGCTACGCGCGATAGCAATGGCAAAATTTTAAACGCAATTGCGGCCGCGCTTCCTAGCTTCATAGGCGGAAGCGCAGACCTTGCGGCCTCTAACAAGACCGAATTAAAGGGCTTTGGCGACTTCCCGTATGGCAAAAATTTCCACTTCGGGATTCGCGAACACTCAATGGCTGCGATAAACAACGCAATCGCTAGATACGGGCTGTTTATCCCATTTTCTGCGACATTTTTTATTTTTAGCGACTATCTTAAAAATAGCGCTAGAATGGCGGCGCTTATGAGTCTAAGGCACTATTTTGTTTTCACTCACGATAGTATCGGTGTGGGCGAGGACGGCCCTACTCACGAGCCAATCGAGCAACTATCAACCTTCCGCGCAATGCCGAATTTCTACACCTTCCGTCCGGCTGACGGCAACGAAAATGTAGAGTGCTGGCGCGCAGCACTGGCCATAAACGCCCCTGCTGCCTTTGTTTGCTCACGCCAAGGCTTGGAGGCTTTGCCAAAGGCTGTATTTGGCGAGGCAAAAAATGGCGCGTATTTGATCAAAGAGTGCGAAAACGCCGATATTACGCTAGTGGCTAGCGGTAGCGAAGTAGGAATCTGCCTAAAAGCCGCCGCGCTTTTGCAAAGCGAAAATATCAGAGCAAATGTCGTTAGTGCGCCTTGTTTCGAGCTTTTGTGCGAACAAAGCGATGAATATAGGGCTAGAATTTTCAAAGGCAAAGTCCTAGCCGTAGAGGCCGCAAGTGCGCTAGAATGGTATAAATTCGCCGATGAAATTTTAGGCATGAAGAGCTTTGGCGAGAGCGCACCAGCTGGCGAGCTATTCAAACTTTTCGGTTTTAGTGATGTAAATGTCGCTAATGAAGCCAAAAAACTTCTAAACAGATAATCCAAAATTTAGCCAAATTTCAAAATTTGGCTAAATTTCTTTTAAATTTTATTAAATTTTACTTGCAATCGCTCGGAGAAATTACGATAGAAGCTAGGTTAGCATCAATCCCGGGCAGGGTGTAGCGCCACTCCATGGCGATTTCGTTATCTCTGTATTCGGCTAGCTCCTCGGCCTTGCAGTAAAGCTCCAAAAGCTCGCCACTTTTTAAAACCAAATTCGAGCGCAATTTATCCTCGATTTGGCTGATTTTTTCCATTGCCTCTGGCGGAAGGTCGAATTCATAGTAGTGCGTTAGTAGGTTGTCTTGGCAGGTTATGTCGCTATAAATCACAACGCCGTTTTTGTATGGCAAATCCTTTTTGCTAGCCTTGATTAGCGCGATAGTTTCGGCGTTTTGGCATTTATCGGCGTTTTCTTGTGCGCTTTTAGCTTGATTTGGAGCCGATAAAATTATCGTTTGCGTGGAAGTGGCTGGCGCCTCTGCCATCTCAGGCTCACTTGGCGCGAGATTTTTTGTATTTGGCTTGTTTGAAACACTTGGCGCGCTTTTTTCTTGCGCGAAATTTGGCGCTTCTAGCCTCTCTGGCGCGCTTGCAATTTCACCCAAGCCATCTTTGCTCGCATCAAAAACAGCTGGCGTATCGGGCATGGCTAGCGTGGTAGAATTTATAGGTTTTGTCGGTGTTGCGGAGTTTGTGGCAGCGATTTTGTCAAATTCGCGCGAAATTTCTAGCTCTATGGAATCATTTTTTTTCGTGTTAGCTAAGCGCTGTTTTCCTCTTTTTTTCTCCTCCCCGCACCCCGCTAAAAGCACCAAAAGACTAGCCAAAACTAGAAATTTTCTCATAAATTTCCTTTTTTTAAATTTTGCAAGAATTATAACGATTTAGGCTTAAATTTGTAATAGCAAAATTTAGCCAAATTTAATATATGATTAAAATAAATTTACCACGGGAGTGTATAATCCTCACATTTTATCTCATTTTAAGGAGTTTTAATGAAAAAATCTCTACTTAGCCTTAGCGTAGTTGCGATGATTGCGCTTAGTGGTTGCTCTAACAAATCAGAAACTTTGGGCCCTGATGTCTATGACGAGCATGGATTAAACCAAGAACAAAACGCCAAAACTATCCAAATTCTCTCAATCGTCCCAGCTAAGGTCAGGGTCGATAATACCGAAAACAAACGCCTAGCCCAAGCCGCAGGTGGCGTAGTAGGCGCTGTGGGCGGAGCTGTGCTAGGTCATAAAATGGGCGGTCGCCACGAAACAGGCGGAGCTGTGGCTGGTGGCGCGATAGGTGGCGTGCTAGGAGCAGGAGCGGGATCGATGGTAAGCGATACCAAGGTAATTGATGCTGTGACAATCACATACAAAGAGGGCAAATCGCTTAAAAGCTCAACACAAGCAGGTCGCGTGTGCCAGTATGCTAATGGCGAGGCGTTGATGATTTCATCATACTCTGGCGAGACGAGAATCCAGCCAAACGCGGTGTGCGCTGATTAAATTTAGCCGAATTTACCCGTGAAATTTACGGGTAAATTCCACTTTGCAAAAAATCTAAAATTTACAAATTTTTATTAAAATATAGAACAAATTTCAAAATTTAGGATTACAATGAAACTTCAAATGTCCCTAATTTCGGCTGCTTGCGTGGTAATAATCATAGCAGGACTTAAAGCTGCTGGCTCGATTATAGTGCCGTTTTTGCTAGCGATTTTTATCACGGTTTTGATTTCGCCACTAATGCTATCTATCCAAAAACTGCGCGTTGGGCGATTATTTAGCTTTTTGATTGTGGTTTTGGGATTTCTTGGCGTTATGGGATTTATGGGCGATATCGTATTTAAGGCGGTCAGAGAGTTTTCGGCGCAGTTACCAGAGCTGGGGGCGAAATTTAACCAGGTCCTAGGTGGCGCGCAAGAGCGGTTGAATAATTACGGCATTGATTTTGATCTAGCTAGCCTCGGTGCTGAGCCCTCTGAAATGGTATCTCGCGCGACAGCTGTGGCGAAAAAAACAGGCGGAATTGTCAGCACCGGGTTTTTTGTCTTTATTTTGGTCTCTTTCATGGTTTTTGAAAGCTCGGTAATCGATGCGAAAATCAAATATTTTTCCGCTCGCAACCGCGGTATGCATAAATTTATGAAAAAATTTGCCCCAAGCCTGAAAAAATATCTACTTATAAAAACGATTTCAAGTGCCACGACAGGTGCGCTAATCGGGCTTTGTTTATGGTTGCTTGGAGTGCCTTATGCTGCGCTTTGGGGGATTGTAGCCTTTATGCTAAATTATATCCCTACAATCGGCTCCATAATCGCCGTTTTTCCGACACTTTTTGTAACCTTGGCGACAATGG
The DNA here is from genome assembly GCF_027737785.1 of Campylobacter sp. JMF_06 NA1. NCBI lineage: Bacteria > Pseudomonadati > Campylobacterota > Epsilonproteobacteria > Campylobacterales > Campylobacteraceae > Campylobacter > Campylobacter sp. JMF_06 NA1. The sequence continues at coordinate 124,401 of NZ_JAOVUA010000003.1, forward strand.
ATTTAAGCGTGAGTATTTGGGTTGTGGCGATCTATCTCATTGTAAATGTCGTCATTGGAAATATCATCGAACCACGCTTCATGGGCGAGGGACTGGGGCTTTCGACACTAAGCGTGCTAGGCGGTCTTCTTCTTTGGGGATTTGTCTTTGGTGTGGGGGGTATGTTTTTGGCTGTGCCACTTACTATGAGCATACAAATCGCGCTAAATTCGAACGAACGCACGAAATCTATCGCCACGCTTTTAAGCAATAAAATTGAGCATTAAATTTTTAAAATTTTAAAATTTCGCTAGGGAAATCCTAGCGAAATTTAGCTATTAAACATAGCCTTGATCTATCATCGCATCGGCTACTTTGCGGAAACCTGCGATATTTGAGCCAAGCACAAGGTTGCCCTCATCGCCGAATTCTTTCGAAGTCTCGTAACTGGTGCGGAAGATATGTCTCATAATCTCGTGAAGGCGACCATCGACCTCCTCGAAACTCCATGATTCAAGTTGCGCATTTTGCATCATTTCTAAGCCACTTGTCGCCACGCCACCAGCATTTGCTGCCTTTGCAGGGCCAAATAAAAAGTCTTTTTGGCTTAGCATAAAATCAATCGCAGCTAGCGTGCTAGGCATGTTTGCGCCCTCGCATACAAGGCGACATCCGTTTGCGTATAGGGTTTTGGCGTCCTCTAAGCTTAGCTCATTTTGTGTAGCGCTTGGGAAGGCTGCGTCGCATTTGACGCTCCATACGCCGTTTCTGCCCTCTGGATACTCGCTAACTGGGGTAAATTTAGCGTTTTTGCGCTCTTTGGTGTATTCTGCAAGGCTTACTCTAAGCTCCTCTTTTAGCTTTTTTAGAAGTGCTAAATCAATGCCATCTGGATCGTAGATAAAGCCGGTAGAATCGCTAATAGTAACTGGTTTGGCTTCTAGTTGATATAGTTTTTCGACTGTGTAGATTGCGACATTTCCTGCGCCTGAGATTGCGCAGACTTTGCCACGAAGTGCTTCGCCTTTTTTAGCTAGCATTTCTTGTGCGAAATACACTGAGCCATATCCTGTGGCTTGCGTGCGAGCTAGGCTTCCGCCCCATGCTAGGCCTTTGCCAGTAAGTGCGCCATCAAATCTGCGAGTGATTTTTTTGTATGCGCCATACATATAGCCGATCTCTCTACCGCCCACGCCGATATCGCCAGCTGGGACATCTGTATTTTCGCTAATAAGCCTGTGAAGCTCTAACATAAATGCTTGGCAAAATCTCATAATCTCGCCGTCGCTTTTGCCTTTTGGATCGAAATTTGCGCCACCTTTGCCGCCGCCGATATTAACGCCTGTGAGTGAATTTTTGAAAATTTGCTCGAAACCTAAAAATTTCAAAACACCCATATTTACGCTAGGGTGAAATCTAAGACCGCCTTTGTATGGGCCAAGCGCTGAGTTAAACTCGACGCGGTATCCCGTATGCACGCAAGGCTCGCCACGATCGTTTGTATAGACTACGCGAAAGCTCAGGCTTCTCTCTGGCACGGTGATTCGCTCTAAAATTCTGTGTTTTGTGTATTTTTCTTCGCGCTCGATTAGGGGAGCAAGAGAGTTAAAAATTTCAGTCGCTGCTTGTATAAAAACTTCTTCGCCCGGATTTTGCTCTTTTAGGTTGTTTAACAACCCTGCCACATAACTGTTCATATCTCCTCCTTAAATTGGTTTATAATTAAATTTGCTTGCTTTTCTTAGGAAAATTTTAAGTGCGCGCCTCTCGCGCGCGCCGACTTTGTAGCTTATGAGTTGGAGGTATTCTAAGATGTCTTTTTCAGCAATTCCTCTGCTTCTAGCGTATTTGATGAGGATATATTGCGGGATTTTGACCTTAGTGCGTAAAAACGCCTCGGTAAGTTTGGCGTAAATTTCGTGATTTTTAACCGAGCATAAAATTCCAAAAACAAATGGCAAATTTGTGTTTTTGTGCCAAATTTCGCCCAAATCGTAAAATTTCTCCTCCCCTTGCGATAAAATCGCGCGCAGAGCGTTATCGCCGATGATGACCTCGCCACTAATGCCTAAAATTCGCGAGAGCATATTTGAGCTCATCGAGGCTGGATCTAGGCGCGGGGTGCTAGCTTTGCGCACGAGCACGCTTTTTACCTTTTTTTGGGCGACTATGCCAAGAGGGTGGGTGGAGTATTTTTTGTGGCGGGATTCTATGCTAGAAATCACGGCCGCATCGACACGCATTGCGCGCAAATCGCGACAGAGCTTGCTAGGGACACCTTTTTTGAGTTCTATGAATTTTTTGGTATGCGCTGGTAAAGGTAGAGATTTTAAATACACATGAAAAGGGAGTAAATTTAAATAATCTATCTTGCCAAATCGCATCCATATTCCTATTTTAAAATTCGTAAATTATATTACTATTTTTGTAAGAAAAAGTTAAAATTTTAAAATTAATAAAACTAATAAATTTTGCCACCAAGGAAGTGGCAAAATTTGGATTAATTGACTTGTGAGATTGAGAGTGAGTTGTATTTGCTAAACTCGACTATGCCCTCGCCGCCTTCTTTGAAGTGGATACTCACACCTTTGTCATTTTCCATGTAAATTCCGCTAGCTGAGCGTTGGCGAGTTAGGTTGTGAGTTTTGCCCTCGCTATCAGTTAAAACCGCTGTGTCAAACAAATCGTTTGAAGCTAGGCTTAGTTTTTTGCCATTTTCGGTTTTGAAATTTAGCACTTCCATTTTGGCAGTTGCTGCGGTGTGGTTTTGCTCGTTAATCGCGTCCTCTGGGGATTGGCGAAGCTGCTTTGAGGCGCAACCTGCCAAAAGTAAAAGTGCAGTCATGCATGAGAGAATTTTGCTCATTTTCTATCCTTTTAAAATGAAATTTTACGCAAGAAATCTTGCAAACGCGCAATTATAGTCAAAATTTTTATTTCAAAAGTAAATAAAAATTTACTATTTTCTACGATTTGCCTAAATTTGCATTGATTTCATCAATCAGCGATTTTCGCGTCTCCCAAAGTCTAGCCGATAAATCTACTTTGTAGGTTTGTGGGTGGATATTTCGCAGGTATTCGCACCAAAATTTCGCCTTAGCCTTGCGCGAAAATTCGGCGATTTGCATGACGGATTTTTTCTCGCCGACAAATTTACCATTTACAAACACAGGCTTTAACATAGCCTTTGCGCTGAAATTTTCGAGTTTTTTGCGTTTGTAGGTGTAGAGTGGGTGGAAGATTTCAAGCGGTGCGCCTTCATCGATACTTTCATTTTCAAGCGTGATTAAATCCGCTAGCGCCATGCCACTATCTTTGTCATAGAGCCTGAAAAACTGCTTGTAGCCGGGGTTGTTTATCTTGCGCGGGTCGTTTGAAATTTTAATCTTTGGCAAAATTTCGCCCTCTTTTTCGATACCACTTAGCTTATAAACGCCGCCAAGGCTTGAACTATCGCCACCTGTGATTAATCTCGTGCCAATGCCCCAACTATCGATTTTAGCGTCGAAAAGTTTGAGTTGATCGATTGCGTATTCGTCCAAATCGTTGCTGGCTGTGATTTTGGCGTCCTTAAATCCAGCGTTATCAAGCATTTTGCGAGATTGTTTGGTCAGATATTCCAAATCGCCAGAATCAATGCGGATTCCAAGCGGTTTGTGGCCTTGTTCGCGAAGTTCTTCAAAAACCTTAATCGCATTTGGCACGCCGGAATTTAGCGTATCGTAGGTATCGACGAGCAAAAGCGCGGAATCTGGGTAAATTTTGGCGTAAGCGCGAAAGGCCTCGATTTCGCTAGGAAAGCTTCCTATCCACGCATGAGAGTGCGTGCCGATAGCTGGTATGTCAAAAATTTTGGCAGCCAAAACATTTGAAGTAGCCACGCAACCGCCGATTATAGCGGCCTTTGCGCCAAAAATCGCAGCACTTTTATCCTGCGCTCTGCGAAGTCCAAACTCCATTACGCTACCCTCTCCTGCGCTGAAATTTATGCGCGAGCTTTTGGTAGCGATTAGGGTTTGGAAATTTATGGTGTTTAAAATCGCAGTTTCGATTAACTGCGCCTCGATGATATTTGCTTTGACGCGGATTAGTGGCTCGTGCGGAAATACGACCTCGCCCTCATCGACAGCGTAAATTTCGCCACTAAATTTGAAATTTTCAAGGTAGGTTAGAAATTCCTCCTTAAAACTCCCAAGCGAGCGCAAATACTCTATATCATCACTGCTAAAATGCAAATTCTCTATATAATCCACCACTTCGCTCATACCACAAAATATCGCATAACCGCCACCACATGGGTTTTTGCGGTAATACATATCAAAAACTGCGACTTCGTGCGGTTTTAAGAAAAAATACCCTTGCATCATTGTGAGTTGATAAAAGTCAGTAAGTAGGGCTAAATTTGATGAATTTTCGAAATTTTGCATTTTTTTGATACCTTAAATTTTGAAATTTCCCGAAAACGGGAAATTTCGATTATTTTGATTGTAAAGATTTTTTGTAAGCCTCGAAATCGAAATTGCTTACTCTCGCGACGCCATCATCGATCGCAGCCTTTGCCACAGCGGCTGAAATGATAGCAAACACGCGCGGATCAAATGGATTTGGGATAATATAATCTCGCCCAAATTTCAAATCCTTTTTGCCTAGCATTTTTAGCACATCTGGATGGATTGGCTCACGGGCTAGCTCCGCCATAGCGCGAGAAGCGGCTAGTTTCATATTTTCGGTGATTTTTTTGGCTTTTACATCTAGTGCGCCACGGAAAATGTAAGGGAAGCCCAAGACATTATTGATTTGGTTAGCAAAGTCGCTTCTGCCAGTGCCTACGATCGCATCGTCCCTCACGGCATGCACCTCATCTGGGTAGATTTCAGGCACAGGGTTAGCCAGAGCGAAGATTATCGGCGTTGGCGCCATTGATTTTACCATTTCGGCTGTTACGACGCCTGGTTTGCTAAGGCCAAGAAACATATCAGCCCCCCTCATCGCATCTGCTAGGCTTCTATCGTTTGTGTCGATAGCAAATTCCATTTTTTGCGGGTTCAAATCGCTTCTGCCAGTATGAATTACGCCCTTTGAATCAAGCATAATTACATTTTTTGCGCCAAGACTTTTATAGAGTTTCGCGCACGCGATACCTGCTGCGCCAGCACCAGATACTACGATTTTCATATCTTCTATTTTTTTGCCGCTGATGTAGGCTGCGTTGATTAATCCAGCACCTGTAATCATCGCCGTGCCGTGCTGATCATCGTGCATGACAGGGATATCGACGGCATTTTGTAGCTCTTTTTCGATCTCAAAGCACTCAGGAGCTTTAATGTCCTCTAAATTTATTCCACCAAATGTCGGCGAGATAGCCTTGCAAATTTCGACTATTTTTTTAGGGTCTGTTTCGTTGATCTCGATATCAAAAGCATCTACGCCAGCAAATTTTTTAAACAAAACTGCTTTTCCCTCCATTACTGGCTTTCCTGCGATTGCACCTATATCTCCTAGCCCTAAAACGGCCGTTCCATTTGTGATAACTGCGACAAGATTTGATTTGTTGGTGTATTTGTATGCTAGCTCATTATCGGCCTCAATCACCTTGCAAGGCTCGGCCACACCTGGTGTGTATGCTAGGGTCAAATCCTCTGGTTTAGCGCATGGGGTTTTGACATTTATGCCGATTTTTCCACCGATATGATACTCTAATGCCCTTTCTTTCAAATCATTTTGTGCCATTTAAATTCCTTTCTGTAATAAGCTAGAAATTCTAGCTTTAACCTCGTCGCTACCTAAAATTTCAATCATCTCAAATATCGACGGACTTACGCTTGTTCCTGTTATGGCGACTCGCAAAGGTTGGGCTAAATCTTTTAGCTTCACTTCGTTTGCCTCCAAAAATTCCATTGTCTTCGCCTCGATTTCGCTTGCAACGAAATTTGAGGTTAAAATTTCTTGGAATTTTGCGAGTAAGGCTATCGAATTTTCGTTGATAAACTTTTTATACGCTTTTTCATCATAAATTTTTAAAGGATTGATTAAGGTTGCGATTCCGTTCGCCATTTCGGCTAGGGTTTTTGCCCTCTCTTTGTATTGATCGATGATAAGCTCTTTTTTAGGGTGTTGGACTATATCTACGCCAAATTCTAGCAGGTGGGCGCAGGCTTCGGTAACGCTTAAATTTTTAATGTAATGCGCATTTAGCCAATCAAGTTTGGTTTGGTTAAATGTGCTTGCACTTTTGCCGATATTATTAGGATTAAAGAGTTTTTTCATATCGTCCATGCTAAAAATTTCATCGTCCCCATGCGACCAGCCAAGGCGGACTAAGAAATTTAGCAGAGCTTGTGGCAAATAGCCCATTTTTTTGTATTCCATGACATCTGTCGCGCCGTGGCGTTTAGAGAGTTTTGAGCCGTCAGAGCCATTTATCATAGCAACATGGTAAAATTTAGGCACTTTAAATCCAAGTGCGTTATAAAGCACGATTTGTTTTGGGGTATTTGATAGGTGATCATCGCCTCTGATGATATCTGTAACGCCCATTAGCGCGTCATCTATAACGACCGTGAAATTATAAGTCGGCGTGCCGTCGCTTCTAGCGATGATAAAATCGTCTAAAATGTCTTTGGCTTCGAATTTCATATCGCCCTTAATTCCGTCGCTAAACTCAATCGTGCCGTCAAGTGGCGATTTTATGCGGATTACTGGCTCGATACCAACCGGCGGAGTGCCTGTGAAATCGCGATATCTATTATCGTATTTTGGGCGCTCTTTTCTGGCTTCTTGCTCGGCTCTTAGCGCGTCTAGCTCAGCCTTGCTCATATAGCATTTATATGCTTTGCCCTCATCAAGGAGCTTTTGGACATATTCTTTGTATAAATCAAATCGTGAGCTTTGATAGACGATTTCGCCGTCGTAGTCTAGACTGCACCATTTAAACGCCTCTTCGATAGCCTTTGCGGCCTCTACTGAATTTCTTTTTAAATCCGTATCTTCAATGCGAAGCAAGAATTTGCCGTTATTTGCTCTTGCGTATAGGTATGAAAACAGCGCAGTTCTTAATCCGCCGATGTGCAAATACCCTGTCGGGCTTGGTGCGAAACGAGTTACAATCATAAATTTCCTTTTTAAAATTTTACTTTTTAATGTTATAATCGTGGGATTATAAAGCAAAAAGACTAAATAAAGGTTGAAAATGATAAAAAAACTAGCCGTTGTTGCACTTTTAGGTTTTGGCGCGTTAAACGCAAATGTCGTAAATAGCGTCGTGGCTGTCGTAGAAAATGAGCCGATTACGAATTACGAATTAGCCAGAGTCCAAAAGGCCACAGGTGCCAGCCCGCAAGCTGCAATGGAAATTTTAATCAAACAAAAATTGCAAGATTCTGAGATTAAGCGCAGGGGAATTACCGTAAGCCCAGCCGAAATAGATAACCGCATAAAAATGATTGCCGAGCAGAACAAACTCAGCCTAGAACAGCTACAAAAGGCGCTAAAACAGCAAAAAATGTCAGAAGAGGCGTTTAGAGAAAATGTGCGTCGCGGAATTTTAGAAGAAAAGCTCTATGGACCGCTTTTTGCCGATGTGCAACGCACCGTAACGCCACAAAATGTGCGTAGATTTTATGAGCAAAATCCGTCTTTATTCACGACCTTTGATAGCATTACGCTAACTCGCTATATCGCTAAAACCGAGAGCGCTCTTAATCCTATCAAACGCAATCCAAATGCCCGCCCTGGCAATGTATATGTCATGCGTGGCACACTAAAATCTAGCCAAATGGACGCAGGGCTAAAATACATCGTCACAAGCGTGGATAAGGGCAAATTCTCGCCAGTTATCCCTACGGCAAATGGATATGAGATGTTTTATGTCAATGATAAAAAGGGCGTGCAAACGGCTGATTTCGAAAGCGTGCAAGAAAAGGCAATCGAGGCCTATGTTACTAACAAACGCAAAAAAATGGTCGAGGAATTTAACGATAGAATCCGCTCTAATGCAAATGTCCGCATAATTGACCGCAACCTAAACCCTACAAATTCTACAAAAAAATCTAAATAACCTACCAAAAATTTTGGAAATTTTAAAATTTCCAAAATTTTTGTTTTAATGAAATTTTGAAATTTGCTCCACGCTAAATTCATAAATTTAGCGTGGAATTTGAAGTATAAATTTTGAAATTTATTTTAATTTTGAAGTTTCGATGATAAATGGCACTGAATTTAGGCCAGATGAGAAGTATTTATCGGCGATAGCTTTTGCGCTTTTTAGTTCCTCAGGGCTTACGCTTGAAGCGTTTGCTTTGTTATCTTCGGCGTAGTATTTGCGCAAAACAGCGATTTTTTCGGCGTCAGTTTTGGCTGATTTGACCTCTTTGTAAATCAGCGCTGATTTGGCATGACCGCTATCTCCATGCACTGATGTCATTACGATCTCGACATTGTTGCTTTTAAGCGTTCGCTCGATTTCGGCTAGCTCTCTACGACAAAACGGACACTCAGCGTCAGTTAGCATTAGTAAAGTTGGCTTTTTAGGGTCATTTCCAAGGGTAATGATATTGTCTTTGCTTTCGCTTTTATAGACGCTTGCTACCCCTTTTGAAAGTCTAGATTGTTTGATTTGATCTTTGTAAAGAATCTGTTTTTTAGGGTCGATTACATCCATCAAAACCAAATCTCCACTAGTGAAAATCACCTCTTCTTGTGAAATTTCGCCATTTGAAATTTTCAAAATCACAGCTTGGATATCTTTTAGCCCCTCTACTGGCATACGCTCAGCCACGCTGATTTTTAAATTTGCTGGCAAACCGCCATACATAGATAAAATTTCGCTATCGCTAAGCGCGGCATTTAGGCTTAGCGCGCCCGCAAGCGAGAAAAGTAAAACTTTTTTCATTTTCTTCCTTTTTTAAAAAATCCAACGATTTTAGCCAAAATTTGTAAATAACTTATTTTTTTAAGTAGCGTTTATTATCGATTGTGATGATATCGCCTAGATTATCGAGGTATTCTAGGTAAGAAATCGCAAATTTCCTGCTTAAATTTAGGCTCTCTTTGACATTTGCTACATCGGCAAAACCAGCTTCTTTTATCAAATCATAAAGCTTTTTGATAATCTGGCTTAAATTCCCAGCCTCCACAAAGAGATTGTGCGCTAGGCGAACTACCTTTTTAGAATATGTTAGTTTTTTCAGAGCGTCATCGCCACTGACACGGTCGATATCGAGCATTTCGTAGATATTATATGGCGCAAGCGGGGCAATTCCGCCTTTTTTGATGATGTCAAAAATTTTGCCCTCCAAGCTCTGTTTTAAATCCTGTAAATTTGCCCCTTTTTTGATATACACGCCACCGGTTTTTTCTATCACGCCAGCCCTTTCTAGCTCGCTAAGCACGAGGGAGGCTAAGCTTTCGCTAGCCCAAGAGAGTTTTAGGGCGATTGAGGTTGGGGAAAATACAGCGTGCGGGTTTTTTGCTATGATAAATTTAATCAGCTCTTTGATATCGCCAATCGCGCTATTATCATACACGCACAGCGTCGCTTCGTCAAAATATGTATTTGGTATCGTCTTAGCAATCGCTTTTGCGCTATCATAATCCATATCAAATCTCTGATACGCCGAAAACAGCCCAAATCCGTGGCGGTGAAATTTGCTTAAAATTTCAAAGGCTTTTTTGAAATTTTTGTGCAAAAGCGCTGTTAAAAACTCTGCCTTATTTGCCTTTTTTAGTGGCTCGATGACCGCATTTAGCGCCCTTCCGCCCCCACATACGCGAGAGTTTGCCAAGCATACAAATGGCTCGTCAAATTTCAAAAACATAGTTTTTTCAAATTTGAAATTTATCAAAAATTCGCCACTATCAAGCTCTTTGATAATGCGCGCTTTTGCTGGCGTTTGCTTTGAGCCCACACAAAAGCTCACATCCTCCCCATGCGCTATTTTGCCACGAAAGAGCGTATCGGCTTCGTTAAATCCCCTAAAAAAGCCCTTTTTAGTAAGGATATAGCCTCGCTCTAACTCGCTAGTTTTAGCATCAAGCGCGATTGCTACGCGGTTTGGCGCATACGCAACCTGCGTGTCAGTGTCGTGGATTTGCAGGCTTTTAGCGGTTAAAATTTTGCCACAATCTGCGCAAAGAAGCTTTTCACCACGCGAAATCGCACCGCTAATAAGCGAGCCAGTTACCACCGTGCCAATGCCTTTTAAAGTGAAAATTCTATCTATATAATAGTGCAGAATTCCCCCATTTTTGCGCGGTTTTGGCTTTATATTAAATAGATAAGATTTAAGCTCATCAACGCCTAAATTTGTCTTTGCGCTTAGGAAAAAAGTATTTAAAATTTGCAAATTTGAAAATTTGGCTATAAATTCCTCGCACTCTTTTTTAACTTTGCTTTGGCGCGCAGAGTCCGTGAGATCGCACTTTGTGATACACAAAACCACGCTTTTTACATCTAAAAGCGATAAAATTTCGATATGCTCCCTGCTTTGGGGCATTAGCCCGTCATCGCTAGCGACGATTAAAAGCGCGCAGTCAAACGCATACGCCCCACTAATCATGGTTTTTACTAAATTTTCGTGTCCCGGAACATCGATAAATGCGATATTTGCGCTTTTTGATTTTAAATTTGAAAAGCTTAAATCAATCGTGATTCCGCGCTTAATCTCGCTTGCCAATCTATCTCCATCGACGCCATTTAGCGCCTTTATGAGTGCGGTTTTGCCATGATCGATATGCCCTGCTGTGCCGATTATGACGCTATTCATACATTTCCTTTAAAATTTTTATTAGTTTTTGTAAATCGTGTTTTAAAATGGCGCGAAAATCAAGCAAAAATTTATCGTTTTCAATGCGCCCGATAATCCCGCGCGCCCTAAATTTCGCCGAAATTTCCTCTGGGCTAGCGTTTTGGCTAAGCACCAAAGCGACGCTATCGTAGTTTTTGCAAGGCAGACTCCCGCCGCCCACAAAGGTTTTTGTGCGAATAAGGCTTGCTTGAAATTTAGTATTTTTTAGCGCGTCCAAAACACCCTGCGCGCGCCTTTCAAGCTCGCTAAGGGGCAGATGAATTTGATCAATCGTAGGAATTAGCGAAAATTCTTTATTAATGTAAGCCTTAATCGTTTCGTTTAAAATCGCAAGGGTGATTTTATCAGCCCGAAGCATACGCAAAAGCTGATTTTTGCGCAATTTTTCGATTAAGGATTTCTCACCTAGTATAATTCCGCACTGCACACTTCCAAAAAGTTTATCCCCGCTAAAACTAATCAGCCTAGCCCCGGAGGCTAAAATTTCGCCAATTTTTGGCTCGTTTTTAGCTAAATTCGCGCCTAAATCATTTACGCTCCCACTTCCAAGATCGTAATAATCAATGATTTCGCTAAATTTTTCCTCTTCGCAAATTTTAAATTCCAGCTCTTTTTTCTCGTAAAATTCAGCCTTTTTCTCGCTCGCAAATTTTGCTAAACGCGAAATTTCGTCTATTTCCACACTTTGTGTGAAACCTGAAATTTCAAAATTTGAACGATGAATTTTCATCAAAACTGCCGTATTTTCGTTTATGGCATTTTGATAATCCGAAATTTTAGTCTTATTCGTGGTGCCAACCTCGCGCAAAATCGCCCCAGAGTTCGCCATGACCTCGCTTACCCTAAAACTCCCGCCGATTTCGACTAGCTCGCCACGACTTACCACGACTTCGCGCCCCCTAGCAAAGGTATTTAGCACCAAAAATACAGCCGCTGCGTTGTTATTTACCGCAAGTGCGCTCTCGCAACCAAAAAGCTCAGCCAAAAGCGCGCTAGTATAATCGTAGCGATTGGCGCGCGTTCCGCTATCTAGGTCGAATTCGAGGTTAGAATAGGCGCAAATCGCCCCCTGCGCGCGAGATAAAATTTCAGGCGAAATCACGCTACGACCGAGATTGGTGTGAAGCACGACGCCAGTTGCGTTGATGAGCGGACGAAGTGCGAGATTTGCGAATTTTTCGTAGCGAGATTTGATTTGCGCGATGATTTGCTCTTCGCTAGCGCACGAATTTTCGCCATTTACTAGGCTGGTTCTAAATTCGGCGATTACCTCTTTTGCGATCCGCAAAACCACAGGCTTCAAAAGTCCGTGAAATTCCGCGCTATTTGCGATTTTATCGACTTTGGGAAGTTTGATTTGCATTTAAAAAATCCTATAAATTTTGTTTTTACGGACCATTTTTATCACTATTTTTATTAAAATTTAACATGCCAAAAAAATTACAAATTTAACTTATGTTTAGTTTAAATTTACATTTAACGATTGTTTAGAAAATGAGTGTAAAAAATGCGAATTTTGTTTTTAGGATAGAAAATGAGCGAATACGGATTTAGCCCAGTGGGCGTAAAAGAGGCTATTTTAGGCGATAGCATAGAGGTTTGCACTGATAGCGAAAAACACTTTGTCGTGGCAAATTCGCCTAGCTTAAAGGCTGAAATTTACGCGCCAGAGATAAATTTTTATATAAATTCCACAAACGATGAAATGCTTCAAATCGCTAGAAATGTCGAAATTTTATACGAAGCAAAGGCGGTGATGTTTGATTATGGCGCGGATAATGCCTATCAAAAACCAGTGGGAAAAAATATAATTTTCGTAAGCGATAATGAGCGCAAAAGCAGTGTAAATGCGCTCAAAAACGCTGGATTTAAGGTGATTTGCCTAACTCACGCTGAGGTGAAATTTGTCTATGGTGGGATTGGGGATTTGAGTGTAAGCGTGCTAAGTAACACCGATGAATACGAGGTCGAGGCCGATTTTTTCTTAGTAGAAAATGCAAAAAGCTATCAACTTCGCCAAAGTGGTTGCTATGAAATCGCAGGGTTAAATGATGATGAAATTCTAGCTCTCGTATCCGAAAAATCGCCGATTTACACTTACAAAAACAACATTTCATTTAACGCAAATCTCTGTCAATACGAGGGCAGGAGAGTGGAGCTGTGCGCCAAATGCGTGGAGGTTTGCCCTAGCGTGGCACTTTTGAAAGATGAGCAAAATCGCAAGCTTGAAATTTCGCATATTGATTGCATAGCCTGTGGTAGGTGTGTGAGCGTCTGCCCCACAGGTGCGATTAGCTCGGCAAAACAGCCACCAATCGCGATTAGCCAAATGGCAAAACTCTACGCCGGCAAAATTCCGCTTCTTGCCCATGAGGCGAGCCTTGGCGAGATTTCGGGCGTGAGTTTGCCCTGTGGGGTGCTTCTATTTGGAATTTTTGCTAAATTTCAGCTTGATGAGATTTCTTTGCTTAGCATAATGCAAGAAACAGGCTCGCAGGTTGTGCTTTTTGAGGGCGAGATTTGCGAAGCCACAAAAGATGCGATAAATCTCATAAATAGCGTTACAATGGCGATTTATGGCGTGCAGGGAGTGTTTGTGGCTAGCAATGAAGCCCAGCTAAAAACTGCGCTAAATTTGGCTAAAAGCGGGCAAAAATGGAAATTTAGCCTAAATGAGACAAATTTAAGCAAAATTGAAATTTTCTCAGCTCGCATGGCATTTATGGTGGGCGAGGGCGATTACGGCGTGGTCGCAAACGGCGCGTCGCAAAGCCACGCTAAAATCAGCATAAACGAGCAAACCTGCACGCTGTGCCTATCGTGCGCGGGCGCGTGCAACACAGGCGCACTTTTTGCCGATAAAAGCGATAATTCGCTCAAATTTAACGCTTCGCTTTGCGTGGGGTGCGATTACTGCGTGCGAAGTTGCGCCGAAAAAGATACTATGGCGCTTGATTTGTGTGGCGTAGAGCTTAAAAAAGAGTTTTTCGAGTATCAAATTTTAGCCCGCGACGAGCTGTTTGAGTGTATTGAGTGCGGCAAAAAATTTGCCACAAAAAAGGCGATTATGAAAATCGCAAATTTGATGAGCGCGCACTTCGCGGACGATGCAGATAAGGCAAAAACGCTGTTTTGTTGCGCTGATTGCAAGGCGAAAATTATGATTTTAAAGCAAATGCAAGAGGAGATTTGAAAATGGATTTAAATTTGATTAAGGCTAGGTCGTATTATTATGAATTTTTCGCAATTCCGTTTTTTTTCTACGAAAACGGGGCTAAATTTAGCCTGTGGAAAGAGCAACTCGAATTTCTAAAATCATCGCCGATTAGCGAAGCAGACGCTAAGAATTTTGAAATTTTGCAAAATTTTAGTTTTGAGGAGTTTAGGCGCGAGCAAAACGATGTTTTGTTTGATTTTTCCTTTGTCAATGTCCCAACGACAGCTAGTTTTTACGACGAGGGCAGGGACGAGGGCAGAATGAAAATCCTCATCACAAACACCCTTAAAAAGAGCAAATTTCGCCGTAACAGCGAGCTTTGCAAGGATAGCGAGGATTTCGTGGGATTTATTTTTTATCTGCAATCTTCGCTTTTGCGCGATGAGGCGGAGGCGCAAAATGGAAATATTTTCCTTTCAACCGAGCTTTTTGCAAGCGTGATAAATGAGTTTTGCGACCATTTTATGGGACTTTTAAAGGAGCACAAAAGCTCGAAATTTTTTAAGGCGTTGGCTGGGATTATGGAGAGTTTTTTTGCTTTGGAGCGTTCGCTTTTGGCCCTGCCAAAACCGCAAAAAGATAAAAATATCGCCAAAGAATCAATTAATGCCAAGCTTTATCGCGGAAATTTCAAAAACGCGAAGCACAATTTTGAATTTGACGAGTAAATTCGCTAAAATTTTGGCGAAATTTGGCTAAATTCGCCGAATTTTAGCCTTTCTTAAAATAAAATTAATCTTAAATTATAATTTTATTTTTAACCGCTTTATTATTAACTTTTCGCTAATATCAGCTATTTTAAGATATGTAGCAGGCGTTACGACAAAGATTAAAATAAAATTTCCTTTTAAAGGAGAGATTATGCAAAGCAAACGCAGAGATTTTCTCAAAAAATCTCTAAAAGTCGGCGCCGTCGGTGCCGTAGGTATAGCTGCTAGCGTGGCTAGTGCAAACGGTGATAAAGACACTCCCCAACCAAACACAGTTCGCGGAAAATCACCAAAAAAAGAGGTGCTTTACTCTGAAAGTGAAGCGTGGCAAAAATACTACAAAGTAGCGTATTAGGAGTAGATTATGAGTGAAAATACGATCGGCAGAAGGTCGTTTTTAAAACTCGCTGCTTTGGGCGGTGCTAGCGTAAGTGCGTTTGGAGCTAACGACACACTTCGCGAGGCGACAGAGCAAGAGATTAAAAACCCTTTTCCAAATTCGGTTTATAAAAAGACGGTTTGCTCGATTTGTTCGGCAGGGTGCGGTATTATCGCACAGGTCGATGAGAGCACAAACACTTGGATTCGCCAAGACATGGCGGTAGATCACCCGATTTCGCAAGGAAGCCATTGCTGTAAGGGAATCGATCAAATCGATTTAACCAAGTCAAAAATGCGTTTAAAATACCCACTTAAAAAAGTTGGTGGCAAATGGGAGCGCATAAGCTGGGAGCAAGCAGTTAATGAAATTTCAGCAAAAATGCTAGAAGTGCGAAAAGAAGATGGTCCAGATAGCGTAGAATTTCTAGGTTCAGCTAAATTTTGCAACGAACAGGCATTTTATTTTAGAAAATTTGCAGCATTTTGGGGTTCTAATAATATAGACCATGTTGCTAGAATTTGACATAGCGCAACAGTCGCCGGTGTGGCGAATACATGGGGTTATGGCGCTATGACAAATCACTTCGGTGATATGGCAGCAAACTCAAAAATGATACTTTTCATCGGTGCAAATTCAGCCGTGGCAAACCCAGTTGGTGGCATGAAACACGCTCTGCAAGCCAAAGATAGAAACGGCGCGAAAATCGTCGTCGTAGATCCTGCATTTACTAGAACTGCGGCCAAGGCTGATATGTATATCAGAATCCGCCCAGGAACGGACATAGCTTTTATTTATGGTATGCTTCATCTGATTTTCAAAAACGGCTGGGAAGATAAAGATGTCATCGCAAATCAATCTTATGCAATTGATGAAATTCGCGCGGAGGCTGAAAAATGGACGCCAGAAGAGACAGCAAATGTTACAGGCTGTAAGATCGAAGAGTTGCTCGAATTTACAAAAATGTTTGCTACGACCAAGCCAGCTACGCTGATTTGGGCTCTTGGTATCACTCAGCACTCTGTGGGTAGCTCGAATACTAGAATTCTTTCGATTTTGCAATTAGTTTTAGGAAATATGGGCAAACCGGGCGGTGGAACGAATATTATTCGTGGTCATGATAATGTTCAAGGTTCAACCGATATGGGCGATTTGGCTGATACACTGCCAATGTATTATGGACTAGGCGACGCGGCGTGGAAACACTACTGCAAGGGCTGGGGCGTGGATTTTGATACATTTGTCAAACGCTTCGCTACGACCATTAAAGAGCCAAAACAAGGCGGAAAAGTTGCTGGAACAAATTTTGATGAGTATTTCCATGTCGATCCAAACGCCGAGAAAGAGATAACTTGGCGCAATGAAAAAGGCTATTCGCTCTCTAAATGGTGGCAAGGCGTGTTAAAAGAGGAAAAGACATATTCGAGCGGAAATTTACGCGTGCTTTGGGTTCAAGGCACAGGAATCACCTCTATGGCGCATTTGACTAAAATTCAACAAGCTGTTGATAAGCTAGATATGCTCGTCGTAGCCGAGCCTTTCTTAAACGAAGTTGCGATTTTAAGCGATAGAAAGGACGGCATTTATGTCCTTCCTACTTGCACGCAGTTTGAGACAGAGGGGCATTTGCAGGCTACAAACAGAACTGGTCAGTGGCGCACTCAGGTCATCAAACCAATCTATGAGAGCAAGGAAGACCACGAGGTAATGTTTATGTTCGCCAAAAAATTTGGCTTTTATGATGAATACACTCGCGGTATGAAAATGGAAGTCGTAAATGGCGAAATCAAGCAGGTAAAAGCCGATAATGAGCCTTTCATCTGGCCAGATGACGCTACAAACGAGATCGCAAGGTGCGGTCATAGTATCGGCGCACAAGGTAGAACCGCAGAGAGATTAAGACGACACCAAAGAAACTGGGAATTTTTCGATCCTGATACGCTAATGGGAATTGGTGGCGAAGTCGAGGGCGAATACTTCGGACTTCCGTGGCCTTGCTGGGATATTAAGCACCCAGGCACGCCTATTTTGTATGATTTAAGCAAACCTTATGAAAAGGGCGGTATGGGATTTAGAAATCGCTTTGGCTTAGAGCACGACGGCGTTTCGCAGCTAGCAGGCGAGGGCATAACTCTGCCAGGAGCGAAGATTTCTGGCGGACATGCACATTTGCTAAAAGATAATATCGAAGAAATGTTAGGAATCACGCTTAGCGAGGAAGAAAAGGCGAAAATGGGGCCTAGTTGGAGTGATGATTATAGCGGAATCATCAACCAAAAAGCGCGCGAATTTGGAATTTGTCCTTGTGGAAACGCAAGGGCTAGGGCGAAAGTTTGGGAGTTTGCCGATCCTATCCCTAAACACAGAGAGCCGTTGCACTCTCCGCGCTGGGATTTGGTAGAAAAATACCCTACATTTGACGATCAGGCTAAAAATTTCCGTGTCGAGGTTAAATTTATCAGCGAGCAGAAAAAGCAGGATTGGAGCAAGGATTTCCCTACGATTATGAGCTCAATGAGACTTGTAAATTTAAGCGGTGCTGGTATGTTAGAGCGCACTAGCAAATACCTTGCAGCAATCACGCCAGAGATGTTTGCTCATGTCAATCCAAAACTAGCGGCAGATTATGGTATAGCTGACGGGGCGATGATGTGGATACACTCGCCACAAGGCACGAAAATCAAGGTCAAATGTATATATTCGCACTCTGTTACGCCAGATCGCATAGTGTTGCCGTATAACTTCGCTGGAATTATGCAGGGCGTGGATCTAAGCTCGCGCTATCCAGAGGGGGCGAAACCTTATGTCATCGGTGAGAGTTCGAACACTATCACGAATTACGGCTTTGATATAAATACGCAAATTTCGGAATTTAACGCCGGACTTTGCCGTTTGGAAAAAGCGTAAGGAGTAGATAATGGGAAGAATGAAATTTTATGTAGATGTTCAAAGATGTATCGCATGCTACGGCTGTCAAGTGGCCTGCTCTAATGCGCACGAAGTCCCTGTGGGTATTAATAGACGCAAGGTTTTAATCCTAAATGAGGGTGTTCCTGGCAAAGAGGTGGCTAGCTCGATCGCATGTCAGCACTGCACAGACGCGCCATGTGCGCAGGTTTGTCCGGTGCAGTGCTTTTACATCAGGGCTGACGGGATTGTCTTGCATGATAAAGATAAATGTATCGGCTGCGGATACTGCTTGTATGCGTGTCCGTTTGGTGCGCCGCAGTTCCCACGAGACGGAGCTTTTGGCATAAAAGGCGCAATGGATAAATGCACAATGTGTGCAGGAGGTCCTGAGGAGACATTTTCTAGTGCCGAGCTTCACAAATACGGCCAAAACCGCATAGCTGAGGGCAAGGTGCCAATGTGCGCGGCGATTTGTTGCACAAATGCGCTTTTAGTCGGCGATAGCACGAAAGTTTCGGAAGTTTATCGCAAACGCGTGCTTACTCGGGGCACAAATTTATAAAATTTTGGGAGAGAAATCTCCCAAAATTTCTTAATTCTATAAATTCTTAATCCTAAATTTGCTACAATCTCTGAAATTTTTTCGGAGAAATTTGATGAAAATTAAAATTTTAAGCGTTTTTACGATTTGTATTTTTGCGTTTTTTACAGGTTGCGCAAAAGCGCCGGTAAATAGCGGGATCGTGCGCACGAGCGAGCCGATTTTTATCACCAAAATGCCAGAGAAAAAATTCATCAGCGTGAGTTTTACAAACACCAGCACGAGTGATTTAAATCTAACCTCGGCTGTGAGCGAGTATCTGGTAAAAGACGGATTTGTGGTAGTAAAAAACGAAAAAGACGCCACGATTAAGGTGGGTGGAAATATAAATTATTTTCGCTTGCTAAGCGTTGGTGGGGATTATTATGCAAGACCTAGGTTTAGTTTTGGCTTTGGTTTTGGTGGTGGCAGAGGTCATAGACACAGCCACTGGGGCGTAGGTATGGGATTTCCGATGTTTTATGATCCATGGTATGACGATGTCCCTGAAAGGCTCTATGACGCGCAGGTTGGCTTGCTAATCAGCGTGAAAGAGGGCAAAGCTTGGCAGGATTACACTACGAATTTGACCTATCAAAATAGTAGCTCAAATTTGTCAAAATCTCGCGCAATCGACGCATTTAATTATAAAATTTACGAACATATAAAACAAATTTTAAGTAGGTAAAAATGATAATAAACGAAAATAAAAAACCAGTTAGAGCAACCTTAGTCGCTGCCATTATTTTGGCAGTTTGTGGCGGATATTTGTATCATATCGGATATGGCGGGATCGCGCTTTTTATGTCGGCGACTTGTGCTGTGAGTGCGCTGTTTTGTCTGAAAAAAATGTTTAGTAAAAAACATATCGAAATCACCGATGATGCTCTAAAAATCGTTATAAATGAGCGCGAACAGGAGTTTAAATTCGCCGATATTAAAAATATCAATGTCAAAACTTTCACCGCTGGCAAAAAGCAGGTTAAACTTTTAAATTTCGAATTCAAGTGCGCTCTGAATTTGGACGATACTTATAATTTCTTGCATTTCTATACTGATAAAGAGGCTACGATGCCCGATATCTACGAAACCTCAATCTATGAAATAAATAAAATTTTGCGCGCTAAAATGGGCTTTGAAAACGAACCCGAAGAGCCTAGCGCAAATTCTAAAAAACACGGCAAACGCAAATGATAGACCCAGCCATCACCAGCGCATTTTTGCGCGGGGCTGGGCTCATGCTATCGATGATTGTGGCGATTGGCGCACAAAATATCTTTGTCATCTCGCAAGGCCTAGCCAAAAGCTATATTTTCGTCGTTTGCGCGCTTTGCACCCTGCTTGATATCGTTTTTACGGGCTTTGGCGTCTTTGTCGTGGGCGAGAGTTTCGCTAAAAACGAGCTTTTGACGCTGATTTTGGGTGTGAGTGGAATTTTGTTTTTGCTTGCTTACGCGCTGGCCTCATTTCGTAGCGCATACAAGGGCTCGCACTTCGCCAAAATTAAAAACGCTAAAAACGCCTCACTGCTTCCGGTGGTTTTAAAAACCCTAGCCGTAACCGTGCTAAATCCGCATGTTTATTTGGATACTATCGTCGTTATCGGCTCGACATCAGCACCCGTGCCAAGCGAGCTAAAAATTTGGTTTTTTTGCGGGGCGGTTTTGGTATCATTTGCGTGGTTTTTTAGCTTAGGATACGCTGCTAGGGCGCTTGCTGGGCTGTTTGCGAACGAAAAAGCATGGCGGATCATAGATAGCGTGGTGGGTGTGATAATGGTCTATATGGCGTATTTGATAGCGGAATTTTTGTTTAAAATTTAGCTTTTAAGTGCGTTTTTGATAAAATTTGCAAATTTTGTTTAAAGGAAGAAAAATGAGCCATATTTTGATTATCGGAGCAGGTGGAGTAAGCCGTGTGGCAACCGTGAAATGCGCGATGAACTCGCAAGTTTTTACCAAAATAACTCTTGCTAGTAGAACCAAAAGCAAATGCGATGAAATCGCTAAATTTATCAAAGAACGACTTGGCGTAGAAATCGATACAGCCAAAATCGACGCCGACGATACCGAAGCCGTGGCAAAATTTGCCAAAGAAATCGGAGCAGATTTGCTTTTAAATGTGGCTTTGCCGTATCAAGATCTCACACTAATGGACGCTTGTTTGAAAGCGGGAATCCCATACATCGATACCGCAAACTACGAGCACCCAGACACAGCGCACTTTGAATACAAACTTCAATGGGCGAAAAATGATGATTTTAAAAACGCAGGAATTCCCGCACTTCTAGGAAGCGGATTTGATCCGGGCGTTACAAATGTATTTTGCGCCTACGCGCAGCAAAATTTATTTGATGAAATAAATGAGATTGATATACTTGATTGCAACGCAGGCGACCACGGATACGCGTTTGCGACAAATTTTAACCCAGAAATTAATTTGCGTGAAGTTTCAGCTAATGGCAGATACTGGGAAAATGGCTCGTGGATCACCACAAAACCGCTTGAAATAATGATGAAATGGGACTACCCGCGTGTCGGCGTGAAAGATAGCTATTTGCTTTATCACGAAGAAATGGAAAGTTTGGTTAAAAATATCAAGGGCTTAAAGCGAATTCGCTTTTTTATGACCTTTGGGCAAAGCTATCTAACGCACATGCGTTGCCTAGAAAATGTCGGTATGCTTCGCATTGACGAAGTCGAGCATAACGGCATGAAAATCGTGCCGATTCAGTTTTTAAAGACTTTGCTTCCTGACCCGGCAAGTTTAGGACCACGCACAAAAGGCAAAACAAATATCGGCTGCGTTATCAAGGGCTTTAAAGATGGCAAAGCGCGAAAAGTTTATATTTACAATGTCTGCGACCACGAAGAGTGCTACGCAGAGACTGGCGCACAGGCTGTTAGCTACACCACAGGCGTGCCTGCGATGATAGGCTCGATGATGATAGCAACTGGCAAATGGAGCGGAAAAGGCGTATTTAATATGGAAGAATTTGACGCCAAGCCATTTATGGACGAGCTAAATCGCCAAGGCTTACCATGGGAAATCATCGAAATGGATCCAAACGAAACTAGGGTGGCAGAGTAAAATTTGCCCACAAATTCACTAAATTTTGGCTCAAATTTGAGCCAAAATTTTAATCTTAAAGCAAAACCTTACCCATACTACTACTTATAAAATCCACAAGAAACGGCATTATAGCGCACAAAACCGCGCACAAAGCCACGGCGAAATTTATCGGCGCGCTACTTTGGCGCAGTGCGGCGCGAAATTTAGCCGAGCGAAAGTCCGCCTCGCACAAAAACATACACAGGATTAAACGCAGATAATAATACAGCGCAACCGCGCTATTTACCGCCATTATCACAGCCAAGCCGTAAAATTCGCCCCTAATAGCAGAGCCAAGCAAATATAATTTACCCCAAAACAGCCCAAACGGCGGAATCCCAGCAAGGCTCAGCATAAAAATAGCCAGAGCAATCGCGCGCAGTGGAAATGTGTGGATAAGGCCGTTAAATTTCTCGTATGGATACTCGAAACGGCTCCAAATCTCGCTACCGACGCCGTGCAAATCCCTTTTTTCTCTTGCGCTCCAAAGCACGGCAAATGCGCCTAAATTCGCCATTGCGTATAAAACCCAATAAACAAAAAGGCTTAAATTTGCTTCCGTCGTGCCGATAACTATGGCGCAAAGCCCAAATCCAGCGTGGCTAATCGCGCTGTAAGATAGCATGCGTTTGACATCGTGCTGGACTAGTGCCATGACATTTGCCACGCTAATTGTAAGCACGGCGATTGCGTATAAAACCGAGTTAAGCCACGCTACGCCTATGTTTTGCAATGCTTCAAAAAGTCTAATGGCTACAATGAAGGCTGCGATTTTGGGCGCGACGGACATAAAGCCACTAAGGGCCGAGCTGGCGCCCTCGTAAGCGTCCATAATCCATGCGTGAAATGGGATAAATGATAGCTTAAAGCCGATAGAAGCTATCATAAATGCGCTTGCGCCAAACAGAGCCGCGCTCGTGCTAAGGCCTGAATTTTGCGCAATCATAGCGATTTGCGAAATTTCAAACGAGCCTGTGATTAGGAAAAATAGCGCCGCGCCAAATGCGTAAAACGCTGAACCCAGCGCGCCCATTACGAAGTATTTGAGCGCAGCCTCAGCAGAGCGCGCGCGGTTGTGCATGGCAATGAGTGTATAAAGTGCTAGCGATGAGGTCTCTAATCCAACGAAAATCATCATTAAATTTTCGCTTGATACCATAAATTCATACCCTAAAATCATAAAAAGAAAAATGGCGAAAAACTCCGCCACGCTGTATTCGTGCGCGCTTTTAGCCCCAAGGCTTAGCCAGATATAAAACACGCTACAACCCAAAATTATGAGGGTTGCAAGAATTGCTAGATTATCAACTAGCATAATATCAAAAAAGCCTCTTGCGCCGCCACTGTATCCAAAAACGAAGCCAAAGTCCAAAATAAGGGCTAAAAGTGTGATTATGGCGTAGAAGTTTTGGGGTAATTTGCGCCCAAAAAGGCAAAGTGCTAAAATCAGTAGCGCAAACACGCACAAAATCGCCATTGGCACGATTACGGCTAAATTTAAAAGACTATTTTGCATTTATCACCGCCTTGAAATTTGCTTTTTCTATGTAGTTTTTGGTGGCTAAATTTTGGGCGTTGTGCGCCATGAGAGCGATATTTTCGCTCACACTTTGCGAAATGCGACTAAGCATAAAATTTGGCGCGACACCTAGGAAAATGCACAAAACACAAATCGGAACAATGCTTGAAATTTCGCTAAATTTCAAATCTTTTAAGCTTCTGTTTTGTTCGACGCAAATTTTGCCAAAAAATGTTTTTTTGTATAAATTTAAGCTATAAATCGCCCCCATAACTATACCAAATCCGCCAAAAAGCGCATACGAAAAGCTGATTTTATAAATGCCAAGCAAGCTTAAAAACTCGCCCACAAATCCAATCGTAAGCGGAAGTCCAATCCCACTAAATAAAACCACGCCAAAGCAAAAGGCATAAACTGGCATAATTTTGGCAAGTCCGCCAAACTCGCTTAGCAGCTTTGTGTGGCGTCTATCATAGATAAATCCCACAAGCATAAAAAGCCCGCCAGAGGTGATTCCGTGGCTAATCATCAAAAATATTGCCCCGCTAACGCCCTCGCTTCCAAGCGAGAAAATGCCTAGTATTATCACGCCCATGTGAGCGATAGAGCTGTAAGCGACGACTTGTTTTATGTCTTTTTGCGCAAATGCGATGAAGCTAGTATAAATCACCATAATTATCGCTAAAACGCACATTAAAGGGGCGAAATGCATGCACGCATCAGGGAAAAGTGGCAATGAAAATCGCACGAAGCCGTAAGTTCCCATTTTTAGCAAGACAGCCGCTAGCAAAACAGAGCCGATTGTAGGGGCCTGTCCGTGCGCGTAAGGTAGCCAAGTGTGAAATGGAAACATTGGCGTTTTTATCGCAAAAGCAATTCCAAAAGCCAAAAATAGCAAATTTTGCGCATTTATTGGCAAATTTAGCCCCTGCCACGCGATGAGATTAAAGCTAAACTCGCCCGTGGATTTGTAGTATAAATACGCCATTGCGATTAGCCCCACGAGTAAAAACATAGAGCCAAAAAATGTGTAGATAAAAAATTTCACCCCAGCATAAATCCTGCGCCCGCTTCCCCACGCGCCGATGATATAGAGCATTGGGATAAGAGAGAGCTCCCAAAATATATAAAATAATATCGCATCAAGCGCGACAAAAACCCCAATCATCGTCATTTCTAAAAACAAAACCGAGATGATTAAATTTTTAACCCTCTCTCTTATGCTTAGGCTAATTAGGGCCAAAAATGTCATTAGCGTGCTTAAAATCACCAAAAATAGGCTAATCCCATCTACGCCGATAAAATAGCTTATCCCATACGCGCTAATGATACTTGCCGAGGTGCTAAACGAGGTCCCGCCCTCATAAAAAGCCAGCAAAAAGAGCGAAAGCGCAAATTCTATCAGGCTCATCATCACAGCATAAGTTTTTATGCTCCGCTCATCGATAAAAACCCCAAGCACCCCAGCGACGGCTGGGAAAAATATAATTAAACTTAAAAAATGCTCCATAATCTACCTTAAATCAAAAATACTAAAACCAAAAGCGCAAAAAAGCCAAAAATCATCAATCTCAAATTTACGCTCAAATTTGTCCCGTCGTTTGCGCCTTGGAGCGCAAAGCCCATTTTTAGTAGCGCTTTGGCGATTAGATCTACAATGCTATCAATGATCGCGCTATCTATTTTGGCACAAATTTGGCTTATGATTTTATAGCTTCCCACTATGAAAATGTCGTAAAATTGCGGTATGAAATACTGCGCGCTTAAAATTTTGTAAATTTTAGAATTTTTCAAATTTGGGCTAAATTTTGCGTTTTTATACGCAAAAATTGTAGCGATTGCCACGACGCTAATAGCACCTAGCGTCAAAGCGATTAGCAAAATTTCAGTGTTGTGCGAAATCTCATTATGAAAGCTTGGCAAGACATAGCCCACAAAGCCGTAAAACTCAGCCGCAAAAAAGCCAGAAATTATGGCTAAAACCGCCAAAACGCTCATTGCAAGCAGGGCATAAGACTTCGCCTCGTGCGGGTGGTGGTCGTATTTTTTCTCGCCAAAAAAGACAAGCATTAAAAGCCTAAAACTATAAAATGTAGTCAAAATCGCGCCAAAAAACAAAACCGCCCAGATAAAGTGCGCCCCGCTAGCAAAGGCAGTTTCTAAAATTTTATCCTTTGAGAAAAATCCAGAAAATGGATAAAATCCGCAAAGTGCTAGCGAGCCGATACTCATAAGCGCAAGGCTAGGTTTCATAAATTTAGCCAGCGCGCCCATTTTTTGGATATTTAGTTTGCCCGCCATAGCGTGCATTACATTTCCAGCCCCAAGGAAAAGAAGCGATTTAAAAAACGCGTGAGTTACAAGGTGAAAAAGCGCGATAGCATACGCCCCAAGCCCTGCTGCTACGAACATATAGCCAAGTTGCGAGAGCGTAGAGTAGGCTATGATTTTTTTAAGATCATTATGCACGCACGCCATTGAGGCGGCAAAAATCGCTACAAATGCCCCAAGATAGGTGATAGCTTGCGCCACATCAGGGGCGAGCGCAAAGATAGAATTTGCCCTAATCACCAAATAAACGCCAGCCGTAACCATAGTCGCAGCATGAATTAGCGCAGAAACCGGCGTCGGTCCTGCCATAGCGTCAGCTAGCCATGTGTGAAATGGAAACTGCGCGCTTTTGCCCATGGCACCGATGAAAAGCAAGGCCGCAATGAGCGCAAGTGCGCCCCTGTCGGCACTGCTAGCGTTTGCTAGGACATCATCATAGGCAAATGAGCCGAAATTTAGATAAATCGCAAAAATTCCAAGTAGCATGGCAAGGTCGGCTACGCGGTTCATGATAAAGGCTTCGTTCGCGCACCAGGCGTTATTATCCTTATCGTGCCAAAAGCCGATTAGTAGCCACGAGCAAAGCCCCACGCCTTCCCAGCCGATAAAAAGCCCGATAAAATTATCGCTTAGCACCAAAACTAGCATTGAAAAGACAAAAAGCCCAAGGTAAGCGAAAAATTTGGCAAAGCCCGGGTCTTTTTGCATATAATAAATCGAATAAATATGCACCACGGAGCTTACAATCCCCACGGTAATCGCCATAATCGTGCTAAGAGCGTCAATCATCACGCCGTATTTTATATTTAGTTCGCCCACACTTATGAAATTTGCTAGCGCAATGTCCATACCGCCGTTTTGCAGGACAAATTCCACCAGCCACAAAGAGGCGATTGTGCCAAGCACTATTAGGCACGAGCAGATGACGCCTACGAATAATTTATCTTTTAATTTGATAAAAATCCCAGCGAAAATCGCCGAAACTAGCGGGGCAAAAAGTGCGATTAATAGCCAAAAAAACATAGTATCAAGCATTTTTTTCTCCGCGTGGAATTTTAAAATTTACAAAACTATCTATTTCGATACTGCCTGTTTTTTTATACCACAAAATCAAAAGCGCTAGTCCCACGGCAATCTCGCTAGCAGCGATTGCGATGATAAAAAGGGCAAAAATTTCGCCATTTAAATTTTGGTGAAATTTAGCGATTGCCACAAGGGCTAAATTTGCCGAATTTAGCAAAATTTCGGTTGAGAAAAATAGCATTATTAAATTTTGTCTTTTCATAACCCCCACAAGCCCCAAAACAAACATAAGACTTGCCACGATTAAATAGTGATTTAGGCTCATGCTTCCTCCTTTATCGCGCTCTCTTCGTAGCTTTGGCAAATATCCATTTGTTTGTGAGTTAGCACGATGGCGCAAATCATCGCCACAAGTAGCATTATGGCGACCACCTCGAAAATCAGTAAATATTTCGTAAAAAGCAGAGTTCCGATAGCTTGGATATTGTCGCTATTTGGGATTTTTAGGCTTGGCGCATCATTTGCGATGAGCGCACCTGAGATGATTAGCACTAGCAAAAGCGCGATAAAAACGGCTAAGGTGTAGAAAATTTTGGCATGTTTTGCGCTCTCTTTAACATTTTTGCTAGCGTCAAAAAACATAAGCGAAAATCCATACAGCACCATTACAGCGCCCGTATAGACTATGATTTGCACTACGCCTAAAAATTCAGCCCCTAGCAAAAAGAAAAATCCGCTCAAAAATATCATGCCACCAGCTAGCGCGCTCATAGCATAAAGCAAATTTCGCGAAAACACGCTCACGCTAAAAAGTCCCAAGGTAAGGATTGCGAAAAAATAAAACGCAAAAGCCTCTATCATAAGCTCTCCTTTTCATCGCTAAAATACGCAGTAGGCGTGCGCTTCACGCGCGCTCCTGCGTCCGCATCTAAGCTTCCATAGCCCTCAAATTCTTTATTTGATTCTACCAAGCACAAATCCTCGCCCCTGCTTAAAAAATCCTCTTTAAATCCATAATATGCTCGCTGTTCGCTTGCTAGCTCATATTCGCTACTATGCACGATTGCGATTTCTGGGCAGACATCAGCACACAGCCCACAATACACGCACCTGCCTAAATTTATGGAGTAGTTTTCGACCTTTTTGCGTCCGTCGCTTCCAAGGCTGGTTTGCATGGCGATACAGTTTGAGACGCAGATTTTTTCGCATAGCCCACAGCCTATGCAGCGCTCATTTCCGCTTTCTAGCAATCTCATTAGCCTATGCACACCACGATACCTTAATCCCAAATCAAATTTTTCTTGCGGATAGATTAGAGTGTGTGTATTGCCTCTGGTAAGCATTTGGCGAAGCACGACCCAAAGCCCCACAAAAAGCTCGCCCCTAAATGTGCGAATTAAAAATTCTCTAAATTTATCTTTGTTGTTTAAAAGTGGTTTTCGTTTGTCGATTTCTTTGTAAATTCCCATAATCTTTCCTATAAAATCACAATGCCAGTGATTAAAATGCTAAGTAGCGCTAGTGGCATGCAAACCTTCCAACAAAGCGCCATTAGCTGGTCTGGGCGCAGGTGCGGAAATGCTGCTCTGCTCCATAAAAACAAAAAGAAGAAAAAGCCCGCTTTAAAGGCTATCATCACCCAGCCAGGAATAAACCAAAAGCTATTGTATCCGCCAAAAAATATGAGCGAGATTACGATAGAGTAGGTTATCATATTGGCGTATTCGCCGATAAAAAACATACCGCCCCTTAGCCCAGAATACGCCGTGCTAGCCCCTGCTAAAAGCTCGGTTTCGTTCTCTGTAAGGCAAAGTGGCGTGCGGTTACACTCCACAAACGAAGCGATTAAAAATAGCGCGAAGCATACTGGCTCTTTCCACACAAACCACTTCTCAATCCCGCCACTTTGGGTATTTACGATATCAATTAGCGAGAGTGAGCCTACAATCATAATAATCGGAATTAGGCTTAAAGCATTAATAACCTCAAAGCTAATTAGCTGTAAAAACGCGCGAAATGAGCCGATTAGGCCGTATTTATTATAGCTTGCCAAACCTCCGATTACTAGCCCATAAACGCCAGCAGCACTAGCTCCAAGCAAAAACAAAAGCGCGACATTTATATCAGCGATAATCGGGCGAATAGTGTGCCCAAAAAGGCTAAATTCGGGCAAAAGTGGCACCACGCTAATAGCCACAAGCGCAGCGGCAGCTGAGATAATCGGCGAAATTTTATAAAGAAACTTATTTGCATGCGTTGGAATCGTATCTTCCTTGGTGATTAGTTTAATCATATCGGCTACGACTTGAAGCACGCCAGCAGGTCCAACGATAGCAGGACCTAAGCGGCGCTGCATATAGGCAATGACCTTGCGCTCGATATATGTCGCAAAGCCCGCCATTGTGGCGATTAGAGCGATGATGATTAGACATTTGGCAAAGGAAAATGCGAAATTTAGGGTAAACTCACTCATTATTGCCTCCGATTTTTTCGATTTTTACGGCTTTGTAGCGCGAATTTACAAAAATATTTTGCGTAGAGATTTTTGCGTCAAAATATCCTAGATAAATCCCGTGAAATTTATCATCAAATTTGACTTTAATTACGATTTTTTCGCCCTCGCACTCGATTTTTACCATATCGTTTTGGCTTAAATTTAGCTCTTTTGCAATGCTTGGGTGCATAAATATCGCGCCATTTTCGCCAAGAGCTGCGCTAATGCCGGTAAATGCGTTAAATTGGTGAAGTGGGTTTGCTTCATAGATTAAAATTTCGCCATTTTTAGCGCAAATCTCATCTGAAACAAAAATGTCAAATTTATCAGCATTTGGCGAAATTTGGCGGTTTTGCAGAGCGTATCCGCGGTGATTTTCCCCGCAGTTGTCGTAAAAATTCTCTAAATCATCAAATTTGATCTTTTCGAAATACTCGCCCAAATTTGGCGTGTATGAAATCGCGAAAGGGGCATTAATGCCAAGGGCGTTTGCGATATCGTTTAGCTCGTATCCGCCGTATGCCAATGCCGCATTTGTCGGCACTACGCGCTTGTCGTAGTTAGTAAATGTGCCCTCTTGTTGCACTAGGCTGGGCGCGTGTAAATCTGCTTCACTCACGCCAAATTTAAAATCGCCGTCCTCGTTGTATCCTAAAATCTCGCCAGCTCCCTTCTCGCCAAGATTGCAGATTAGCGCCACGCCAAGGCTATTTGTGCGAGGCGGTATGATTAAGACGCTAAAATTCGTGTATCGCTCAACCATGCCAAGCAGTTTCGCAAGGGTGCCAGCGCGCGGGTGTTTGATAAAATCCTCGCCGATGATTAGGGCGGGATTTTGGGCGTTTTGGCAAATTTCGCGGAGGGTGTTTTCGTCTAAATTTAGGTTTTTTGCGAAATTTGAAACTTTATTTTCGCCTGAAATTTCAAAATTTGCGCCCAGTTTTTTATCCAGCCACTCTGGCATTTGCGCGCCGAAATTTTGCAAAATCCATAGCAGAATTTGCGCTTCCAAACCCGCCTTGTGCTGGCATGAGATGAGATTTTTGCCAAATGCGTCTAGCCCGCTATCGCGCACGGCGTGAAAATACAGAGCGCGCGATTTTCGCACTTTTAGGGCGTTATTTAGCGCGTAAGCCAAATTCGGCGCGTCCGAGCGCAAAAAACTGCCCGCACACACGATAAAATCGCTATTTCGCACGGCTTGTTCGCTCCCGCTGTATAATTTCATACCGCTATATTCGCTAAAATTTCGCAAAAAATTTTGATATCTTTTTGCTTCAAAGTTTATCAAATTTAGGTCAAATTTTTTGCGCAAAAGCTCTAAAATTCGTGCTTCCTCGTTTGTAATGAAGCTATTAAATTTGATATTTTTTATCTCGCCAGTTTTTATTTTTTCTACAATTTCATTAAATTTGGCTTCATTTTTAACCGCGTTTCCGTTTGAAAAATCCCAGCCAAAGCGCGCCCCAGCGTGAAGAGGGGCAAAATTTATATCGCTAGTAACTCTGTAAATTTTCTCTTTTGGCTCGGAAATTGAAGTGCGTTTTACCTCGTAAAAAAGCAGTTCGCAATCGCTCGTGTGCGGGTTGGAGGCTGGTATTTTGCGAAGCTCCCAAGCATTTGAGCTGTATTTAAAGGCACTCACGCTTAGCGCGCCAGTAGGGCATGCGGCCGCGCACTCGCCGTAATTTACGCAATCATCATCATCGCTAACGCGCGCGATTAGGCTTTTTTGCATTTTATTTAGCACGGCGTAGGCGTCTTTTGGCATGCTATCTTTTAAATTTGGACTTAGTGGCTCGCCCTGGCGTGCTACTAGTTTAAAGGCGTCAAATCCTAGGCGATCTTTGGCGGTTTTTATGCAGCGCTCACACACAATGCAAAGGCTAGGATCGTAGCTCAAAAACCCCCAATCCTCTACTTTTTTCGCGCTATCAACCACGGCGAAGGATTGAGTGCTAACGCGCATTTGCTGGGTTAGGTTTTGCAATTCGCACTCGCCACTTTTATCGCATACACCGCATTCTAACGGGTGATTTATGCAATAAACCTGCATTATGGCGTTGCGCTCTTTGCTTAAATTTGGCGAGTTTGTGATCACGCTCATGCCCTCTTTTGCCTTGGCGTTACAGCTATAAACCACCTTTTCATCGGCTTCGACCATACACAGCCTGCACGCTAGCGTGGGCGATGCGCCATGCAGGTAGCATAGAGTCGGGATATAAATCCCGTTTTCGCGCGCGATTTCTAAAATGCTCTGCCCTTCGCTAAATTCGCAAATTTGCCCGTCAATTGTAATTTTTGCCATTAAACCCTGCTTATTTTGGCTATTTCGAAGTCATAGCCACTGAAATTTTCTCCCCCAAAACCAAGTCTTGCGACCGTGCCTTTTAAATTTGCGTCTAACTCAAATTTGCGTTTTACGCTAAAATTTGGCGTGCTTATTTCACACATATCGCCGTCTTTGATCTTTGCGACCATGCTAAAATACGCCCCACCGACGAATTTATCATCGAGGCTGTGTTTGAAAACCACGGCGCCGTCAAAGTTTTCTAGCTCTTTTAGCTCGGTTAAATTTTGCTTTTGCGGGCAAAATTCCTCGCCATTTAGGCGCAAAATTTTAAATTTATACTCATCTTGCAAAAGCGATAAAAATGTTTGGATATTTGCTCTATCGCTGTGAGTGTCGATAAGAGCGTCATCTATAATGAGGATTTCGCAACCGCTTAAAAATTCGCTCAAAACCTCGATTTCCTCGTCTCCGACATTGCTCTCTGCGCTCATAAACGCGTCGTCTAAATCCTCAAAAAACGCCTTTTGTGTGGCGTCCAAATTTGGCAAACTCATACACAAAAGCGCCAAAACATAGCCCTGTGCGCCGATTTCGCATTTGATTAAATTTTCATAGCCCTCATCTTGCAGGGCAGAAAGGGTTAAAATTTCATCATTTTTAAATTTTTCCCATAAATTTGGTGCTTGCAATCTTAGCAACGAAGCGCAATTTAGTATTTTCATTTTTTTCCTTTTCTAGCGACTATCATCCAGTCGGCTTGGTTGTATCTAAGTGAGTTTAAAAGTGTCGAATTTAGCCCTTCCACGAGGTTTGCACTGGCTTTGATTTGGTCGAATTCGCCCATTTCAAAGATAAAAATCATAGTCTCGTTTGGGGCAGAGTTTTTCAAAATTTCCCCCATGCGGTTTAGGAAATTTCCCCGTAAATGGCGCAAATCGTATCGTTTCATCGATCCACCTCGCCAAGAAGTATGTTTGAACTACCGATTATCGCGGCTGCATCGGCTAGGTAGTGGCCTGGCAGTATCTCTTCATAGAGCGCGCAGTGCCAAAAGCTAGGCGTGCGCACTTTGAGCCGATACGGGCGCGAATCCCCTGTGGAGTAAATGTAGTATCCAAGCTCGCCCTTTGGGGTCTCGGTAGCGTGATAAATCTCGCCAGCAGGGGGTTTTAGCCCTTGTGTAATTAGGACAAAATGTTGCATTAGCGAGTAGTTTTGCGTCATAATCTGCTCTTTGCTAGGGCTTATGAATTCCGGATTATCGGCTAAAATTCCAGCTGGCGAGCTTTTATACAGCCCCGCACACTGGCGCAAAATTTTTAGACTTTCCTTCATTTCGGCGATATAGCATTTATACCTAGCGTAGCAATCCCCAGCGTTCGCGTAAGGCACATCGAAGTCTAACTCATCGTAGATGAGATAAGGCTCCTCTTTTCTGATATCCCATTTATGCCCGCTAGCCCTTAGCATGACGCCAGAACAGCCCAAATTTAGGGCGTCTTCTTTGGAGATTACACCGACATCTTGGGTGCGCAAAAGCCAAATTCTATTATTATCTAGCAAATCTTCAAATTCTTTAATATCATTTGGGAAATCATCGCAAAAGCTAAGCATTTCCTCGCACCAAAGCTCAGGCAAATCCACAAAAACGCCACCGATTTTTATACTATTGTGCGTTAGCCTTGCGCCGCAGTATTTTTCTATGAGATCCAATACATGCTCGCGCGAGCGAAAGCAGTATAAAAACACGCTCATAGCCCCGATATCTAGGGCGTGCGTGCCCAAAAAAAGCAGGTGAGAGCTAATGCGATTTAGCTCTAATAAAATCGTGCGAATAATCTGGGCTCTGCGTGGCACCTCGATACCACATAGCTTCTCCACAGTAGCGCAAAATCCGTAGTTATTCGCGCTTGCTGCGATATAATCCATGCGATCAGTTACTGGCACGAACTCGCTATAAATCATATTTTCTGCCATTTTTTCCACGCCTCGGTGCATGAAGCCAACCTCTGGGCGTGCGCGCACGATTAGCTCGCCGTCGAGTTCTAAGACTAATTTTAGCTGACCATGCGCGCTAGGGTGTTGGGGGCCGAAATTTAGTATCATATTGCCTCCAACGCGCGTAAATTCGGCATTTTCGAAAAATGGTCTAAGTTTGGTCGGTTTTTGCATTATTTTCTCTCTGTTATGATTTTGTGTGCGCCGCGTTTGGCCTTTTTGATGAAGCGCACTCCGCCAGATTCTTGGTATTCTTGCGCGCTAGCTTTGCTCGGTCTAGCCTCGCCGTAAGGGGTCTCGTGATTTATGCGCGAGAAATTAAAGGTATCTTTGTCATCAACCATAGCCGAATCGCGGTTTTCCTCGCCGATTAATTCTCGCTTTTCGCGCCCGAAAATTTTATCCACCTCATACCATTTGGCAAATTCGTCGCCTTGGAGCGGATATGATTTTAAAAGCGGGTGGCCAAACCAGTCATTTGGCATTAAAATTCGCCCTAAATTTGGGTGGCCCGCAATCCATACCCCCATCATATCGTATAATTCACGCTCCGCCCAGTTCGCGCTTTTAAAAATACCTGTCGCGCTTGGCAGATACTCGCCGGTTTGGACGAAGCATTTGGCTCTCATACGGCGCGCTCTGTGTATGTCAAGCAACTGATAAAAGACCTCGATTCCGCCACTTTTAGCTATGAAATCAACCCCGCTTAGCTCGCATAAAATTTCATATCCTAGCTCTTTGCATGCTTTAAGTGCTGGCAAAATTTCATCTTTTTGTATGTAAATTACAAGGGTGTCAAATTCGACATAAGCGTTTAAAATTTCAAATTTGGCTAAATTTGATAAATTTTCAAAATCATCGCTAAATTTGGAATTTTTCGGGTCAAATTTTTCGCTTTTTTTGGGGACAAAAAATCTATCGTTGTAGTAGTTTTTCGCGCTTTTATCGCCCTTTGGTGTGTATTTTCTCATCAAATCAGCCTTTTTGGTTTTTGCGTTCTGTTTGCTCTTTCGCGGCGGATTTTTTTCTGCAAAATCATCAGCGCAAACTGCAATGTCTCTGGTCTGGGCGCACAGCCCGGCAGATAGATATCCACAGGCACCACTCTATCGCAGCCCTGAACCGTGGCGTATGTGTTAAACATACCGCCTGTATTGGCGCAAGAACCCATTGAAATCACCCATTTTGGCTCAGGCATCGCATCATATAGTCTGCGGGTGAATTCGGCGTGTTTTTTCGTAAGCGTGCCTGCGATTATCATCACATCGGCTTGTTTGGCTGAGGCGCGAAAAATCGTCCCAAACCTGTCGAAATCATACCTGCCAGCGCCTGCGGCCATCATCTCTATCGCGCAACACGCTAGCCCATAGGTCATAGCCCACAGCGAATTTGACCTGCCCCAATTTATCAGCTTATCGGCAGTGGTAAGCACGATAGGAAGGCCATTTTCTTTGGTGTAGTCTATTTTGTGCTCTGCCATGAAAGCGCTCCTTTTTTCCACGCATAAACAAATCCTACGCCAAGCAATGCGATGAATAAAATCATCTCGGCAAATCCAAACGCGCCTAAGAGTTTGAAATTCACAGCCCACGGAAACATAAAGATAATCTCAACATCAAAAAGTATAAACAAAACCGCGACTATGTAAAAGTGTGAATTTATCGAATTTGGCTGTTTTACGGCTTCTGGGCCTGCTTCGTAAAAATCATTTTTCAATCTCTCATCATTGCGATTGGCGAGTTTTTTGCTGATGACCGAGCTTAATTTCACGGTGAGTGAAAACACGCAAAACGCCAAAATAAACATAATAAAAATGCCTAAATATGACGAATCGTTTGGAAGTCTTGACATTTTTTACCTTAAATTTGAAAATTTGGCTTAATTTTATCATTTTATGATTTATAAAATCTTACTTCGCGTTTTAAATAAGCTTTTTCATAAAAATTTAAGAAAAAAGATAAAAAATGTCAATATAAATTTTGCCCCTGTTTTTTAGTTTTTTTTAAATGGATAAAGGGTAGAATTGAAAGGTTATTTTTAAATTTTTGGGGATAAATTTTGAAAACACAAAAAATCAACCTCCTTTTAATCGGCATAACTCTTGGCGCACTGATTTATTTTTTTATTTGGGGTTTTGGATTTATAGGAAATGCTAATAAACTGATCTTCGTAACCTCCGTATTTTTGGGCGTTTTTATGGCGTTTAACATCGGCGGAAACGATGTGGCAAATAGCTTTGGCACAAGCGTGGGAAGCGGGACGCTGACTATCACGCAAGCCCTATGTATCGCGGCTGTGTTTGAAGCAAGTGGCGCAATCATCGCTGGTGGCGAGGTTACGGCGTCGATTAGAAGCGGGATTATTGATTTTGGCGGCTCTCACATACACCCGAGCGATTTTATTTATATTATGATGAGTGCGCTTTTTGCGGCTGGGGCGTGGCTGCTTTTCGCTAGCAAGCACGGACTTCCGGTTTCGACCACACATGCGATTGTAGGCGGAATTGTCGGCTCTGGCGTAACGCTTGGGTTTTTGATGAATAATCCTGAAATTTCAGCCCTAGGCTTAGTGCAATGGGGCAAAATCGGCAAAATCGCCAGCTCATGGGTGCTATCGCCACTTCTTGGGGGGCTCATTTCGTATGGGGTGTTTTGGCTGATTAAGCACTATATTTTGGATTATAACAAATACGCGCAAATTCGCATTGACCGCATAAAACGCGAAAAAAAGGCACTTCGCAAACTACACAAAAAAACATTTGAAACGCTTGATGATATCCAAAAAATCGCCTACGCAGAGGCTGTCAATCACGATATCTACGCTATGAAAGACCCTGATTTCGATCCGAGCGAGCTAGATAGCGATTATTATAAAAAAATCGTAAATTTGGATAGGAAAAAAGAGGGCTTAAAATCGCATAGAGCGCTAGAATTTGGAATTCCAGCCGTAGCAGGGATTGGCGCGTTTGTAATCTCATCGATGCTGATTTTTAAGGGACTTCAAAATTTAGATTTAGGGCTAAGCGATATTCACAATTACCTAATTATCGGCATGGTTACGGTGGTAACTTGGCTTTTGATGTTTATTTTCGCCAAGACTTTGCGCAGGTCAGATCTGCATAAATCGACATTTTTGATGTTTAGTTGGTTGCAGGTTTTAACAGCGTGCGGATTTGCCTTTTCGCACGGCTCGAACGATATCGCAAACGCCGTAGGGCCCTTTGCTGCGATACTTGATACGCTTGCGAGTGGTTCGATTAACGGCGATAGCCCTGTGCCGCCGCAAATCATGGTAATGTTTGCCGTAGCGCTTATCGTGGGGCTTTGGTTTGTGGGAAAAGAGGTAATCGCCACCGTGGGGACGAATCTGACCGAGATACACCCTGCCTCTGGATTTAGCGCAGAGCTAGCCAGCGCAATCGTAGTCATGGTAGCCTCTGTGCTAGGGCTTCCGATTTCATCGACGCATGTGCTAATCGGCGCGATTTTGGGAATCGGCGTGGTCAATGGCAACACAAACTGGTCTTTGATGAAGCCAATAGGGCTAGCGTGGATTATCACACTTCCTGCCTCATCGCTTTTAGCCGCGGTGATGTTTATAGTTTTAAGGCATGTGATTTAAATTTTAAATTTGCCAAATTTGTCATTGCGAGGCGATTTTATCGCCGAAGTAATCTACGAGCAAAAACCACCAAAACGCTAAATTCTCTGTCATTGCGAGCTTTCGCAGAAAGCGAAGCAATCCAGAGAAATTTAAAGCAAAATTCTACTTAAATTTTGCATTGAACGATTTTTTAAATTTTAAGCGAAATTTGAAATTCTCTGTAAGGGGGAGGGCGCGCTTTTTAGGAGACGCTACCCTCCCCCTTACCAACCCC
>NZ_JAOVUA010000004.1:0-153753 GCF_027737785.1 Campylobacter sp. JMF_06 NA1
CACTAGCGATCTAAAATCTGCCGCGAAAAAAGAAAAAGAAAAAGCCACAAAAAAAGCCGATAAAAAGGTCAAAAAAGAGGTCGTAAATCTAAAAGACAAGGCTGCGAGCACCGACACAGCTAAAAAAGCCAAAAAAGCAAAAGATACAGCAGACGAAGCCAAAAAAATCAAAAAAGCTGTGAGTGAATAAGAATTTAGAATTCATAAATTCCACGAAATTCTTAAATTTCCAAATTTACGCTATGGGTTAAATTTAGCCCGTAGCTTGAAATTTTAAAATTCGCAAATTTTATCGCATTTCAAATACTGCCCCGATACGCTAACCATTGTCATTACGCTAAATTCGCTGTCATTGCGAGCGAGTGTAACGAGCGAAGCAATCCAGTAAAATTTATAGAGAATTTAAAATTAATCAAAATTTATCTAAATTTCCCTGGATTGCTTCGCTACGCTCGCAATGACACGAAATTCAGATTTTTGTAATTGTCGCTCGTAGATTGCTTCGCTTTCTGCGAAAGCTTGCAATGACAGATTATGCGAAATTTACCCTCGCCATTGTCAGCACAATCGAGAAAAACGAAAATTTACTTTGATTTGTCATTGCGAGGAGCGTTAGCGACTAAGCAAACTACGAGTTTAAAATTTAAGGTCAGTATTTTTGCGGAATTTAGAGAATTTTATAAATTTTATATAAGAATAAAATTTTTAGTTTTTTTTGCCGCTAGAATTTTAAATTAAGAGCTTTAACATAAATTCCCTTATTTTCAACCACCTTTAAGCAAATTTTTAGTAGAATCAATCTCTTTTTTATTTAATAAATTTTTTGATGAAAGGAATTTACTGTGCCAACCATAAATCAATTGGTCAGAAAAGAGCGCAAAAAAGTGACTGTAAAGTCAAAATCACCTGCGCTAAAAGAGTGTCCTCAAAGACGCGGAGTTTGCACCAGAGTTTATACAACAACTCCTAAAAAACCAAACTCAGCTTTGAGAAAAGTTGCCAAAGTAAGGCTAACAAGCGGTTTTGAAGTCATCAGCTATATCGGCGGTGAAGGTCATAACCTACAAGAACACAGCATTGTTCTAGTTCGCGGCGGTCGTGTAAAAGACTTACCGGGTGTTAAATATCACATTGTTCGTGGTGCGCTTGATACCGCAGGTGTCGCAAAAAGAACAGTTTCTAGATCTAAATACGGTGCTAAACGCCCTAAAAAATAGTTTAGCTAAGACAGATTTAACCCTTAGTTTTGGTTAAATTTGAGTAAAATTTTCAAATTTGAAGGAATAATAAAATGAGAAGAAGAAAAGCTCCCGTAAGGGAAGTTATGCCTGACCCAATTTATGGCAACAAAGTAATCACTAAATTTATTAATTCACTTATGTATGACGGCAAAAAAAGCGTTGCGACTGAGATTATGTATGGTGCGCTTGATTTGATCGACAAAAAAGGCGGCGAAGCCAAAGGTATAGATGTTTTCAACGACGCTATCGAAAATGTAAAACCGCTTATGGAAGTTAAATCTCGCCGCGTGGGTGGTGCTACATACCAAGTTCCAATCGAAGTTCGCCCAGCTCGCCAACAAGCTTTGGCAATCCGCTGGATCATCACTTTTGCTAGAAAAAGAAGCGAAAGAACTATGATCGAGCGTTTAGCTTATGAGCTACTTGATGCAGCGAATTCAAAAGGTTCTTCATTTAAGAAAAAAGAAGACACTTACAAAATGGCAGAAGCTAATAAAGCATTTGCTCACTATCGCTGGTAAGGAGTAAATCATGGCAAGAAAAACTCCACTTAATCGTGTTAGAAATATCGGTATCGCTGCTCACATCGACGCCGGTAAAACGACAACAAGCGAAAGAATTCTATTTTTCACAGGTATGAGCCACAAAATCGGCGAGGTGCATGAGGGTGCTGCTACTATGGACTGGATGGAGCAAGAGAGAGAAAGAGGTATTACTATCACTTCTGCTGCGACAACTTGCTTTTGGAATGATCACCAAATCAACCTAATCGACACCCCAGGCCACGTTGATTTTACTATCGAAGTTGAACGCTCTATGCGTGTTTTAGACGGCGCTGTTTCTGTATTTTGTTCAGTCGGTGGCGTGCAACCACAAAGTGAGACCGTTTGGAGACAAGCGAACAAATATCAAGTCCCAAGAATTATTTTCGTAAATAAAATGGACCGCGTAGGCGCAAATTTCTTCAATGTCGAGCAACAAGTCCGCGATAGATTAAAAGCTACACCAGTTCCGATTCAAATTCCAATCGGCGCAGAAGACAACTTCAAAGGCGTAGTTGATCTAATCACTATGAAAGCCCTTACTTGGGACGATGCAAAAGGCCCAAGCGCACCAGAAGTAGGCGAAATTCCAGCTGAATTAAAAGAAAAAGCACAAGAATATCGCGACAAAATGATCGAAGCAGTTGCTGAGACTGATGAAGCTTTAATGGAAAAATATTTCGCAGGTGAAGAGCTAAGCGAAGCAGAGATTAAAGCTGGTATCAAAAAAGGCTGCCTAAGCCTAGCATTTTTCCCTATGATGTGCGGAACAGCTTTCAAAAACAAAGGCGTTCAACCACTACTTGACGCTGTTGTGTGGTATCTACCAGCTCCGAACGAAGTTCCAGCTATCAAAGGCGTTTATGAGGACGGAAGCGAAGCAGAAGTTCTATCTACTGATGACGGCGAATTTGCAGGTCTTGGATTTAAGATTATGACTGACCCATTTGTCGGCCAGCTAACTTTCGTTAGAATTTACCGCGGTATGTTAGAGAGCGGAAGCTATGTAATCAACTCTGGTAAAAACAAAAAAGAGCGTATCGGTCGTTTGCTTAGAATGCACTCAAACAAACGCGAGGAAGTCAAAGAGCTTTACGCTGGCGAAATCGGCGCGATTGTCGGCCTAAAAGATACACTTACTGGTGATACACTAGCTAGCGAAAAAGACAAAGTTATCTTAGAGCGTATGGAATTCCCAGATCCAGTTATCAGCGTCGCAGTTGAACCAAAAACAAAAGCAGACCAAGAGAAAATGGGTATCGCACTTCAAAAACTTGCACAAGAAGATCCAAGCTTCCGCGTAGCAACTGACGAAGAGAGCGGTCAAACTATCATCTCAGGTATGGGTGAGCTTCACCTTGAAATCATTGTCGATCGTATGCTACGCGAATTTAAAGTCGATGCAGAGGTTGGACAACCACAAGTTGCTTACCGCGAGACTATCCGCAAATCTGTCGAGCAAGAATACAAATACGCTAAACAATCAGGCGGTCGCGGTCAATACGGCCATGTATATTTGCGCTTAGAGCCATTAGAGCCAGGTAGCGGATATGAGTTTGTCAATGATATCAAAGGTGGTGCGATTCCAAAAGAATATATCCCAGCTGTGGATAAAGGCTGCCAAGAAGCTATGCAAAGCGGTGTTTTGGCTGGATATCCAGTAGAAGATGTCAAAGTTACTGTATATGACGGAAGCTACCACGAAGTCGATAGCTCTGAAATGGCGTTTAAACTAGCTGCTTCAATGGGCTTTAAAGAGGGCGCACGCAAAGCAGGCGCAGTTATCTTAGAGCCTATGATGAAAGTCGAAGTAGAAACCCCAGAAGAGTATATGGGCGATGTAATCGGCGATCTAAACAAACGCCGCGGCCAAGTAAATAACATGGGCGAACGCGGTGGAAACAAAATCATCGACGCTTTCTGCCCACTTTCAGAGATGTTTGGTTACTCAACTGACCTTCGTTCTCAAACACAAGGAAGAGCTACTTACTCAATGGAATTTGACCACTACGATGAAGTTCCAAAAAATGTAAGCGAAGAAATCATCAAAAAACGCAACGGCTAAAATTTAGCCCGTTTGATACTTCACACAGGGATTTGGCGAATTTGCCAAATCCCTTTTTTTATTTCTAATTTCCTTTTTTTAATCCAAATTTGGCTAAAATTCACGCATTAATTTTAAATTACAAAGGAAAAAATTCGCAAAATGCCACTTTTCAAAGAAAAAATCATCAAAGAACAAAAGCAAGATGAAAAAACTCTAAACGAACGCTACGAAAATTTACTCAAATTTCAAGCAAAAGCAGAGTTGATTAAATCCGTAAAAGAAGAAGAGTATCAAACGGCTTTTTTGCAAGATATTTTTGAAAACTGCTTGGGCTACACGCTAAAAACGACAAATCCGCAAAATTTCAACTTAGAGCGAGAAAAGAAAAATAAAAACAATAGCAAAAAATGCGACGGAGCGATTTTAGATAAAAACGGCGAAGTTATCGGCGTTATCGAGCTAAAAGACCAAAAAACGCATAGCCTTGATAAGATTGAAAATCAAGCCTTTGATTATCATAATTCACAAGATAAAAACAGCTATATCATCATCTCAAATTTCGATGAAATTCGTTTTTATATCGAGAAAAAGACTGCTTATGAAAAATTCAATCTACTTTCGATGACACGCTCTGAGTTTGAGTTTTTTCATCTGATTTTTTCGTATGAAAGTATCATTGCGAATTTGCCAAAAACGCTAAAAGAAAAGAGCGAAAGCTCGGACAACGAAA
Organism: Campylobacter sp. JMF_06 NA1; assembly: GCF_027737785.1. Classification (NCBI taxonomy): domain Bacteria; kingdom Pseudomonadati; phylum Campylobacterota; class Epsilonproteobacteria; order Campylobacterales; family Campylobacteraceae; genus Campylobacter; species Campylobacter sp. JMF_06 NA1. The sequence continues at coordinate 4,561 of NZ_JAOVUA010000004.1, forward strand.
TTTCTAAAAAACTTTATGCCGATTTTAGTGAATTTCGCCTAAAACTCTTTGAAAACGCCGTTTCAAACAATCAAAATTTAGACAAAAAGCAAATTCTTAGCCTAGTTCAGAAATTCTGCGACCGCATTATTTTTGTTTTATTTGCCGAAGACTGCGGACTTTTGCGAGTAAATTTCGTAAGCGAAATAAATTCACAGTGGCAAAATCAAAAATTGACGAAATTTAGCCTTTATGAAATTTGGCAAATTTATTTTGACGCTATCGATAAAGGCAATGAAAAACTAGGCGTTCTAGCCTACAACGGCGGACTTTTCGCCACCGACGAAGCTCTAAATTCGCTAAAATTTAGCGATGAAATTTTACAAAGCTATATCGCCAAACTCTCATCTTATGACTTTGCAAGTGATATTAGCGTAAATATTTTAGGTCATATTTTTGAGCAAAGCCTAAGCGACCTTGAAGAGTTAAATTCGCAAATCGTAGGCAATAAATTTGACAAAAAAGATAGCAAACGCAAGAAAGACGGCATTTTCTACACGCCTGAATACATTGTGAATTTTATCGTTAGCCAAACACTAGGCGAGATTTGCGAAAACGAGAAAACAAGGCTAAATTTACACGAAATCGCAATACCAAAAAACCCAAAACGCCTTAGCAAGGACGAAAAACAAACGCTAGAAAATATCCGTGCTTACAAAGAATTTTTACTAAATTTAAAGGTTATCGACCCTGCGTGTGGCTCGGGTGCGTTTTTAAACGGAGCGTTGGAGTTTTTACTAAACGAACATAAAAACCTAGATAAATTTCGCAAAATTTACGAAAACGAAGCCCTGCCGTTATACGACATAGAACCACAAATTTTAGAAAACAACCTTTACGGCGTGGATATTAACGCCGACGCTGTGGAGATTGCAAGGCTTTCTTTATGGCTTCGCACCGCTAGGAAAGGACGAAAACTCACAAATTTATCAAACAATATCGTAACGGCAAATTCACTTTTAAATTTTCCGTTTGATTTCAAATTTGACTGCGTTATCGGAAATCCGCCGTATGGCGCAAAAGACGCCAAAATGGAAAATGAAACAACTACCGAAAGCTATATTTTATTTTTTTATAAAGGTTTTGAATTATTAAAGAAAAATGGATATTTGGGATATATTACGCCTGATAGTTGGCTTACTAATATTAATGCAAAAAAATTAAGAAAACTTTTTATTGATAATGGTTCGATAAAAAGAATTAGAGATACTTATAAAATTTTTGATGATGCACCAGATGTTTGGTGTGATGTTACAATTTTTCAAAAAGATTTTAAAACAGAATTTACAGAAATTAGTAGAGATTTTCCATATAATTTGCCTATATTTCAATTTAAAATTTCTTGGCAAGATATAGTAAATTTTGGTGAAAATGAGTGGTTTATTTATATAAATCCAAATTTTAAACAAATATTTGAAAAGATGAATAAAAATGAAAATTTAGAAAATTTTTTTGAAGTTAAGCGTGGTTTTTCTCCTACTCCGAACGATAAAAATATTACTTTAACTAAAACAAATAGGCAAATTATTGGCGGTGAAGATTTCGGAAAATATATCTATAAAATAAAACCAAAATTTTTAATCAATGAATATGAAAAAAGCAGAAATCAAATTGATGAAATTTTAAAATCAGATTTTATAGGAATTCAAAGAATTAGAACAAATAGTTTAAATTTTTCAAGTAGTTGGTTGGTAGCTCAATATTTTTCAAATGGTTTTGTGCCTATTGATTCAATAGGTTATTTTTTGCAAAAGTCAAATTTAAAACTCAAATTTTTACTAGCAATTATAAATTCAAAACTTATGAATTTATATTACAAGTTGCATTATACGGATAAAAATGTAAAGCCGATTTATTTGAAAAAGTTGCCTATTCCAAATTTGAGCGACACAGACCAACAACCTTTTATAAATTTAGCCGATAAATTAATAGAATTAAACTCAAATTTGCAAAGTGTAAAAAGCGAATTTTTGCGTGAGCTAAATTTGGAAAAAATACCGCAAAAACTAGCCGAATTTGAAAATTTAGAATTCGACGAATTTGTCAAAGAATACGCAAAAGCCAAAAAAGAAAAATTCACGGACAAACTCGCCGAAGTGAAATTTAAAAATTACTATCAAGGCTTTTTTAGCGAATACAAATCACAAGTGCTGTCCTTAAAATCGCAAATTTTAGAGAGCGAAAAAGAACTAAATTCGCTTGTTTTTGCACTTTATGATTTGAGTGCCGACGAAATCGCCTTAATCGAAAACTCTTAAATTTCGTAGGGTGGGCATCCTTGCCCACCAAAAAATTTAGTAACCCTATTGTCATTGCGAGACGGCGTAGCCGTCGTGGCAATCCAGTAAAATTTAGAGCGAATTTAAAATTTATCAAATTTTATTGTGAATTAAAATTTTTTTAAATTTCTCTGGATTGCTTCGTCGCTGTCGCTTCTCGCAATGACAGATTAAAGCGAATTTGCAAATTTAAACAAAAAATCGCTAGAATTTGCCTAATTTTTCAAAAGGAAAAACAATGAGTTTTAAGTTTAACGAAGCCAAAATATCGGACTTAGATAGCGTTTTAAAGCCGTTTAGTAGCGTGGGCAAAGAGTGGATGCTAGTTAGCAGCGGCACTAGCGAAAAATATCCGCTTTATAACACAATGACTGCCTCATGGGGAGGATTTGGCTATCTTTGGGAAAAGCCAGTAGCGCACATTTACATCCGCCCGCAACGCCACACCTTCAAATTTAGCGAAAAAGGCGAGCTTATGAGCCTTTCGTTTTTTGAGCCTGGACACAAAAAGGCTCTGGCATACTGTGGCAAAATCAGCGGAAAAGACGAGGACAAGGCCGCGAACTGCGGTCTAAATTCGGTTTTGTTAGAGCGGGATTTAATCGGTTTTAAAGAGGCGAATTTGATACTAAAATGCAAAAAACTCTACACTTCGTATTTTAAAGAAGAGAATTTCATAAGCTCGCAAGAGCCTGAAATGTGGTATTCTAACAAGGATTTTCATAGAATTTACATTTGCGAAATTTTGGGATTTTACACAAAATAAATTTTAAAATTTAAGGCTAAAAGTGGCGAGATTTCGCCACTTTGATTAAAATTGCGCCACTAAATTTCGCGGCGCAGTATTTAAAAAGGCGCGCAAAATTCTAAAATTTCGCGGCGCAGTATCCCCCAAACCAGATAAATTTACGCCAAATTCGGCTTTATTTGCTCCACCCACGCGCTAATTCTAGAATCCGTTAAATCGCTTTGGTTGTCGTTATCTAGGGCAAGGCCTACGAATTTGCCGTCTTTGACAGCGTTGCTAGCGTCAAACTCATACCCCTCAGTGCTCACCGCACCCACGATTACGGCGCCTTTTGCGACGAAATTTTCGTATAATTCCGCCATTGCGTTGCAGTAGGCGTCCGAGTAGCTAGCGCTATCGCCCATGCCAAAGATTGCCACGGTTTTGCCCGTAACTTCAAGAGCGCTAAAATCGAAGCTCGCCCAATCGTCCTGCAACTCGCCGTCGTTCCAAGTCGAGCTTCCTACGATGAGCGAGCTGTATTTGCCAAGCTCGCTAGGGGCGATGTCGGCGACATTTACGACCTCGTTTTCTATGCCAAGTTGCGCTGAAATCGCCTTTGCGGCGTCCTCTGTGTTGCCCATAGAGCTACCAAAAATAATTCCTACCATGTTTTATCCTTTCAAAAAAATTTTATTATTTATACTGTAAGGGACGAGTTTGAGAGTGAAATCCGGCGCGAAAGAGTGGGATTTGACCTCGATATGACGGCGAAAATGCTCGTTTCTAGGATAGACTAGATATAGCGTGTCTAGATTTAGGTGCGAATTTTGCGAGATTGCAAGGGCGATGTCGCTTTGAATACCTGCGCCGTTTGCGTCGCCAACCCGCCTAAAAAAGGGCAAAATTCCAAGGCGAAATTCACCCTTTTGTATGATGATAACCTCGCCATTTAGCGAGATTTGGCAGTTTTTGTTTTTATATGAAATTTTGTCAAACACGAAATTTTTAAATCCGCTTGAAGCGTCGAAATTAATGCCAAATTCGCCGTTGTTTTGGAGTAGGGCGATGATTTTGGCGACTTTGAGTTTTGGCAAGCTCGCGCAAAGTGGAGCTTTTTTGCCTTGTAAAAATGAGTAAATGATTAAATTTGAAGTAAGGCAAAATTTGGTTGTTTTTTTGAAATTTAGGCTGTTTTTGGCGAGTGAAAATTTGATAAATTTATCAAAAATTTGGCGAATTTTGGTGCAATTACGGCTAAATTTATGCGGGATTTGATAAGCACTACCAAGATTTGCGTTATACAGCGTCAAAAAAATTTGGCAAACCTGCTCTTTGCAAAATTCTTTAAAAATATCTGGCACGAAATCTTTGTTTCCAGCAAAGCCGAAAATTTCGTTATTTGGTGTGAAATTTTTCATCGCTAACCTTTTGTATTTTGATATTTGATATTATTATAGTGGATTGTAGATTAAATTTAACTGATACCAAATATCATAAAAGTAAAAATTTCACACTAAATTTTGAAATTTCACGCAAATTTTAGAGTTTGACGACCTTGCTTCCAAAACCCCCTTCGTTCGGGGCTCCGTCGCGGAAATCTTTCACGCTAGGGTGGGATTTGAGAAACTCTTTTACGGCGTAGGCTAGTTTGCCAGTGCCGATTCCATGCTTTACGATAACTTCGTCAAAGCCCATTACAAGGCTTTGGCTGATGAATTTATCAAGGCGCGTTATCGCCTCATCGGCGCGCAGTCCGTGCAAATCTAGCACGAGCGAGGCTTCGCGCGGTTTTTCGACCTTTATGCTGATTTTATTTGGCGCTGGGGCTGGCTGATTTCCGCTTAGTTTTAGCATATCGCGTGGCACACGAAGCCTTATTCCGTCGCTTTCAATCATCGCCATAGTTTTGTTTAGGCTTACGATTTCGCCCTTGATTTTGCCGTATTTTACGCGATCGCCGACCTTGAAATCCACAGGCTCGCTGGCACTTAGCTCCGGTTTAGAAATCGCCTTAACTAGCTCGTTTGCGTGGTTTATAGCGCGTTGCTTTTCTTTGGTATCATTTAGCCTAACCGTGCGTTTGGCCTCGTTTATAGCGTGGTAATACTCGTTTTCTAGCCTAGAAATCGTGGCGGCTAGCTCGTTTTGCGCGTTTTCTTTTTGCTCTTTTAGCGTGGCAGTTAGGGCGTCGAGTTTGCGCTCTTTTTGCTCGGTGGCGATTAGTTTTTGCTTTAATTCTAGCTCTAAATTTATCGCTTTTGAGATTGCTTCGTTTAGATTTTCTTTATTTTCGCCGTAATTTTGGCGAGCAGCCGAGACCAAATTTTGCGCTATGCCGTATCTTAGAGCAGTTTCAAAGGCATAAGATTTGCCGATAATGCCCTTTAAAAACTCGTATTTTGGGACGCTGTTTTTCTCATCATACAGCGCAGCGATGAGCTCGACACGCTCATCTTTGGCTAGTAGCATAGCAAGGCGCTTGTGGTGTGTGGTGATGACCATTTTTATATCATTTTGCATTAACTGCTCGATTATAGTGCTATACAGACTAGCAGCTTCTTCAAAATCCGTGCCAAGCTCGATTTCATCGACGCCTACAATCATATCCTTGCGCCCAAAAAGTTTGCTAAATGCGACCATACGCCCAGCAAATGTGGAGATATCGTTTTTGGCATTTTGCGGATCTTCCATGATTAGCTCAAATTCCTTAAACGAGCCAATCTTGCTTTTTTGGGCGCAAATTCGCATAGGAAGCAGGTATTTGCCTAGCAAGCACGCACTCATTATGCTTTTTAAAAGCATTGACTTTCCGCCGGCATTTACGCCAGTAATCAGCAAAATTTTGCCCCTAAATTCCACGCTGATTTTTTTAGGATTTTTTAGCGCAGGGTGGGCAAATTCGCTAATTACTATATCTTTTGAACTATCGGCTAGCACGATTTCGTAGTCGTTTGCTCTCATCATCTGCGCTCTTGCGATAAGTCCGTCGATTTCGTCGAAAGCCGAGTTTATAAATTTCAAAAACGGCAAATTTTTGCTGAAATTTGAACTAATTATTTTACAATGCTCGAAAATGATTTCTTCTTTTTTATCCAAAATCGCACTTTGAGCCGATTTGAGCGCGGTTACAGCATCAGGTGCGACATAAAAATACCCATTGGCTGAGCGCCCCAAAACTGCGCCTTTTAGCGCGTGGTTAAATCCGCCCCGCACCAAAAGCGTCTCGCTGTCGTTGATATAGTGAATCTGCGTGTCGGCTAGGTAGGGCGAAATGGATTTTGTGTAGATTAGCTTTTTTAGGGTTTGATTAATCTCTTCGCGCTTGATTTTGTAAGCCTCATTTAGCGCGATGAAACGCTCATCGACGCTGTCTTTGAAGGCGCCGTTTTCGTCAAAATAGTCTTTTATGGCTTTTATGCTATCTGGAATTTCGATTTTATCGAGATACGCGCGCAGTTTTCCTTCGAAGTTTTGTCTTTTTAGATACAAAAAATAGCGGATAATCTTGCTAAATTCGTAAATTTCGCTTATGTGAAGCACGGCGTGTTTGCCAAGGCGCATTAGCGCGTCATCGAGATTTGTGATAGTTTCGCAAGGATTTATGTCAAATTTAGCGAATTCATTTATTTTTTCGAAATTTATCTTGCTATCGCCGTGCAAAAATAGTGGTTTTTCACGCGCCAAATATGAGTTAAATTTCGCCAAATACTCGCTTAAATCGAGTTTTTTAAACAGCTCGTCTATGTTCATAATTCGCACTCTTTAATCTCGTAAATTTTGCCGTTGTATGGGTGTGGGGCGTCTTTTTTGGCGATGAAGGAATTTAGCGAAAATGAGTAGGTAAAATGCGCGCTCTCCACGCTCTCACCACGGCATTTTACGCTTTTTCCAGCGTTAAAGGCATTTGCGATTTGCTGGGAATTTTTAGCAAAATTTGCGCTAAAATTTTCGTAAAAATAGGCGCTACCTCCCACGCATAAAATAATTGCAGTAAGCAAAATTTTAAATTTTGCATTTAAAATTTTATTATCCACGAAAAAAATCGCCACTATGAATAAAAAAGCAAAAATAAAAATCAAAAATCGCACAACTTTTCCTTAAAATTCGCCACGCAACTGATATGTGATATCACCTGCGCCAAAGCCGATTACTAGGCCGTCATTTATGATATGGCGCACGCCAAAAATATCGCTGAATTCGATCTTTTCGCCATTTCTAAATACTCTCTCGGCAAAAAGCGGATTAAGGACTTTAAACTCTTCTTTTAAATCCACGCCGTTTGGGTTCTCGCCGGCTGCATACACAGGCAAAATCACCAAATCCACACCCTCGCCAAAGCACTCTTTAAACCCGGCTAAATTTGCCTTTAACCTGCTGTATCTATGTGGCTGGAAAATCGCCGTAATCTTGCTAATGCCTAGCAAGGCGGCGTATTCTTTCGCGCTTTTTAGTGTAGCGGCGATTTCTGTGGGGTGATGACCATAGTCGTCGATTAGGACGAAATTTGGATTGGCGCAGAGTATGTCAAAACGCTTTTTAATGCCTTTGTAGTTTAATAAATTTTGGCGTATGTTTTCTAGCCCTGTCTCGCACGCAGCGGCTAAAATCGCTAGCGAAGCGTCGATCGCGATATGCTCGCCAATCCCAAAAACCTCGAATCTGCCAAGCTCTTTGAGATTGAAGCTAAGATATGGTTGATTATCGCGTAAAACCATTTTTAAATCCGTGATATCGCGCGAAGGGTAGAGTTTGATCGCGCTTAAATTTAACGAGCCTAAAAATTCGTCCTCGGCGTTGATAACGCGAATTTTAGCCCTTTCCAAAAATCCGCGATATGCGGCGTGAAATTTGTCTAAATCGTTGTCGTAATGATCCATGTGCTCTGGCTCAGCGTTGGTTACCACGGCGACATAAGGGTTGGAGTTAAGAAAGCTAGAATCGCTCTCGTCGGCTTCGAAAATGATATTTTCGCTGTTTTCGTATTTCATATTTGAGCCAAACTGCTTGCTAATCGCGCCGATGATAACCGAGCCATTTATTAGCGATGAGGCAATCGCGCTCGTGGTGCTTTTGCCATGCGCCCCAGCCACGGCAAATACATGCTTGTCTTTTAGCACATAAGGCAAGGCTTCTTTGCGCGATAGGCATTTGATACCGCGCTTTTTGGCCTCGACTAGCTCGACATTATCCTCTTTGATAGCGGCTGAATACACCACGACCTCTTGATCTTTTATCGCCTCTGCGCTGTGCGGGGTGTTGATATCCATACCGCTTTCGCGTAGTTTTATCGTGGTTGGGCTTTCTGAAATATCGGAGCCTGAAATCGTGTAGTTTCGCTCCTGCAAAAATCTAGCCAGCGCGCTGATTCCGATACCGCCAATGCCTATGAAATGAACCTTTTTCACTATTTTTCCTTTTAAATTTATATATTCGTGCGCCCGTTGATTGCCTTCATAAGCGAAAGCATATCGATATTATCCAAGCTTACGCCAGTTGGCACGCCTTGGGCAAGCTTGCTAAAACGCAAATTTAAATCAGAGAGTTTATCCTCGACATAGAGCATAATCCCATCTGAATTTATACTAGGCGTTAGCGCAAAAATCAGCTCATTTGCGCCATTTTGGATTATCATGGCGCGAAGTTTGTCGATGATTTCTTCGCTAGCGTCTTCTAAAACAAAATATTTGCCATTAAAAATTTTATTACTCTCAAAGATAAAAATATCTTTCGGGCTCTCTACAATGGCGATTTTCTCGCTCTCTCGCTCCTCATCGGCGCAGTATTCGCAGATCTCGTCCTCGCAAATCGCACCGCAAATTTCGCATTTTTTCAGTCCTCGCACAGCTTCTTCGATATTGTGAGCTAAATTTAGCCCGAGGGTTGAGTTTTGCACGCTGACATAATACGCAAAACGCAAAGCCGACTTTTTGCCCACGCCTGGGAGCTTTTCGAAGCTAGCAACTAGCTCTTCAAATTTATCATTTGCACTCATTTTTTACTGCCTGGATTGTTGAAAATTATAGAAAAATAATGTGTATTATCTGAATAATTATAAGTAAAGCTAAATTTATGAAGTTCGCAAATTTTATCTATGATATACAGCCCAAGCCCCATGCCAGTGGCCTTTTCGTTTTTGTTGCGAATAAAGGCTTGTTTGTAGTGCTCGAAGGATTTTTCAAGCGCGGCTCCGTGGTTGGCTACGCTGATTTTATTTTCGTCGCAAATCACGCTGACATGGTGATCGCTGGAATATTTTAGGCCATTGTCGATTAAATTTTTAATCGCCAAGGCAAAAAGCCCAAAATCGACATTGATAATGGCGTCATCTTCGATATTTTCGGCAACTAAGCTATCCCATTTATCTAGCATTGACATATCGCGAACCTGCTCTAAAATCAGGCTGAAATGGTATTTTTGGTAATTTAGCGTGTAGCTTTTCGATAGTAGTTGCTCGATTTTTGCAAATTCATTAATCAAAATTTCAAGCCTCTCAAAAACAGCCACAAGGCGCGTCTTTTGCGTCTCATCATCGAGCATTTCAGTGATTAGTCTGCCTTTGCCAATTGGGGTTTTTAGCTCGTGCATTATGGTGCGTAAAAACAGCTGTCGAGAGCGGATAAGCTCTTGAATTTTAATAATCGCGTTGTTAAATTCATGCGCTACTTGGCCGATTTCGTCCTCACGGCGAATTTGTTTTAAATCAATCTCCAAATTTCCAAGTGAGAATTGTTTTATGTTTTTGCTAAGCTTTTTTAGTGGCGCGAAACTGCGTAAAATCGAGAGATACAGCGAAAACAAAACCACAATAGTAATCAAAAATCCCACCCAGAGCGGATCGTTTAAATTTTTGGTGCCAATGCTCTCAAAAACCACTACCATTGAGTTGTTTTTGATATTTAAAAACAGAGTGTTGTTATACTCGATCGAGCTAATCTCGCCTATGGCGGTTTCTTGCGCGAAGTATTTTTTGCCCGAAATAAGGACATTTTGGACTAAATTTTTATCCTTGACAAGCTCCAAGCCAAAATTTGAAAAATAGCTTTCGATATCTTGTGGCGGGTTGTTTCGTTTGTAGGATTCTAGTAGGTAATTTACGGCGTTGATTTGGTTTGCTTGCATGCTACCTAGGGCTTTGTTCATTTGAATTCGCCCAAATGTAATAAACAGCACGCAAACCAAAATTATCGCAGTTACGAAAAATATCGTAATTTTCGTGATTAAAGAGTGCTTCATCCGATGAGCTTATATCCGATTCCGCGAACTGAAAAAATATGTTTTGGTGATTTTGAATTATCGCCAATTTTTGTGCGAAGGCGACCGATGATGACATCAAGGCTCTTTGAGTCTTTGTCTTTTAGGCTCTTGCAGTGATATACTAGCTGCTCGCGAGAAACTGAAAAGCTGTGTTGTTTGATGAGATATTCTAAAATTTCATATTCAGCCGGAGTTAGCACGAGTGCCTCTTCGCCAAAGTAAATTTCATGGCGTTTTTCATCTATGCGAAATACGCTATCAGCGACGGTTTCTTCTTTTTCGATTGTTTTTTTATAGCGGCGAATTAGGCTCATAATTCGTGCGTGCATTTCCTTTGGATCGTAAGGTTTAGGTAGATAATCATCTGCTCCGATTTGAAGCCCCACGACCTTGTCGCTGACATCAGATCTGGCCGAGCTAATGATGATTGGAATATCGTATTTTTCGCGGATTTCTTTGCATACTTCCAGTCCGTCCATGCCCGGAAGAGTTAAATCCAAAATTAGCAAATCATAGTTTTTGATTCCGGCACTTAGTCCGATATATGGGTCTTCGAAATTTGTAACATTGATATTAAATTTAGCCAAATATTCACTTAGCAAAGTAGCAAATTCGCTATCGTCTTCGATCATAAGCACATTTACCATGACGCGTCCTTTATAAAAATTTTGAAATTTTGCATTATATTGTAAAATAGTTAAATCTTAACTTGCATTTTAGCAAATTTAGATAAAATTGAGCCTTTTTAGTTTAGGAGAGATAATGGAAGAAGATTATTATGATATTTTAGGCGTGGCGCGCGACGCGGACGCTGAAACGATAAAAAAGGCATTTCGCAAACTAGCCTTGCAGCACCACCCAGACCGCAACCAAGGCAACAAAGAGAGCGAAGAGCAGTTTAAGAAAATAAACGAAGCTTACCAAGTCCTAGGCGATGAAGAAAAACGCAAAATGTATGATAGATACGGCAAAGAGGGCTTATCTGGCGGATTTGGCGGTGGCGGCAATGCAGGAGATGCCTTTGGGTTTGGTTCGATGTTTAGCGACTTTTTCGAGCAAGCTTTTGGCGGAGGTGGTAGCAGAGCCAAACGAAGCGTCGATCCATACGGCATAGATACGGAGCTAGCCGTTACTTTGGAATTTAAAGAAGCTCTACGCGGCGTGCATAAAGATGTCAAATACAAAATCAAAAAACCATGCCCTACCTGCGACGCAACCGGCTCAAAAGACAAGAAAAAACACACCTGCCAAACATGCGGTGGTTCTGGGCGAATCATGGCAAGGCGCGGATATATGAGCTTTATTCAGACTTGTAGCGCGTGTGGTGGAAGTGGCGAAAGCATAAAAGAAAAATGCAAAGATTGCGGTGGCAAGGCATATATCGAGGAGGAAATCAGCGTCAAATTTGACATACCAGCTGGCATTGATGATGGGCAAAGAATCCGCCTAGGAGGCAAAGGAAATGTCTCTAAAACAGGCGAGGTCGGCGATGTTTATGTGCTAGTAAGAGTGCGCGCTGATAGCCATTTCGAGCGCGACGGCGATGATTTGTATATCGAAGTGCCTGTGTTTTTCACCCAAGCGATTTTGGGCGAGAGTATCGAAGTGCCAACCCCTGAGGGCAAGACCGAGTTAAAATTAAAAGTCGGAAGCAAGGATAAGGATAGATTTGTGATCCATGGCGAGGGTGCGCCAAATATCAGAACGAAGCAAAAAGGCGATTTAATCGTGCAAATCAGCGTCCAAACTCCAAAAAAACTAAATGACAAACAAACCGAGCTTTTGCGCGAGTTGCAAGCTAGCTTTGGCGAAAATGACGAGGGAATTTTAAGCAAAATCAAAAATTTCTTTAAATAATGAAATTTATGGAGAATTTATGCAAAGGCTAAACGAGGTAAAAATCGGCGCAAGTGTCAAGGTGGTGAAAATCCACGGAGACGGCGCACTCAGGCGTCGGATTATGGATATGGGGATTACAAAAGGCATTGAGATAAAGCTAAAAAAAGCAGCCCCCTTAGGCGATCCTTTGGAGCTAGGCGTGAGAGGATACGAGCTCTCGCTACGCAAGGCCGACGCGTCATTGATAGAGGTCGAAAATTTATAAAATTTGCAAATTTAAAGAGTAAAAATGATAAAAATCGCACTTGTAGGAAATCCAAATTGTGGCAAAACGACATTTTTTAACGCCCTAACTGGCGCAAATGCTTTTGTCGGCAACTGGCCGGGCGTAACGGTTGAAAAAAAAGAGGGCTGTTTAATCGGCAAAGAAAATATCATAATCACCGATTTGCCGGGCATTTACTCGCTCTCGCCATACACGCCAGAAGAGATTGTGGCGCGCAACTACCTTTTGCACGAAAATCCAGATGTGATTTTAAATATCATCGACGGGACGAATTTAGAGCGAAATTTATACCTTAGCACGCAACTTTTGGAGCTTGAAATTCCAATGGTGATCGCTGTGAATATGACCGATATTTTGCGCAAAAGAGGCGATAAAATCGATTTAAAACTTCTTAGCAAAACCCTTGGCGCGCCGTGTGTGGAGATTTCTGCGCTTAAAAATATTGGCACGAATTTATGCGTGGAGCTAGCAATCGAGGCTAGCAAAAACCCTGCTCCGCACCCAAAACACGATTTTTGTGGCGCAGCCGAACACGCGCTAGCGCATATCGAAGACGCTGTTTTAAAGGGCGAAAAGGGCGATAGGTGGTATGCGGTTAAAATTTTTGAGCGCGATGAGAGCGTGCTAAAAGAGCTAAAAATCGAAAAAGCCAAATTTAGCCTAATCGAGGAAAAAATAAAATCCTGTGAAACCGAGCTCGATGACGATAGCGTGGGGATTATCGCAAACGAGCGATACAACTATATCGCGCGCGTAAAAGAGGCGTGTTTTATCAAAAACACCGATTTCGTGGCAAATGCCAGCGAAAATATCGACAAGGTTTTGACGCATAGAATTTTCGCTTTGCCGATTTTTGCGGTGATTATGTTTATCGTGTATTACACTTCGGTTACAGGCGTGGGTGGGCTGATGACGGACACCGTAAATGACGGGATTTTTGGCGATGGATTTTTCGTGGGAAGTGGCGAAAAATACGAGCAAGCGCTTAGCGAGCATTTGCAAAGCAAAATTTGCACGAGTGAATTTGTAGGCGCGCTAGATATGATAAATCCTGAATTTAGCGCAGTCTCAGAAACTCTCAAAACCGCTTGCAATGAAGGCGATTTTGGCGCATTTAGCGAAAATTTTGACGCACTAAGCGGTGAAATTTCGCAAATTTCAAACGAAAATTTAAAAGAGCAAATTTCACTAGCTAGTGCGAATTTAGAGGCCCAAATTTTACCAAATCCTAGCGAGTATGGGCTGTATCTGCGCGGTCTGCCTGTGGTAATGGACGAGTTTTTGGAGCGCATAAACTGCGCGCAGTGGCTAAAAAGCCTCATCATCGACGGCGTTATTAGTGGCGTTGGAGCGGTGCTTGGCTTCGTGCCACAAATGGCGGTGCTTTTTATCTTTTTAGCGTTTTTGGAGGCGTGCGGATATATGACGCGCGTGGCTTTTGTGCTGGATCGTGCATTTCGTAAATTTGGGCTTAGTGGCAAATCCTTTATCCCTATGCTAATCGGCACGGGTTGTGGTGTGCCTGGTGTGCTAGCCACCCGCACAATCGAGAGCGAAAAAGACCGCAAAATGGGCATTATGACGACTACATTTATGCCGTGTTCGGCGAAAATGCCGATGATTGCGCTCATTTCCGCTGCGCTTTTTGGCGGAGTGTGGTGGGTGGCGCCTAGTGCGTATTTTCTAGGGATTTGCGCGATTGTGATTTCAGGGCTAATGCTCAAAAAAACGCCGATGTTTGCGGGCAAACCTGCACCTTTTGTCTTGGAGCTTCCGCCATATCACATGCCAACCCTCAAAAATATTTACCGAAGCGTCAAAGAGCGCGTTAGCTCGTTTATCAAAAATGCCGGAACGATAATTTTCATCTCATCGGTGCTGATTTGGTGCGGATCGAGGTTTGGCTTCGCCGAGGGGGGCTTTGTCTTTGATATAGAGCTTGATTTAAACGATAGCTTTATCGGCAAAATCGGCGCGTTTGTGGCGCCACTATTTGCGCCACTGGGCTTTGGCGACGCGAAGTCTGCAATCGCTACGCTTATGGGCTTAGTAGCCAAAGAAGAGGTCGTGGCGGTCTTTGGGATACTCGATTTTTCGGGGCTTGACACGCTTAGTGGATATGCGTTTTTGGCTTTTAATCTGCTTTGCGCGCCTTGCATAGCGGCAATGGCGACAATCGCAAAAGAGATGAGAAGTGCGCGCTGGACGGCGTTCGCGCTTGTGTATCAGACGCTGTTTTCTTACGCGGTCGCGCTTATGATTTATCAATTCGGCAGATTTTTTAGTGGTGCGCAAGGCGCGGGAGTAGGGCTTTTCGTGGCGTGCGCGTGCGCTGCGCTGATAATTTTAATGCTAGCAAAACCTTATAAAGAGAAAATTTGATATGGAAATTTTAATCAACAATATCGGAACAATCGCGGTTTTAGTGGTGCTTGGCGGGCTTTTGTTTTTGGCAGCAAGAAGCTTTGCGAAAAACAAAAATTCCTGCAACAAATGCGAGGGCTGCGGCTGCAACAACCCGCAAGAGTGCAAAAAAGACGAGTGAGGGTGGTTTCGCCTTTGCAAGGCGCGCTTGGCGCGAACCTATGAACCCTGCGCCTGATTTGTCATTGTGCGGTAATCAAAGCGCAAATTTTGCTAAATCTGTCATTAGGGGAATTTTTGCGAAGCAAAAATTCGTGGCAATCTACGACTTTAAAATTCCAAAATGCAAATTTCGTGTCATTGCGAAATTTTAGTAATAAAATTGAAGCGATAAACTCGCTAATTGCTACCATAGAAGTAAAATCAGAGCTACAAGCTCACATACTAAAATCAAATTTTACGCTTAAAAAGCTTGGCTTAATCACAAGCCAAAGCAAAGCGTGTGAGTAGGTGGGGAAATGGGAAATTTAGATAATAAGCAAAAATTAGATGAAAATGTAAATTACGATACCTTATTTTCATTAAAAATTCTTTTATTGTATGTTGTGTTTGCAAGTCATATTTTTATTTTGCCAAATGATATTTTAGATAAATTTCCTTTTTTAAATTCGTATGTTGAATTTATGAAAGAGAATTTTGAGATTATAAAGCAAATATCTATAAGAACTACAAATTTTCAACAAGCTGGAACGCTTTGGGGTGCAAATATGCTTATTATTTGCTGTGTATTTTGTGTTCCGCTTGCCTATGATTTTTTCGTTAGTGCTAAGTGTAATTCAAATTTTTTACTTGATAGTATTAGGCAAGAAAAATTATTTTTTCTATCTTGTTATATCATTATTTTGCTTTTAATAGAATATAAATTTTGTAGTGTCGCTTTTAGTGGCGATTTGTTTGACACACAAATACGGTTGGGTAAAAATACGGAAGCCATAAATTCCAAATTTGGTTTATTTTTTAAGGGTGGAGCACTTTATGCTCTTATGTCTGTTTGGACTGCAATGTGTTTAACATTCACATATTTTTTTATAAATATAACATTTAAAAAATTTAAAAATTTAATAACAAAATTCAATGCAAAGGATAAAAAATAAAATTTAGAAAATTCAATTTTTAATAAAGGAGTAAGTTATGGTTAGCATAGAAAAAGCTAAACAAATTTTGGGTATTGCAGCAAGGCTACTAGTGAGCTAAACAAGGCAGAATAAAGATTATAAATTTTGATAAATTTTAAAAATTCTCTAAATTTTGCACGCGCAGATTGCTTCGTCAAGGCTTGCGCCTTTTCTCGCAATGACAACAGGGGCGCAAATTATCTATTTTTCACCAGATTAATTCGCTCTTTGAAATCAGGCATAATCCTAGCTATAAAGTCGTAAAATTCGCGCCTGTGGTGCGCAAAGATGAGGTGAGTTAGCTCGTGAAGCACGACATAATGGATAAAGCGCAAATCTTTTTCGACCAATTTTAGCGACAAATTTATGTAGCCCTTCGTGCTGTTGCAGCTGCCCCAGCGAGTTTTCATATCGCGCACGACTAGGCGATGGACGGGCTTTTGCACGAACGGCAAGTAGAGTTTAATCAAATCTTTGTATAAATTTAACGCCAAAAATTTCTTAAATTTCGCAAATTCTATCTCGCTTACGCAGTAAATTTCGTTTCCGCAAACGGCGATTTTGCCATTAAATTTCGTCAAATTTTGCGCCAAAATTTCGTTTGGCGTGGCTGGCGTGGCTGGCGTGGCTGGCGTGGCTGGCGTGGCTGGCGTGGCGGACTGGGCTGACTGGGCGTTCGTGGCGTTCGTGTTTGGCGTGGCGCTAGGCGCAGTATCACTCGCAAAATTTGCGTCAAATTTTAGCGCACTACCACTCGCGCCACTCTCGCAAAATTTCGGCGCAGTATCGCCACCGCTAAAATTTTGCGCACTAAATTTCGGCGCAGTATCCCACAAATCCGCGAATTTCTCGCCAAATTTCAGCTCATAAATTTGCCCTAAAATTTCACTCTCGTTTTCTTTTAAAGCCAAATTTTCGTATTTTGCCAAGGTTTTTTCAATCCATGCTTTGTGCGAGGCGATAAACTCTCTGGCTCGCTCCACGCTCCAAAACCACGGCACGCTAGCGCGCACGGCGCAATCAGGGCTAATGCGAATCCTAGCGTATTTGACGCGCTTGAAACTAGCCACGACGCAAATTCCGCCCAAATTTAGACTAATCGTTTGCTCTGCCATTTTTTGCTAATCCACCGCCAAGTATTCGCCCCGCCTCTGAGCCACTCATCGCACAAAAACCCAATCCAAACGCCCAAAATCCCGATTCCAAGCGAAATGCCTAAAAAATACCCCGCTGGAAGCGACACGCCCCACATAAATATTAACCCCATTAAAAACGGAAATCTCGCATCGCCACTGGCGCGCAAGGCATTTACGAAAACGATATTGAAAGTGCGCCCAAGCTCTAAGATTATCGTTAGATAAAACAGCGGCCGCATGATTTCTTTGTGCGCCCCACCCAGATTTAGCACGCTCATGATTAGCTCGCGCGCGAAAAAGACAACCGCGATGAAAAACGCCGTGACGATTAGACCGATTTTTAGCGCGTGAAAGGTGTGCGAATACGCGCGTTCTGGCTCTTTTGCGCCCACTAGGCGACCTACGATGACCTCGTTTGCCATGCTAATGGCACTTCCGCCAAAGAAAATAAAGCTTGAAATCTGAAAATAAATCGTCTGCACCGTAAGACTTGCCTCGCCCATACTCGCTACAAAGGCAAAGGCGACTAGATATTGCGTGATCCAAAGCAGATTTTCCCCCGCGCTCGGCAATCCCACGGATAAAATTTTGCGTAAAATTTCAAATTTTATTTTCAAAAACATTGAAAAGTAAAATTTCAGTTTTATGATTTTTACGGCAATTAGCGCGAAAAGTATCACGCCCACAATCCGCCCGATAATCGTGCTAATTCCCACGCCAAAAAGCCCGTAAAATGGCAGTCCAAAGGGCTGGAAGAGTGCGATAAAATTTCCCACTAGCGTGATGATATTCATCGTCACGGAGATGATGATTATGTAGTTTGCATAGCCATACACGCGAATTATCGCGCTAAAAACTATCGCCACAGCGTCGATTGCAAAGACAATGCTAATGATTTTTAGATAAATCGTGCTATCGGCAAGTAGTTCGCTTGGCACTTGCAAGGCACGGAGCAAAAGCGTGGCGCACGAAAATACAAAAACCCCGCTAAGTCCGCCGATTAGGGCGTTAAAGGTAATACTAGTATGTATTGCGCGCAGGGCTAAAATTTTATTCCTAGCCCCCAGAGCTTGGGCGACCACGACCGAGCAACCCACAGCCAAAAACCCAAAAACCGTGATAAAAAGCAAAAATACCTGATTGCCAGCGCCCAGTGCGCCTACGAGCCTGACATCGACAAGGCTTATCATGTAGGTGTTAATCAGCGCCGTAACTAGGCGCAAAAACATATCCGCATAGATTGCTAGGCTTAGTTTTGTTAGTGAAATTTCCTTCATTGATTCTCTTTTTTTAAAATAAGAAGTGCATTTTAGCGAAAAATTCATAGATTAAATTTAGAAATTATTCAAATTTAATATTTTTTTTACTACAATCGACAAATTTTATCTATAAAGGCAAATTTTGGCATTAGTTGATTTGATTGATGTAGTTAAAAAATTCGGTTCAAACACTGTCCTTGACGGCGTGAATTTCAGCCTGAGCTCTGGCGAGAGAGTCGCAATCATCGGCAAAAACGGCGGCGGAAAATCTACGCTGATGAAAATCATCGCCGGTGAGTATGAAATCGACGGCGGTAGGGTAATCACGCAAAACGGCATAAATATCCAAATGCTAGAACAAAGTCCGAAATTTGACGATAATCTCTCGGTCAAAGACGCCCTAAAACGCGAACTCAAAGAAATCTACGATGCCATTGATGAATACAACCAAATTTTAGAACAAATCTCAAACGACCCCCAAAATGAAGCACTTCTAACCCGCCAAAATGAGCTAAATAAATTTATCGACGCCAAAGACGGCTGGAATATCGACAATAAAATCGAGCGAATTTTGGAGCATTTTGGGCTTAAAATTTACGAAAACCGCTCGGCTTGCACGCTAAGCGGGGGCGAAATTCGCCGCGTGGCACTTGGTGCGCTGGTGCTAAAAAAGCCAGATATTTTGCTACTCGATGAGCCGACAAACCACCTTGATGTCTATATGGTGAGATTTTTGGAGGATATGCTTTTAAATTCGAAGCAAACCATACTTTTCATCTCGCACGATCGCTATTTCATCGACAAACTTGCGACCAGAAGTATCGAGATAGAGGAAGGCAAACTAAGCTTTTTTGATGGCGGATACGAAAACTATCTAAGGCGCAAACAAGAAATTTTAGCTAGCTTGCAAAAATCCCACGAAACGCTTTTAAAACAGCTAAAATACGAAGAAGAGTGGCTTCATCGTGGCGTAAAAGCGCGCCTCAAACGCGACGAGGGTCGCAAAGCCCGCGTGCTAGCCATGAGAGAAGAAGCCAAAAAAAATCCGGGCGTGATAAGGCGCGTGAAATTGGAGCTTGAACGCGCTAGTAGGAATTTCAACGGCACAGGTGGCGAGAACCGCAAAAAAATGCTTTTCGAGTGCAAAAATGTAAGCAAAATTTTAAACGGGAAGGACCTTTTTAAGGGCTTTTCGGCTAGGGTTTTGCAAGGGGAAAGAATTGGCATAGTCGGCGCAAACGGCGCAGGTAAATCCACACTAATAAAAATGCTGATTGGCAAAACCCGCATTGACGGGGGCGAGATCAAAAGGGGCGACATCAAAATCGGCTATTTTGATCAGGCTAGGTCTGAAATTTCAGGCGATAAGAGTTTGATTGAGATTTTTTGCCCAAACGGCGGAGATCACATTATGGTGCGCGGACATTATATGCATGTTTATGGCTATCTTAAAAATTTCTTATTTCCAAAAGAATTTTTGGATAAACCAGTCAGCGTGCTAAGTGGTGGCGAAAAAAACCGCGTCGCCCTTGCCAAGCTTTTTACTGAGCAATACGACTGCCTTATTTTAGACGAGCCGACGAACGATTTAGATATCGCTACAATCAACATTTTGGAAGATTATTTGCTCAGCTTCGAAGGGGCTGTGATTATCGTAAGCCACGATAGATATTTCATCGACAAAATCACAAACAAGCTCTGGGCGTTTGAAAAGGGCAAAATCGAGCAGATTTACATACCATACAGCGAGTATTTGGAGTATGAAGACGAGATAAAAGACCTTGAAATTTATGAAAGCGAGGTCGCTTCTAGCGCGAGGGATACTGCGCCCGAAATCAAAGAAAATAAAAAAGAAAAAACCGCCACTACCAAACTTAGCTACAAACAAAACAAAATTTTAGAAGAATACCCAGCCAAAATCGAAGAGATAGAAAATAGAATAAAAGAGCTAAATCACGCTCTTTCAACCCCTGAAATTTACCAGCAAATCGGGCTTCAACCGCTTTTTGAAGAGCTCGAAGAGAAAAAGGGCGCACTAAATCAAATGGAAAACGAATATTTCGAGGTGCTCTCGCTGGCTGAAAATTTAAAATAGGAAAATTTATGCTTTATTTTTTGATAATCATTTATATAATTTACACGATTTATAAAATTTCATTAGCCCTTTTACAGCTAAATTTCATCAAGGAAAACGCCAAAAAACCAGCCGTGATTTTAAGCGAAGCAGACTATCAAAAGGCTGGAATTGTAAGCGTTACAAATCTGAAATTTGAAATTTTTAGCCTTGCGTTTGGGCTTTTGGTCGCAATTTTTTGGATTTGTTATGGTGCGGGTGCGTTGCAGGAATTTATCTACGCTAAATTTGGCGCAAATGGCGCAAATGGCGCAATTTTGGAGGGCGGCGCGAGTATCCTAATCCAAAGCGTTTTTGTTTTGGCTTTCATCATACTTGGCGGGGTGATTGATTTGCCGTTTGAAATTTACGCTACTTTTGTCAAAGACAAAAAACTAGGATTTTCCACAATCACGCCTAAAATTTTCATCGCTGATAAGCTAAAAGCCCTTGCGCTCACGCTAATTTTTGGCTTTTTGGTGGTTTTTGCGCTAGTTTTTTGCGTGCAAAATTTGGGGCAGTTTTGGTGGGTGTATGGGTTTGGATTTTCGTTTGGGCTGATTTTGCTGATAAATTTGATTTATCCCACACTAATCGCGCCGCTGTTTAACAAAATGTCGCCACTAGCTGAGGGCGAGTTAAAATCGCAAATCGAGATTTTGCTGGGCAAATGTGGCTTTAAAAGTAGTGGCGTTTTCGTCATCGATGCAGGCAAGCGCGACAACCGCTTAAATGCGTATTTTGGCGGACTTGGGGCGAGTAAAAAGGTCGTGCTTTTTGACACTCTGATAAAAAAGCTAAGCCAGAGCGAAATTTTGGCAGTTTTGGGACATGAACTAGGGCATTTCAAGCACGGCGATATACTCAAAAATATCGCGCTTGGGGCGTTTATGCTGATTGTGATTTTTGGCGTGTTTGGAAATCTGGCTACAAAAGGGGTTTTTGACGCGCTAAATTTAGTGCGTGACGGCGGTGCGACGCTGATTTTTATCATGCTGTTTTTGCCGATTTTGCAGAGTTTTTTAGAGCCTGTGATGTCGAAATTTAGCCGTATGCACGAGTTTGGCGCAGATAAATTCGGCGCAGATAATGCGAGTAAAAATGATATGATTAGCGCACTTAAAAAACTTGGTAGCGAAAACAAAACTTTTCCGATTTCTCACCCACTTTACAGCGCGATTTACCACTCGCACCCGAGCCTGTATGAGCGTATCAAGGAGCTAGAATGAAAATTTTCGAGGCGTTAAAATGGGCGCACGGCAGGACAAATTCTAGGTATGTTTCAAGGGAGCTTTTGAAATTTAGCGAAAATTTAAGCAACGAAGAGTTTGTAATGCTCTTTAACCACGCTATGCGAAATGAGGAAAAATTTCGCCAAAGTGTCGAAATTTACGCTTCTGGCGTGCCACTTGAATACATCACAAACAAGTGCAAATTTTTCGATTTTGAGTTTTTCGTCGATGAGCGGGTGCTGATACCTCGCTTTGAGACTGAAATTTTGGTCGATAAGGCTTTTAGCGTGGCTCATCTTTTCAAAACTCCGCGCATTTGCGAGGTCGGCACTGGAAGTGGGATAATCTCGATTTGCCTTAAAAAATTTTTCCCAGACGCGCAAATTACCGCCACTGATATCAGTGAAAGCGCGCTTGAAGTAGCGCGCAAAAACGCCCAAAATTTGGGTGTGGATATTGAATTTGTGCATTGCGAATACCTAAGCGGAGTGCAGGGGGATTTCGATATCGTCGTATCAAATCCGCCATATATCGCCTCCTCGTATAAGCTCGATGAGAGAGTGCTAAAAGAGCCAAATTTGGCGCTAATCGGCGGCGAGAAGGGCGATGAGAAGCTAAAAAAACTAATATTTTTAAGCGAAAATCGCACGAAATATCTGCTTTGCGAAATGGGGTATGATCAAAAGCAAAGCATGCAAGAAACGCTAAGCGAGCATGGATTTGCCTTTGAATTTTACAAAGATTTGGCTGGGTTTGATCGCGGATTTGTCGCAAGGAAAATGAATTAATGCAGGGCTCAAAACTTCATAGATTGCTTTGCTACAAGGCGTTTGGTTACAGGTATATCGACGCTGGAATCCTTGCTAGTGGCGAGAGATTTTTTAGCGATATTGATAGCCTTTCGCACAGCGTGCAAAACTGCGCGCTGTGCGAACTATCCAAAACACGCACCCACGCCATGGTGCCTTATGGCGATAAAAACGCCAAAATAATGGTAATCTCTCAGTGCCCAACGCACGCAGAAGATGAGAGCGGTGAGCCATTTAGCGGGAATTTGGGCGAGAAATTTAGGGCTAGTTTGAAGGAGCTTTGCGGTTTGGAAATCGACGAAATTTACGCGTCGTATCTGATAAAATGCGCCCTAAATTTAAATAAAAAACTCACCTCTGAAATCATACTCAAATGCGCTCCCTACGCTATCGACGAGATTAAAATAATTCGTCCCAAAGTCGTGCTTTGCCTTGGCGAGCTGTGCGCTAAAATTTTGCTTAAAAACAACAACCTCCCAGATATCAGGCTGATTCACGGCACGCCATTTCGCGAGGGCGGGATTACCTTTATACCGACATTTGATCTAAATTTCCTAAGCCAAAACCCAAGCCAAATTCCACTTTTCCACGATGATTTGCGCAAAATAAAGGAATTTTTGTGAGAGCGATTTTTGCGCTTTTAATTGCTGTTTTTTGCTTGGCGCAGGAGAGTGAGGGCGAAAATATTTCGCTAAAAGATCTAAATTTTACGATAAGCGATGATGAAAATTCTAGCATTGAAATTTTATTTGAGGGCGAGGATTTTATCCAAAAAAGCCTAGATGAGGGATACACGCTCTGGGACCCAGACAGCGAGAAAGGCGAGGTGTATAATCTCGTGGCAAATGCGATGAGCGCAACGATTGAAAATTCGCAAAATTCGGGCTTTAAAGTGGGTGTTTTAATGGCGCAAAATATCCTTGGCTCGCGCGCAGATAGCATTGCAAATGCGCTTTTGGCATTTGTGAGCGAGAGAAATTTGCAGGCGAATTTGCGCTTTTATTACATAGGAAATGAGAGCGAGGAGGGCATTATAGCGGCACTTGAAGCTATGGAGCGCGATAATGTCGCCCTCATAATCGCTCCCTTAAATAGATCTGGCGTGGATATCGTAGATGAAAACTCGCAGTATAGTAGTATGGTTTTTGTGCCGACGCTAAATCAAAATTTAAGCGGGTTTGTGTCGAATAATATATATTTTGGCGGTATTGATTACAGCGAGCAAATGCAGTATCTGCTGGGGCGTTTCGCTGAGAATTTATACGCTATCGGCGATGAGAGCGCGCTGTCGCAGGTGCTAAACGATATGGCGTTTGATAGTCGCAATATCGAGGAGTTTTACACGATTAAAAGCAACCGAAATGCGGTGTTTGATTTTGAGAGCGAATTGCCACAAAATGCGAATTTTATCCTAAATTTGCCTAGTTCTAAAATACTCTCCATAATCGGCGAAATTTCGCACAAAAAGCTAAACACGCAAAATCTGCTTGCCACGCAAGTGGGCTTTGACGGCGAGATTATCGGTGCGCTTCCAAGCGCGATTGGCGGGAAATTTTACCTTGCAAACTCCATTTCGCCGGTTTCAAACTCGCTTCTTCATCGCGCGCTTAGCCTTGGCGTGGATTTGCGCTACGAGTGGATTGCATACAGCGCGCTTAGCGGGTTTGACTATTTTTATTCAAATTTTGCATTAAACCGCTATGAACGGGCATTTAGCGAGGAATTTTACGATAACGGCCTTAGGTTTGATACCAAAATTTACGAGGTCGGCGAGGGTAAATTTCAAAAATTAAATTAAAATTTCAAATTTTTTTAGAAAAGAATTGCATGAAAAAGTATTTCAAAACACCTTTTTTAGGGCTTTCGTTTTTGTTTTTGCTCGCTGGTTGTGCGAGTAATCAACCCGCGTTAAACCAACCTACGCTAGATCAAATCAAATCTCGCGGAACTATCCTAGTGGGCGCTACTGGGGATTATAAACCGCTAAGTGTGCGCGAGCAAAACGGCACGCTATGGGGATTTGACATCGATATCGCAAAAGCTATCGCCAAGAAGCTTGGCGTGGAGCCCGAGTTCGTCGCTACTAGCTGGCCAAGTCTGAGTGATGATACGCAAGCAGAGCGCTTCGATATCGCTACTACCGGCATTACGATTAACGAAACACGCAAAAAAACTATGCTAATGAGCGATGGCTACCTTGCTAGCGGTAAGACGATTTTGTGCCGCAAGGGCGACGCAGCGAAATTCACAAGCTTAGAGAGTATCGATAAAAAGGTCGTTCGCGTGATGATAAACCCGGGCGGAACGAACGAGAAATTTGCGCGCGCAAATTTTAAAAACGCCAAAATCATCGTCCATAAGAAAAACGCCGAAATCCCAGCGCAAATCGCAAAAGGCGCAGCCGATGTGATGATCACAGAGACCACTGAGGCGCCGTATTATGTGGCAAACAACCCTAAACTAGCCGCTCCGCTGCTAGAAAGTCCATTTACGCGCGATGAAATCGGGGCTTTGATGTCGCAAAACAAGGGCGATTTGCAGAGCTTCGTAAATAAAGTAATCGCCGAGATGAAGGCAAATGGCGAGTTGAAAAAAATCACTGAAAAATATGGATTAGTTTATTCGTATTAAAATTTTAAAATTTCGGTTGCGAGGACTGCTTTTTGGTTTTCGCAACCGCTTTTAAAATTCCACGCTGAGGCAATCTTGGATACTGCGCCGAAATTTTAGTTGTAGTGTGGTAAGTTGCCTAGCGAAAATTTTGGTAACCTTATGGTGGGCAAGGATATCCACCCTACGATACTCAAAACTTAAAACTATTCCAATTGTTAGCATATTCAAGTGATTTTGATTGAAAATATGGCTTAATTTTCTCGTACTCTTTTTTACTAGAAGTATTTACAATGCTTTCTATAAAACCAGTGCAAAATGCCGTAGATATGTAATCATCGATATTTATTACGCCACTTTCTACAAATTCAAATATTTTCTTTTTATCTAATTCATCAAGCTCATCAAAAATTTTTATAGTAGTATTAGCAAACGAACTTAATA
This sequence comes from Campylobacter sp. JMF_06 NA1, assembly GCF_027737785.1. Classification (NCBI taxonomy): domain Bacteria; kingdom Pseudomonadati; phylum Campylobacterota; class Epsilonproteobacteria; order Campylobacterales; family Campylobacteraceae; genus Campylobacter; species Campylobacter sp. JMF_06 NA1. Next base: position 30,130 of record NZ_JAOVUA010000004.1, read on the forward strand.
TCCATAATAAACTAGGAATATATTGCATATCAAATGGAAAAATTTGTTCCATATAAGAGCTAAAATATTTCTTATGCTTTGATATAAAAAAATAAATATATTCTTCATATTTTCCCAAATCAGTTTCCATTAAGTGCATTATTTAAATCCTTTATATATTTTTGTGCAGCACCGTAGGGCGGGCATCCTTGCCCGCTGAATTTTATAAATTTATTAAATTTAATCATTTTTAATCCTTTATTTAACCTTTGTGGTGGGCAAGGTGCTCACCCTACGATACTTATTTCTTTTTCCTTTCTTCTTTGATTTGTTTTATCCACTCTTCTTGAAATTTCTCAGCTTCTTTAAATTCGTCTTGTTTTTCTTGTTCTTTTTCAAATTCGGCATAGTCTTGAAGTTTGCCACCACATTTAGGGCAAATCATATCTTTTGTGTCGGAAAAATTATAAACTTTCTTGCATTTTTTGCAGCGAGTGAATTCGGGATTTTTTGTTTTGTATTTGAAACCAAAAAATACAAAAAACAAACCTACAATTAAATAAAATAAAGATAATTCACTAGATGGCTCACGCCAACCGCTCATTTTTGTATGAGTTTTAAAACCAAGTGATGAAAATATTCCAAGAATTAATAATATTATTCCGCCAAATATCATTTGAAATTTCATTTAGATTTTTTATCCTTATTTGTTTCAATCTCAATTAGCACCGTAGCACCGTAGGGTGGGTATCCTTGCCCACCGAATTTTATATTTTTATCAAATTTTATTTTAGCCCCTTTAATTTTTTAAAATTTCAGACAGATAAAAGCAAGTTTTTATATTTTAAATTTGCAAAATTTAGCCCTGCCAAACCTCACAACCCCTTGAAAAACTCCACGATTTCATCGCTGAATTTCACAGGTTTGCCGTTTTGCAGGTATGCGACTCTGACATCTTGGGCGAAGATTAGCTCATCAAATTCGCGCCCATTTATATCTTTTAGTTTGTAGATCTTTTGCGTCAGCACCGCGCTTGCGTTTTTTAGCTCTTTGAGCGTGGTTTTGATTTCTAGTTCGTCGCCCAGCACCGCAGAGCGCAGGAATTTCGCCTGCAAATCGCTCACCACGAAATGCGAGTGCTCGCCAAAAAAACTCACGCCCGCACGCATTAGTGCCTCGCTTCTAGCCCGCTCGCAAAATTTTATGTAGTTTGCGTGATAGACGATGCCCTGCGCGTCGGTATCGTCGTAATAAATCCTAAATTTCATCGCCTCTGCCTATGCGCAAGTTTGGCACCATTTTTAGGAAAAACAGCACCGTTTGCGCGATTATCATTAGTTTGGCGCACCACTCGCTGGCTTTGTGGATTTGGGCGAATTCGGCTGTTTGTGTGCCTGCTTCGCCTAGCTTTTGCGCGTCAAGGATAAATTCCGTGAAATACAGCACGAAAAGTGTCGCTAAAATGAGGTTTATGAGCGCTAGCATAAGGGTTGAGAGTTTTAGGTTGAAGGGCTGGGATTTGTTGTTGTTGAAATTCACCATTTCAAAAATGAGGCAAATTATCGAAAACGGCATTAAAATGGCGTTGTATTTGACAAAAATCGCGCTCATCATCTGACCGCTTTGGAAGTGGCTAAGCACGCCCTCGCCAATGAGGCTTTGCGGGTAAAAAATCGTCGGAGCCACAAGCGCGCCAAGGCTAAGCTCGATACCGATGAGCGCGCCAAGAGCGAGGATATAAATCGAAAAAATCGCTTTCATAAAAATCCTTAAATTTGTAAATTTCGTAAATTTTGTAATTTCGCGCCATTATACCCTAAAATTTGTCTTTATTTGGAAATTTTGTGTAAATTCGGCTGAAATTTAGCCGAATTTTTCAAATTTTATCATTATTTAAGCAATGTTTAAATAAAATAATTTCTCTTTTTTCGTGGTTGGATAGCTCAGTCGGTAGAGCAGCAGACTGAAAATCTGCGTGTCGGCAGTTCGATTCTGCCTCTAACCACCACTTTTATTCAAATTTAAATCCCAAAATCAGTGAAATTTAGAAAGTGGTATTTCGGACACTTTCATACAAATCGCAAGATAAACCAAAAATTTAGCGCTCTTTATAATAAAATCGAAAAGATAAATTTGAAGCCAGGGGCGAATTTTGCGCCGAAATTTGCGAATTTGCCAGGCAGGATTACAGAGGCGATAGCGAAATTTTATGACGAGCCAAAATTTGCGGGTGAGTTTTTGCAAATTTTAGATAACGCCTGCAAAAACGGCGAAATTTCACCCGCGTGCAAAGATGAAATTTATCGTAGATTTTTAGCTGAGGAATTTTAGGCTAAATCTGAAAATTTGGGAAAATTTGCGTAAATTTCATGCAAATTTGAAACTAAATTTGTCAAATTTAACTCCAAAATTCACGCTAAATTTTCCCCAAATTCACCCAAATTTTACCCTGCAAATTCCTCGTTTAAAAACTCCCCTGTATATGAGCGCGTTTTTTTGTAGTTTTTCGCCAGCTGTTTTGGTGTGCCTTGCGCTACGATTTTTCCGCCACCATCGCCGCCCTCTGGCCCCATATCTATGAGATAGTCGCAGTTTTTGATGATGTCCATATTATGCTCGATGACAAAAACTGAATTTCCCAAATCCACGAGGTGATGAAGCACCTGCACTAGCCTATCGACATCGGCGAAGTGTAGGCCAGTGGTCGGCTCATCGAGGATATAAAGTGTATTGCCGGTATCTGTGCGACTTAGCTCTTTTGCGAGTTTGACGCGCTGAGCCTCGCCTCCGCTTAGCGTGGTTGCAGGCTGACCTAGCGCGATATAGCCAAGGCCGACATCTTGGAGGGTTTTTAGCTTTTGGTGTATTTTTGGCACAGCTTTGAAAAACTCCAACGCCTCGTCGATACTCATCGCCAAAACCTCGGCGATATTTTTGTTTTTGTAGTAAATTTCAAGCGTCTGGGCGTTGTAGCGCGAACCACCGCATGCGTCGCAAACCACGCTGATATCGGGCAAAAAGTGCATTTCGATTTTGATTTCGCCCTCTCCTGCGCATTTTTCGCAACGCCCGCCCTTGACATTGAAGCTAAATCGCCCGATTTTATACCCCCTCATCATCGCCTCTTTTGTCTGCGCAAAGAGCGCGCGGATCTCGTCCATGACGCCAGTGTAAGTGGCTGGATTGGAGCGTGGGGTGCGACCGATTGGGCTTTGGTCTAGGTAGATGACCTTGTCTAAATTTTGCAGGCCTGAAATTTTGGCATTTTTTATAATTTTTACATTTCTGGCGCGGTTAAGTTCCTCTAATGCCGCTGGCAGGATTGTTTGAAGCACGAGTGAGCTTTTGCCGCTGCCACTAACTCCGGTAATTCCGACTAAATTTCGCAAAGGAAATTTTGCGCTTAGGTCGTGGATATTGTTGATTTCGACATTTTTTATGCTTAACCACTCTTTTTGCGGGCGGTTTTTTTGGTAATCAATCGTTTTGTGATTGTTCATATATAGCGCGGTTTGCGTGTCGCTTTTAAGCAGATTTTCCACGCTTCCGCTAAATACGACCTCGCCGCCGTATTTACCAGCCCCGGGTCCGATATCTACGACGAAATCTGCTTGTTGTATGGTTTTTTTGTCGTGTTCGACGACGATTACGGAATTTCCCTTTTGCTGTAAATTTCGAAGCGTATTGATTAGCTTTTGTGTATCGCGCTCGTGAAGCCCGATACTAGGCTCATCAAGCACATACATTACGCCACTAAGCCCACTTCCAATCTGGCTAGCTATTCGGATTCGTTGCGCCTCGCCACCGCTGATTGTGCGTGCATCGCGCCCAAGGGTCAGGTATCCAAGACCTACATCGTTTAAGAAAAATAGCCTTTCGTTGATTTCTTTTAAAATCGGAGCCGCGATTTGCGCCTCTTGTGTGCTAAAATGGGCGAAATTTTTCTCATCGCCAAAGAATTTGACATTTTCTTCTATGCTCGTTCGCACCACTTCGCCAAGCCCTTTGCTAGCGACTTTTACAGCTAGACTTTGGGGTTTTAGGCGCAGTCCGCCACAAGCAGAGCAGGTTTTTTCGCTCATATATTCGTCTAAATCGTTTTCGTTTTTTAGCAAATCATAGGCGTATTTTATCGCGCCCTCGAATTTACGCATTAGCTTGTGCGATTTCCAATAAAACGGCACCTCTTTCGCGCTTCCGTATAAAATGAGCTGTTTTTGTGCCTCGTCAAGCTCGGCGTATGGGACATCTGTGGGGATATCGTTTGAGGCGCAAAATCCGAGCAAAAATTTATAATAATAGCTTTTGTTAAACCCTGACATTACCTTAATCGCGCCGTTTTCGATAGAATTTGCCTCGTTTATGATTTTAGCTAAATCTAGGCTAAATTTAATCCCAAGCCCGTCGCACTCTTCGCACGCACCTTTTGGGCTGTTGAAGCTAAAAGTCAGCGGTTCAAGCGGTGTAAATGAAATTTTACAATCAAAGCACGCCATGTGTTCGCTGTAATGGATATGATCGTGCGCAAGCCCGAATTCATCGGCATTTGCGATATCTATTTCAACCTCGCCAAAGCTAAGTTTTAAGGAATTTTCGATGTCGCTTGCGATTCGCGTGGTGTTTTCTTCGCTGATACTGACGCGGTCGATGACGACTTTAATCGTGTGTTTTTTGGTTTTGGCTAGTTCGATTTCTTCGTCAAGTCTGACTAAAACGCCGTCAATCTGGGCTCTGACATAGCCTTTGTTTCGCATATCTTCGATCAAATCAGCAAAAGTGCCCTTTTTTTCGCGCACGAGCGGGGCAGAAATTGAAATTTTCGCGCCATTTGGGAGTTTCATAACCTCGGCAATGATATCAGATGAGCTCATTTTAGAGATTGGTTTGCCACATTGGTGGCAGTGTTGCACGCCCGTTCTAGCGTAAAGCAAGCGCAAATAATCGTAAATTTCAGTTATCGTGCCCACGGTCGAGCGCGGGTTTTTGGAGGTGGTTTTTTGATCTATCGCGATCGCAGGAGTTAGGCCGTCGATTTTGTCGATATCTGGCTTGCCAACCCTGTCTAAAAACTGCCTAGCATACGCCGAAAGGCTCTCTACATAGCGTCTTTGCCCCTCGGCATAGAGTGTATCAAAGGCTAGCGTGGATTTGCCAGAGCCGCTAAGCCCCGTAAAAACGACTAATTTATTTTTTGGAATTTTCAAATTTATATTTTTTAGGTTGTGTTCTCTTGCGCCGATAATTGTGATTTTATCGTTCATTTTAGCCTCTTTTTTGTGAAAATTAACCTTTAATTATATCTTAAAATTCTTTGAAAGAGTTTGCAAAAACGCTTAAATTTCAGCCATGTTTGATATAATTTTGAAAAATCAAAATTTAATGGATAAAAATGAAAAAAGTTTTAATCATAGCAAGTGGCGATTTCGCGCGCCATTTTTTAAATAGAATTTACAAATCCAAAGATGTTATCCACGAATACTTCATCATCGCAAAAGACAGCTCCTGCGTGCCTGAGGGGATTTTGGGTATGCAAAATTTCAGCGTGGAGATTTTCGATCCTACAAGCATAGAAAGGCTAAAATTAGTAGTAAATCAGGGCGAATTCGATAGGTGTATAATGATAATGGACATTGAATTTGACGCTAGGGTGAGTCTGAATAATCTTAAAGAAATTGCGCCGAATTTGGAAATTTATCTCGCTGATTTTTGGGATTTGGTGCAAGAGTATAAAGAAGAAAAGCATATTAAAATTTTAAATGTTTTATCGCTAAATTCATCTCGTTTTATGGGTTGTTTGCCAGATAGCCCGGTTTTTGCGCAGTATGTAGGGCTTGGTAGAGGCGAGATAATGGAGGTAAAAATCCCAGTGGGAAGCTCGTTTGCCTATCGCAAGGTAGGCACTCTAAGCTCGAAGCGATACAAAATCCCGATGATTTATCGCCACAACACCTACATAATCACCACGAAAAGCACGGTGATTTATCCAAACGATACAATTTTGGTCGTGGGCGAGCCAAGTGCCTTGCGCGCGGTTTTTGCGCAGGTCAAACAGCAAAACGGCCAGTTTCCATCGCCATTTGGGATAAATATTTATGCGCTAATTGATATGAAGGAAATGAACGAGAGCTCGATTTATAAGACGCTAAGAGCGGTGGAGTATCTAGATAGCAGGCTCCAAAATCACAAAATTTGCATTAGGGTGGTAAATCCCAAAATTTCGCCTAGTTTCGAGGAGATTAAGGCCAAAAGCGATGATGAAAAATTTGAAATTTTAATTGATTATAAAGAGAAAAATATCTCGAATTTAAACGGCGATGTGAGCGAAAATAAGGCTGGTTTGGTCGTGTGCGTGAGGGAGATTTTCGAAAAAAATAAAGCCTATTTGCAAAGTCTTGGCGTGCCGATTTTAAGCCTAGGGCAGAGCGAGTTAGAGGCGATAAAACGCAGTGTGGTGGTAAATGGCGGAGCGAATATGGACGAGGAATCAAGCGTGGTTTTTGATATCAGCTCGCAGCTTGGTATGAATATTCACCTGTATATTTTTAACGAAAACGGTGGCAAGGGTGGCGAGTTTGTGCAAAATTATCTAAATTTGTCAAAGCTTTTCTCAAAAGAGCTCATAATCCACGATGATATGAGCAAAAACCCATTAATCGAGCTTAGCTCAGAGAGTGATTTCTTGCAGTTTGTGCCATTTAGTGATAAAATTTTAGCCCCGAAATCGACAGCGATTTTCAAAAAAGACCTTGACAAAATGTATTTCAAACTAAGCCACAATCACCAAATTTTTCTTCCATGCGATATGGGGTAAAAAAATGCAAAATTTATGCTACAATAAGGCAAATAAAGGGGTTAGAATATGAAAATTGATATTGATTTGAAAGAGAAAAGTTACAGCGTTTTTATCGACGAATTAGCCAAAATTTCACTTCCTGGCAAGGTCGCAATCATCACAAACCCCAAGGTTAGCGGGCTTTGGCTCTCGTATTTGTTGGAGAGATTGGAGTGCGAGCAGAAATTTATTATCACAATTCCTGATGGCGAAGAGTATAAAAGCTTAGCCAGCGTGGAGCAAATTTTAGAGCAACTTTTTAGCTCCAAACTAGATCGCAAAAGCACGCTAATAGCACTTGGCGGTGGCGTGATTAGCGATATTACGGGATTTTGCGCGAGTATTTATGAAAGAGGGATAAATTTTATAAATATCCCAACCACGCTTTTAGCCCAAGTAGATGCTAGTGTGGGCGGGAAAACAGGCGTGAATAACCGCTTCGGCAAAAATTTAATCGGCTCATTTTATCAGCCACGCGCCGTGTATTGTGAGAGTAAATTTCTCTCAACCTTGCCAGCGCGCGAATTTGGCGCAGGTGTGGCGGAAGCTGTGAAAATGGCGGTTACATTTGATAAAGAGCTATTTGAGTATTTTTGCGAGCATGATTTGAAGAGTGATAGCGAAGTAGCCCATATCATCGCAAAATGCGTGGAAATAAAAGCCGGTGTCGTGGCGAGAGATGAGCGCGAAAACGGCGTGAGAGCGGTGCTAAACTACGGACACACCTTCGCGCATGTGATTGAGAATTTGACGAATTATTCTGTGTATTTGCACGGCGAGGCTGTGGCGATTGGCATGGTTATGGCAAATGATTTGGCTGTAAGACTTGGCAAACTAAGCGTTGATGAGGCGGAAAAAATTCGTTCCGTGCTCGCTAAATTTGGACTTCCGCTAAGCTATAAAATCCAAAGCGTAGATAAATTTTACGAAATGTTTTATCTGGATAAAAAAAGTGCCTTAGGCAAGATAAAATTTATCATGCCAAAGGGAATTGGTGATTTTTTCGTATCTGATGATATCGATGAAAATCTCGTAAAATCGACATTAAGAGCGTTTCAATGAATAAAATTTTAACTCTTTTTTTATTTTTTGTTTTTGCTTTTGGCGAGGGAAATTTAAGCGAAAATTTAGCAGAGCAAAATTTAAGCTTATCAGAGCAAAACAGCTCCGCCACTAGATTAAATAAAGAATATGTCAATTCAAGCGAAAGTGCCGATGTAGCGATGATTGCTCCGCTTGGCGAGCAGATTAGGGCGATTGATGAGGAGATCAAAAACAATCTTTGGGTTAGCAGATTTGCGAATTTCATCGGTTACCAAGAGCTTTTAAAACAGCAAAAAATCCTGCAAGATGAGCAAAAATCCCTAAACGACGCGGACGAGATCAACGAAATAGGCAAAAAACTTCGCGCTGTAAATGAGCAACTCTCGCTTTTAAAAGAGTATGAAAAAAGCCCATTTTTGGACATTGTCGCTATGCCAGAGACCCCAGAACCAGAGCGCGTGAGCAATCCCTTTTCGATAATCACGGGCTTTTCGACGATTCGAAATTTGCAAGAGCAAAAATTGGAGCAAAAACGAAAAATCGAAAATTTAAAGGTTTTGATAGAAAAACTCGAAACCAAGGCCGAATTATACGCCAAAGTGGAAAAAATTTCCCCAGATGATAAACTCATCAAAGATTACGAAAATTTAAAATATGAAATCGGCGAATTTAGCTCTGCTTACGAGCTTGCTGGGACGACTTATGATGTGTATGAGAAAAAAATCAACTCCCAAATCACCGCGCTAACTGCCGATATCACGGCGCAAATCAAGCGTGCTGGAAATATCCTTATATGGATTGGCATAGTTTTGGCTTTGGCGTTTTTAGCCAAATTTATCGCCAAACGATATGTCATAAATGATGAAAATTTCTACCTTGTAAATAAAATCATAAATGTTATAAATTTCACCATTATCGTGCTGATTTTACTATTTTCGTATATTGATAATATGACGCATTTTGTCACCGTGCTGGGCTTTGCTTCGGCAGGTTTGGCGATTGCGATGAAGGATATGTTTATGAGCTCGCTTGGCTGGCTTGTAATCGTATTTGGCGGCACATTTAGGGTAGGGGATCGCGTCAAAGTCTGCAAAAATGGCGTCGTGTATGTGGGCGATATCATCGATATTTCCGTGCTTAGAATGACGATTTTCGAAGATGTTACGATGACAACATGGAGAGAAAATAAACGCGCCGGCAGGGTTGTATTTATACCGAATAACTACATTTTTACAGATTTGCTGGCTAATTATACGCACTCTGGGTTAAAGACCGTTTGGGACGGCATCGATATCTTACTCACATTTGATAGCAATCACAAAAAAGCTATGTATATCATCAAAAACATAGTCAGAAAGTATTCGAAAGGCTACACCGATATCGCCAAAAAGCAAATGTCAAAACTCCGTTCTCAATACAGCATAAAAAACCCAAATGTCGAGCCTAGAATTTTTAGCTTTTTTGAGCCTTATGGTATTCAAATTTCGGTTTGGTATATGACGAATTCATACGCTACTTTGGGGCTTAGAAGTAATATTTCAAGTGAAATTTTAGAAAGCTTGCAAAAAGAAGATGATATCAAAATCGCTTACCCAGCTTACACGCTTTACAACGGCAAAACTTATGGCGCAAACAAAGCGCCAAATTTCGAGCCAAATGAGCCACCTATGGGGGAAGTATAGGTGAGGGTGTATTTTAAGACCTTTGGGTGTCGCACGAACATTTACGATACTGAATTAATCAAAAAAATGGTGCAAAACGCGCAGATTGTGGGCAATGAGAGCGAAGCAGATATCATTGTGGTAAATTCATGCACCGTTACAAACGGCGCAGATAGCGATGTCAGAGGCTATATTTCGCGTATGAATAGGGCTGGAAAAAGGGTGATTTTAACAGGCTGTGGCGCCAAATCGCAGGGGCAAAATTTGCTAGCAAAAAATCAAATTTTTGGCGTTTTTGGTATGAGCCAAAAGGCCAAAATCGATGAGTATTTGCGCGCAGATACGAAATTTTACGATATCGGAGATTTGGAGTATAAAGAAAGTAGCGTGCTCGGCGATTTTGAGAATCACACGAAAGCCTTTATCAAAATCCAAGAGGGTTGCGATTTTTCGTGTGCTTACTGCATAATCCCCTCTGTAAGGGGGCGCGCGCGCTCTATCGATGAGAATTTGATTATAAATGAGGCGCGAAATTTAGCCCAAAATGGTTTTAGCGAAATCGTCCTAACTGGCACGAATATCGGTAGCTATGGCAAGGATAGCGCCACATCTCTTGGGGCTTTACTGCAAAGGCTTGGCAGCCTTTCAGGCATAAAGCGCATTAGGCTAGGTTCAATCGAGCCAAGTCAGATTGATGAGAGTTTTCGCGAAATTTTGGGCGAGAGCTTTTTGGAGCGACATTTGCATATCGCTTTGCAGCACACTTCGCAGACGATGCTTAGCATTATGCGTCGCAGAAACACGGCGTTTAGGGATTTGGAGCTGTTTTTGGAGCTAGGTGAGAGGGGTTTTGCGCTAGGCACTGATTTCATCGTCGCTCACCCTGGCGAGAGCGAGGAAGTCTGGGGCGAGGCGGTTGAGAATTTCAAAAAATTCCCGCTTACGCACCTGCACGCCTTTATTTTCTCTCCACGCCGGGGCACAGCTTCTGCTTCGATGAGCGGGAGGATTAATGGCGAAGTGGCGAAAGCTAGGCTTAAAATGCTTAAAAATATCGTAGCGTTAAATAATTTCGAGTTTCGAAAAGCTCACAAATCGCCACTTTCGGTGCTAGTGGAGCGCAAAAATGGCGAGTGTTACGAGGGATACGATGAGTTTTATAATAAAATTTTGATAAAAAGCGAAAAAGATTTATCTAAAAAATGGGTAAGGATAGAAGATTATGAAGTCAAATTTGAGTCAAATGTGGCAGAAATTTAAGGCAAACAAGCTAAATTTAATCCTTGTGTTTTTGGGATTGCTTATCGTTTTGCTTAGTATTGTGTATTTCAAAGATGACGCGCAATACATCAGCGAGCGCGAATTTAGCGAGCTTATGCAAAGGGATTTGATCAAGCGAGCCCATATCGAGGACGGCGCGCTAAATTTCATTTACGAGGGCAAAAGATACCGCATTTTAGCCGATATCGTCGATCTCAAAGAGCTGGCAAATCACGCAGTTATCAGCAAATCGCACGGCAATAGTGGCGAAATGACAATCAGCGCGATTTTGGTGATTTTTACTTTTGCGTTTTTTCTTTTTGTCTATTATTTCGAAACCGTGCTTTCACGCCGTAAAAAAGGGCAAAATTTAGCTTCGCAGGCCCAAAATACTGCGCCGCAAAATTTCGCACCAAACTCATTTGAACCAGTTAAAAGCGATGTGAAATTTAGCGATATCGCAGGTATTAGCGAGGTCAAAGACGAGCTAATCCAAATCGTAGATTTTCTAAAAAATCCGCTCAAATACCAAAAATTTGGCATAAAACTTCCAAAAGGCGTTTTGATGATAGGAGCCCCTGGTGTGGGAAAAACGCTAATTGCAAAGGCCGTAGCCGGCGAGGCTGGCGTGCCGTTTTTTTACCAAAGCGGGGCGAGTTTTGCCGAAATGTTTGTCGGAGTGGGCGCAAAGCGCGTCAGGGAGCTCTTTGCCAAGGCAAAATCCTGCGCGCCTGCGATTATTTTCATCGACGAAATCGACGCTGTGGGCGGTAAAAGGGGCGTTGGGCGAAACGACGAGAGAGAGGCTACGCTAAATCAGCTTCTAACAGAAATGGACGGATTTGAAGAAAATAGCGGTGTAATGGTCATTGCCGCGACGAATAAAATCGATTTGATTGACGAGGCTCTGCTTCGCTCTGGCAGGTTTGATAGGCGCATTTTTATCTCGCTACCAAACTACAAAGACAGGATTGAAATTTTAAAAATTTACCTTGCGGATAAAAAATTTGATTTAAATATAACCAAGGTTAGTCGCCTTTGCGTGGGATTTAGTGGGGCGGGCGTGGCGACATTTGTCAATGAGGCTGCGATGAAGGCATTGGAGAGGGGAAGCGATAAAATCGAGCTAATAGACTTCGAAAATGTGCGCACAAAGGTCTTTTATGGCGTGCAAAAAAGCCAAATTTTAACGGAAAATGAAAAAGAAATCCAAGCCTTTTATCAGGCTGCAAAGGCGCTAATCGCGTATTGGTATTCGATGAATTTCGATAAAATCGAGCTTTTAAACGATAAATTTTTAAACGATGATTTCGAAATCCGCTCCAAAACCCAAATGCTAAATCAAATCAAAGTCTTACTCAGCGGCACAGCAGCCCTTGCGATACACAAAAACGACGCCTTTACAAACGGCTCAAACGATGTCAAAGAAGCCACCGAGCTGGCGCAAAAAATGGTCTATGAATACGCTATGGGGGATAGTTTCGTGCCAAATCCTGCCAGCGTCAATGAGATACTAAACTCGTGCTATGAAGATGTGGGAGAGACGCTTCGCACTATGCAAGAGGCGCTAAATTTGATAGCGAAGCAAATTTTTGTTTATGAGTATATCACTCACTCTGGCGTGCGCTCGATCTTGCAACCAGAGCTTGATGAGGACGAGGAAAATTTGGGCGAAGAGCAGGGCGAAAATCAGGGTGAAATTCATAGCGAAACACCTGCGCCTAGAAGTGATAGATTAAATTTCGATGATTAGGAAAAATATGCAAAAAAAGGTAAAAATAGGAATTTTAACCATTAGCGATCGCGCTTCAAGCGGGGTTTATGAGGATAGGGGCGGTCCTGAGATTAGGCGCATAATGAGCGAGTGGATAGAGGGCGAGGTGGAATTTGACTACCGCATAATCGCCGATGAGCGCACGCTAATTGAGGGTAGTTTGCGAGAAATGTGTGGTAATGGGTGCGACGCTGTATTTACCACAGGCGGCACAGGTCCAGCCCTGCGCGATGTCACGCCAGAAGCTACCGAGGCAGTGTGCGAAAAAATGCTACCTGGTTTTGGCGAGTTAATGCGCGCTGTGAGCCTAAAATATGTCCCAACCGCCATTTTATCGAGGCAAACGGCCGGTATTTACAAAAACTCTCTTATCGTAAATTTGCCGGGCAATCCAAAGGCGATTTTGCAGTGTTTAGAGCCGATTTTCCCGGCGATTCCATACTGTATAGATTTAATCGGTGGCGCTTATATCGAGGTAAGCGATAAAATCACAGCCTTTCGCCCAAAAAAGAAGTAAAAAATGCAAATTGAGAAAAACGATATTTTAAATTTCGCCAAATATTTCACCAAAATCGCCCACACAAGGGGTCGTTTGCGAATTCGCGTAAGCCCAAAGATTAGGGAGATTAGTGGGGTTGGCGAAGCGGAATTAAAGGCGAAAATCGCTAGTATTAGCGGAATAAAAGAGTATAAATTTAACCCGCTAATTGGCTCTTTGACGATCTTTTACGACAGCGAAATTTTTAAGCCCCAGCTGTGGGAGGAGTTTTTGTCTGGGCAGGTTTCGCCTGAGCTAATTTCGCTTGTAAATTCTACGGCTAATGATATTTGCTCTTAAAATTTTCATAATTAAATGAAAATCGTTTTTATAAATTCAGCTAATTTTATACAAAAATATTCTATTATTTCACACTAAAAATTTGATAAATTTATCGTTTAAAACGCCTTGAAATTTTGATTTTAAGGCGTTTTTGCGTAAAATCAAATTTTTATTTTTTATAATTATGATAGCAAAAATCATAAGTATGTAAATTTCAAAATTTTAAAAGGAGAAATTATGCCGATTAGATTTTTTTTAGGTTTAGTTTTTGGCGGGGCTAGTGTCTATGCGCTCACAAATCGCAAAAAAATCGCACAAGGTCTTAGCGAGCTTGCCAAAAGCGAGAGCGCAAAAAAGCTAAAAGATAAGGTAAAAAGTGCGAGTGATGGCGTAAAAACCACGCTAAATAGGGCAGGTGATGAGATTAGCGAGAAATTTAAAAACGCAAAAGGCGAGCCAGAAAAAACTGCTGGTGAGCCGAAAAAATCCGCAAACAAAAAAAGCGTCGAAAAACCAGCGAAAAAACCGCGGGCGAAAAAATCAACCACCCCTAAACCACGCGTCAAACGCGTAGACACTGCGACTGAGACGCAAATTTAAGGTTAGGGCATGAATACCAAACTAACTCTATCTCGCTCGCCAATCGATAACGCCCTAAGTGGCGCGCTAGCTGGGGCGATCGCTGGGGCTGCGAGCGAGATTGCAAATGTCAAAAAAGGAAAAAACAAAAAGCAGGCTATGCGCGACGGGCTAAATTCGGCACTTCGTGGAGGTATCATCGCAGGTGGGGCGATTTATAGCGCGAATAAACTAGTCCAGGGCGAGTATTTGGGGGCGCTTGTGGGCGCAGTTTTGGCGACATGCGCGCTAGAAATGAGCGAAAATTTAATCACAAAGGAAGCAAAATGAGCAAAAAAAAGATTTCTAAAAAAGAGTTAAAACAAATTTTAAAATATTGCGAAAACAGCGCAAATGGCGAGCTTGGTGAGCTATCAAAATGGATAAATAGCGCACTTGGTGGCAAAAAATCCAAAAACCTTTCAAATTTTGTCGGGCTAAATCAATTAGGCAAAAGCAAATTTTTTAAGAAAAATTCATTTCTAAATGGCGCAATTTTGGGCGCTGCGGTCGTGTATTTTTTCACTAACGAAAATGCGCAAACAAACCTTTTTAAATTTATCGCAAAGGGCTCGGAGCTCTTTGAAATGGGGATTGAGGAGATGAAGGAGCGTTTTTTGGACGCAAAAGCGCAAATGAGCGAAGATGAAATTTGAGATAAAACACGAGTGTGCGGGGCGAATCAGGCTTAAAATTTGCGCTTTTAAAAATTTAAATGAGGGCGAATTTTTAAAAGAAATTTCAAAATTTAGTGGCGTTAAAGAGTGCAGATTTAACGCTAAAATCGGCGCTTTAATTATAAATTATGACAAAAATTTTACTAGTCCAGCTTTCAAAAATACTGCCCGCAAAGCCAAGGGCGAGAGTGATGGCTTCCGCAATAGCGCAAACTCCCGCAAGAGCGCAAATATTAGCACTCGCGACGAGCTGATAAAGCACCTAGCGAATTTAGACTTAGCCAAATTTAAGCGCGCCAAAAAGCGCGAACGCTCACATGCCCCTAGCAAAAATGCTTTGATTGTCTCAGCCGCTGCGCTTGGGGCGAATTTTTTCTTTCGAAATTCGGCGTTTGTGCGACTTTTTAGCTTGATTGCTTGTTTGCCGCTTCTCAAAGAGGGGGCAAAAGAGAGCCTAGCGCACGGACTAACTTCTAAAACGCTTGAAGCTTTGGCTGTGGGGATTTCCTTTGGCAGGGCTGATACTTTCGCGGCAAATAGCACAAATGCAATGCTAGCCCTTGGCGAGTATATGGAAGAAAGCACCGTTTATAAAAGCGATGATTTGATAAAAGAGCTAGCCAAACCTGATATTAGCGAGGCGTGGGTTGAGGTAGAGCAAAACGGCGAAAAAATTGAGATGAAAATCCCAGCCAAAGAGCTTAAAACAGGCGATATCGTCGTGGTAAGATCTGGCGATATTATCGGCGTAGATGGCCATATTTTAAGCGGAGAGGCGCTGATTAATCAATCCTCTATGACAGGCGAAGCCTTGCCGGCGCGCAAAAGCAGGGGCGATATGGTGCTTAGTGGGACGATAGTCGCTGAGGGGGCGATTAGGATCTATGCCCAAAGTGTGGGCGATGAAACATCTGCGCACAGTATCAAAAAATACATCGCAAACGCACTCAAAGAGCGCTCGCAAATCGGCGCGCGTGCGATGAGGCTGGGCGATAAGCTAGTGCCTATTACCTTTGGGCTAGCTGGGGTTTCGTATCTGATAAATCGAAATTTCACTAGCGTTGCCTCTGTTTTGCAGGCTGATTATTCCTGTGCGCTCAAACTCCCAACGCCAGTTGCCTTTAAATCGAGCATTTCAAAGGCTGGCAAGGCTGGAATTCTCATAAAAGGGGCGAAAGCCTTAGAGAGCCTTGGAGCTAGCGATACCTTTGTTTTCGATAAAACAGGTACGCTCACACACGGGAATTTAGAGGTCGTAAAAATCATATCCTTTGATAAAAATTTCAGCGATAAAGACATTTTAAATTTGACAGCGAGCGCAGAGGAGCATTATTTCCACCCAGTCGCCCAGGCTATCGTTGAAGCAGCTAAAAAGCGAGGATTTATTCATGTCAGCCACGATGAGGTCGAATTTGTCGTAGCGCACGGGGTGAAGACAAACATAGAGGGCAAAATTTTAATAATCGGTTCGAAGCATTTTTTACAAGATGATGAGATGATAGATTTTTCGCCGTTTAAAAAACGGATTGAAAACTTAGAAAATCGCGGCCTCTCGCTACTTTTCATCGCATTTGACGGCAAGCTTTTGGGTGTGATTGGACTGCGCGATAGACTTCGTGATAATGCTAAATTTGTGATTTCCCAGCTTCGCAAAATAGGGGTCAAACAAATCATAATGCTAAGTGGCGATGTGAAGCAAAAAGCCGATGAAGTGGCGCGCGAGCTGGGGCTTGACGCGGCGTATGGGGAGCTTTTGCCGACGCAAAAAACCGAGATTATCAAAGATTTGCAATCGCGCGGGCATAAGGTTACATTTATCGGAGACGGCATAAACGACGCTCCTAGCCTAATGGCGGCAGATGTGGGGATAGGTATGCCAAGTTCCGCGCACATCGCAAAGGCAAGCGCGCAAATTTTGCTTTTGAAAAACGATATCGAGGGCGTGGCGAAAATCAAAGCCGCAGCAGATGATACACTAAGGCTGATTAGGCGGAATTTTAACGCTACCGTTGGGGTAAATTCGGCGATTTTGCTTTTGGCTACGCTTGGGATTTTAAGCCCGATATCTACGGCGATTTTGCATAATGGCACGACGATTGCTCTGCTTTTAAATTCGATAAAAGGGGCTAAATTTGAAAAATAAGGATAAAATTTTGGATTTGCAATTTCAGCGAAAACTAGCCAAAAATAGCCTTGCGGTGAGTATGGGAATCTGCGCGTTTAGCGGGTTTAAAAAGGGCAAGGT
Organism: Campylobacter sp. JMF_06 NA1; assembly: GCF_027737785.1. NCBI lineage: Bacteria > Pseudomonadati > Campylobacterota > Epsilonproteobacteria > Campylobacterales > Campylobacteraceae > Campylobacter > Campylobacter sp. JMF_06 NA1. Next base: position 47,040 of record NZ_JAOVUA010000004.1, read on the forward strand.
GTGGCGCAAAATCCATAAAATAAGCGGAATTAGTATGCTTGGCTTTGCGATTTGGCACGCAAGTCTGTATGGCACGAGATACAGTGAGTATTTAAGCGGACGCAAAAATTTCAAAAACTCTAAAAAAGGCAAAAACTTTGGTAAAATAGCGCAAAATTTACCAAAGGAAAATAATGAAATTTAAAATAGACGCAAAAGACGGCGCAGCGCGCGCCTGCACCCTAGAAATGGCGCACGGCGTGGTGCAAACGCCGATTTTTATGCCTGTTGGCACGGTGGGTGCTATCAAAGGCCTAGACGCGCATGATGCGAGCGAAATACTAGGCGCAAAGATAATCCTAGCAAACACATATCACATGTATCTGCGCCCAGGAGCTAGCGTGGTAGAGGAGTTTGGCGGACTTCATGGATTTAGCAAATTTGGGGGAAATTTCCTAACAGATAGCGGTGGATTTCAGGCATTTTCACTGCGAGCAAACACCAAAAACGACGAAAACGGCATAAAATTTAAAAGCCATATCGACGGAAGCACGCATTATTTCACGCCTCGCTCTGTGATAGAGACGCAATACGCGCTAAATTCGGACATTATGATGATTTTAGATGATTTGGTCGATTTGCCACGCAATCCAAACGAACTTGAAAGCGAGGCTAAAATCAGACTTAAAAAGCGCATTGATTTAAGCGTGAAACGCACGATAAAATGGGCAAAGGAAGCGGTGGAATTTCACAGCGAAAATAAATCGCGCGGATCTCACACTCACCAAAATATCTTTGGCATTATCCAAGGCGGCACGGATTATGAAGCGCGAAAAGAGTGCGCTAGTGCGCTTTGTGAAATGGGCTTCGACGGACTTGCGATAGGCGGGTTAAGCGTAGGCGAGACAAACGAGCTTATGTATGACACGGTCGAGGGGGTGATGCCTTTTATTGATGAAAACAGACCGCGCTATTTAATGGGCGTAGGCACGCCAGAGGATTTGGTCGAAAATGTCGCGCGTGGCGTCGATATGTTTGATTGCGTAATGCCTACGCGAAATGCGCGTAATGGCACGATATTTACAAGCAGGGGCAAATTTAGCATTAAAAATGCCTGTTTCGTCCATGATCATGGACCGCTTGATGAGGAGTGTGATTGCTACACTTGCAAAAATTTTTCGCGCGGGTATTTAAACCACCTATTTCGCGCGCACGAGCTGACATTTTACCGCCTAGCAAGTATTCATAATCTGCATTATTATCTAAATTTAGTAAAACAAATGCGAGAAGCGATAATGCGGGGTGAATTTGCTAAATTTAGGCTAAATTTTTACGCCAAAAGAGCCAAATAAAACGCCTAAACAAGGCGTTTTATCAGCAAAAATGAAAGTATATAAAGTGGCGCGATAACAGCGCAGATTGCGACATGCTGCCACCAAATCAAATCAGGGTTAATAAAGCCAAAAAATCTGTTTAGCACATTTGCGCTAAATACAGCCACGAAATCCACAATCAGGGCTAAAATGAAGAGTTTGACCCCTGTTTTTTTGCTGAGATAAAAAAATGCTTTTGATTTGTAAAAATACGCGCAAAACCCTAGCACGCCTAGCGCGCACAGCACGCCAAGGCCGTATTTTTGCAGGCCAAAGAAATTATTCATTTCTGCTAGTGCGACAATCAAAGTTAGGATAAAAAACAGATTAAATGAGTTGATTTGGCGTTTGGCGTATAGATCGTGCGTGGCGACTGCAAGGCCGTTAAATGCGAAATTTAGTGGGATTAGATAGGCTAGAAGCCAGATAAAAACTATGGCTAAATCTACGCAAATTCCAACCGAAGCTGAATTTACAAAGCCTAAATTTGCGCTATTAGCGAGTAAAAATGAGATTATTTCGCCTTTGAAAAACATTAATCCCCCGGCGAAAATCAGTGGCAAAATGCACGAGAGAATTCCGTGTTTGCGTATGAAATTTGAATAAATTTTGCTCTCTAAATTTTCGTTTTGTTTAGGCTCGATTTCGACGAATTCGAAATTTACCTCTTTTTTGAGAAACGAAGTCTCGTCCTGTGGCTCTGGGCTTACGCCGTCTTTTATGTATTTGATAAAAACTGCTTTATCTTTTTCGGCGATGAAGCTTACAAAATCGCCGATTTTTAAATTTTCGTCGTGGAAATCAAAGGTAGAGTAGGTGTATCTTTTGCCGTCGTCGCCTAAGATTACAGATTTGTTTAGAATTTGTCCTGCAAGTTTCATAAAAACCCCGTGAAAGTGAAATTTCACGGAATTTTATAAATTTAAAGTAAATAAATATTTAAAATTTATTCTACGGTTACACTTTTTGCCAAATTTCGTGGCATATCCACATCGTTGCCAAGGCGCACAGAGATTTCAAGTGCTAAAAGTTGCAAAATTATCATCATTTCGAAAAATTCAGCCATTGGGCTGGTTTGGTCGCTGGTTTTGATAAAATCATCTGCTAGGTCAAATTCCTTTGGACTAATCGCCAAAATATACGAATCCCTAGCGGCAAGTTCTTCGACATTGCTTTTGGTTTTCTCATACAGCAGGGATTGTGGCATTAGCGCGATTGTGAAAAGGTGCTCGTCTGCTAGCGCGATTGGGCCGTGTTTCATCTCGCCACTTGGGTATCCTTCGGCGTGTAGATATGAAATTTCTTTTAGTTTGAGTGCGCCCTCTAATGCTAGCGGATAGAAAATATCCCGCCCGATAAAGAAAAATCCATGTCCGTGCAAATAGTGCTTGCTAAGGCGGTAAATTCGCTCTTGTAGGCGCGGATTTATTTTTAAAATTTGCGGAATTTTAAGCATTGTTGAAATTTGCTCGTTTTGTTCATTTTCGCTGATAGTTTTGCGCAGTCTTGCAGCATAGACGCTTAGCATCCATAGCACCATGACCTGCGTAGCAAAGGCTTTTGTGCTTGCCACACCCTTTTCGATACCGGCGCGAGTTAGGATTACACTGCCTGCTAAGCGCACGATTGAGCTGTTATCGACATTGCAGATTGCTAGGGTTTTTAATCCTGCTTCTTTGGCGATTTTTAGGGCTTCTAGGGTGTCGGCTGTCTCGCCACTTTGGCTAATTACGATAAAAAGCGCGTTTGGGTTTAAAAATGGCTCTTTGTAGCGAAATTCGCTAGCGATTTCGATTTTGGTGCGAATTTTGGCTAGTCTTTCGAAAAGATACGCGCTAACTAGCGCAGCATGGTAGCTCGTGCCACACGCACAAATCATAATCTCATCTACGCCCTTAAACAAATCAGGCGAAATTTCATCAAATTTAATATCCCCAGCCTTTATCACGCGCCCCATCATGGTCTCTGTGATGACTTGGGATTGTTCATAAATCTCTTTTTCCATGAAAAATCTATAACCCTCTTTTTGCGCGTAGCCCTTGTCTTTCGGGAGTTCGCCGTAGTTTGGAGAGATTTTTTTGCCGTTTTGATATACGCTGATTTCATCGCTATTAGCCACGCCATACACGCCGTCATCTAGGTAGGTAACCTTGCTAGCTAGTCCGATTAATGGTGCGTCTGATGAGCTAAACAAAACTTCACCACTCTCGCCAAATCCCACGATTAGTGGAGCTGCGTTTTTGGCGAAAAATACCTTCCCTGGTGCTGCTTTTGTGATTAAAAGTGTCGCATAAGCCCCATGCAAACGCGCAATCGTAGCCTCGTAAGCCTTAAATGCGTCGGCGTGAATTTTATAGTATTTTTCAAACAAATGCACGATGACCTCAGTGTCTGTTTGGCTCAAAAACACCACGCCCTCGCTACTAAGCTCATCTTTTAGCTCTTGGTAATTCTCAATAATTCCATTATGCACCACAAAGCTAAATTCACCAAAATGCGGGTGAGCGTTTAGCTCGGTCGGCTTGCCGTGCGTCGCCCACCTAGTATGCCCGATTGACACGCCAAAACACTCGCTGCTAAAATCAGCCATTTTTTCATCTAAATTTTTAAGTTTTCCCACAGCCTTAAAATATGTAATATTTGCATTTTCCTTGCCCTCCATAATAGCGATTCCAGCGCTATCATAGCCTCTGTATTCAAGCTCTCTTAGACCATTTAGGACGATATTTTTTTTCTCTTTATTTCCGATATATCCTACGATTCCGCACATTTTTAAATTTTATTCCTTTCAGCAAAATTCGCAAAATTATAGTAATTTTTCGTAAATCGTTAGAAAATTTTTAAAAAATTAGCTAGATTAAATTTTAAAACTATATAATTACGATTTAAATTTTAGGAAGTTTTATGGAAATATTAAAAAAATTAGAAAATAATGAAAGATTAAATTTCGATGAAGCGACCAAATTGTGGGACTTAGACCTTTTCGACCTAGCTAAATTTGCAAATTTGATTAGAGAGCAAAAAAACGGCAAAAAGGTGTTTTTCAACTCAAATCGTCATATAAATCCTTCAAATTTGTGCGCTGATACCTGTAAATTTTGCGCTTTTTCGGCTCATCGCAAAAACGAGAAGCAATCTTACACAATGAGCAAAGATGAAATTTTGGGCATAGTGGCTGATACTGTGGAGAGAGGCACCAAAGAGGTGCATATCGTAAGCTCGCATAATCCAAATTTAAAGCCTGAGTGGTTTTTTGATTTATTTAGCTCGATAAAAGCCAAATTTCCAAATTTGCATATCAAAGCAATGACCGCAGCCGAGGTGGATTTTTTCAAACGAAAATGGAAAATGCCTTACGAAGAAACGCTAAAAAATATGATTGCTAGCGGCGTAGATAGTATGCCTGGTGGCGGTGCTGAGATATTTGATGAGGGTGTGAGGGAGCAGATTTGCAAAGGAAAGGTAAGCTCGGCAAACTGGCTTGAAATTCACAGAATTTGGCATAAAATGGGTCGCCAAAGCAATGCAACTATGCTTTTTGGCCATATTGAAAATTTTGCTCACCGCACCAATCACATTTTGCGAATTCGCGCATTGCAAGAGCAATCCCTAAAAAACGGCAATGGTGGTGGATTTAACGCATTTATCCCGCTTGTGTATCAAAGAGAAAATAACTATTTGCAGACGCCTAAGGCTATGGGTTCGGCTGAGGTTTTAAAAACAATCGCGATTGCCCGAATTTTGCTAGATAATGTTACGCATATCAAGGCGTATTGGGCGACTTCGACGCTAAATTTAGCCTTAGTGGCGCAAGAATTTGGCGCAGATGATATAGATGGCACGATAGAGAACGAAAGTATCCAAAGTAGCGCAGGCGCGCAGAGCAAAAAGGGTGTGAATAAAAAAGATTTTATCGATTTAATTCAAACTGCCGGATTAATCCCAGTCGAGCGCGATAGTTTGTATAACGAACTTCAAATTTATGCGAGTTAAAAATGGAAATTTTACTAAGTAGCCTGAATTTATATATCATCGGTATCGGTGTTATACTCTTTATCAGTGTTTATGCTAGTAAAATTTCAGAAAAAATCGGACTTCCGCTTCTGCTTGTGTTTTTGGGTTTTGGTATGCTACTTGGTAGTGAGGGCATTGTGGGGATTGAATTTGACAATCCACATTTGGCACAAGCTGTGGGGACAATCGCCCTTGTTTTCATACTTTATAGTGGCGGATTAAATACCAAATTTGAACACATTAAAAGCGTTATGGTAAGCGGGGTTTTGCTTGCTACTATCGGTGTTTTGCTGACTGCTTTGATAATGGCGGTTTTTATATATTTGGTTTTGGGTTTTGCGCCACTTCACGCACTTTTACTTGGCTCGATTATATCTTCGACAGACGCTGCGGCTGTGTTTATGATTTTGCGAAGCCAAAAAATCAAGCTCAAAAATGGCTTAAATGAACTTTTAGAACTAGAAAGTGGCAGCAACGACCCTATGGCGATTTTTTTGACAATCGCTATTTTAAATTTGATAGTTTTAGCCCAAGATACAACGATAGAAAAAATGCTAATGCACTTTTTCTTGCAGTTTGCAGTGGGCGGAGTTTTGGGCATTGCGTTTGGGTATTTGTTCCCTAGAATTTGCATAAATTTACGCCTTATGCAAACAGGACTTTACCCGCTAATTAGCATTGCGTGGCTACTTATAATGTTTGGGCTAAGCTCGCATTTGGGCGGTAATGGATATTTAAGCGTCTATATGGCTGGGGTTTTGGCGAACAAATACGCATTTCCAAACAAAGAAAATATCATAGCATTTCACGAAGTGATTGCGTGGATGATGCAAATCGTCGTATTTTTGACCCTTGGGCTTTTGGTTTTTCCATCAGACCTGCCTCAAATCGCGCACAATGCGATTATTTTGTCGCTGGTTTTGATTTTTATAGCTAGGCCAGCTAGCGTTTTTATCTCACTTATCAAAAGCAAATATTCCAAATTTGAAAAATTTTATATTTCGTGGGTAGGGCTAAGGGGTGCAGTTCCTATCATACTTGCGACATATCCTTATGTTTATCATTTAGAGGAATCTCATATTATTTTTAATATCGTTTTCTTTATGGTTTTAATCTCGGTTTTAATCCAAGGAACGACTATAAATTTTGCAGCAAAAAAACTAAATATCACTGAAAAGGACGGCGATGACTTCGTTATTTAAGTTAGAAGAAAACAAAACTTCTATCAAGCAAGAGTTGAATGCGGGAATTACCACATTTTTGGCTATGATTTACATAGTGCCTGTAAATGCTATCATTATGAGCCAAACAGGCATGCCATACGAGGCGCTAGTTACAGCTACTGCGCTAATTACGATATTAGCGACGCTTTTTAATGGCTTTTTTGCAAATACGCCTGTCGCACTTAGTGTGGGCATGGGCTTAAATGCGTATTTTACATTTGGGCTTTGCATGGGGGCGCAAATTCCATGGCAAACAGCCCTTGGAATCGTGTTTTTGAGCGGATTTTTATTTACTGTTCTTTCATTTACAAATTTCCGAATTTGGGTTATCAAATCAATTCCGCTTGATTTGCGTCGCGCTATAAGTGCCGGTATCGGCGCATTTATCTGCTTTATCGGGCTTAAACAAATGGGCATTATCGTAGCCGATCAAGCTACCCTTGTCGCTCTTGGCAATTTACGCGATCCACTTGTTTTGCTTGGTCTTGGCGGTCTAACTATCATGATTTTGCTTTTTGTTTTGCAGGTAAAAGCTTCGTTTATTTTGGCGATTTTGATTACCTCTGTGATTGCATGGGTGTTTGGGATCTCGCCTAAACCAGAGGGTATCGTCTCACTTCCTGCTTCAATTTCGCCGATTTTTGGACAGCTTGATATCATGGGCGCGCTAAAACTCGCGTTTTTGCCATTTATCATCACATTTTTTGTAACTCACCTTTTCGATAGTATCGGCACGCTAACTGGTGTTGGAAATAGGGCGAAAATTTTTAGCGACGAAGATCCTGAGGGTATGAAAAAACTAGCGCGAAATTTGACTGCCGACGCTGTTGGCTCAGTAGGTGGCGCGATAGTGGGCACTAGCACGGTTACAGCCTTTGCAGAAAGCGCAAGTGGTGTCGAGGCTGGTGGTCGCACTGGTCTAACTGCTGTGTTTGCGGCGGTTTGCTTTATTTTGACGCTATTTATGCTTCCGCTTTTTAAAGCGATTCCAAGCAACGCAATTTATCCAGTTTTGGTAATGGTTGGAATTTTGATGTTTAGCGAGCTTGGCAAGCTTGATTACAGCGATATTGGAATTTTAATTCCGGCATTTTTTATCGTTATGCTTATGCCTTTTACATATTCGATTACAAATGGTCTAAGCTTCGGATTTATTAGTTATTTGCTTGTGCGTTTGGTGCAAAGAAGGTTTAGCGATATAAATTTGGGTGTTTTGGTGCTAGCAGGAATTAGCGCGCTGGTATTTATTTTGCATTAATAAGGAGAAAATATGAAATTTTACAGCTTTGAAGAACTTGATAAAGATAGTAGAATCATCGCCAAACAAGTGCGCGATAGCTTCGCGCCTGACGCGATTGTAGCGATTGCGCGTGGCGGGCTGACATTTGGTCATGCGCTAGCAAACGCACTTGATATGAGGACGATTTTTTCGATCAACTCAATCCACTACGCAGATACGCAAAAGCTCGATACAATCGATGTTTTCAATATCCCTGATTTGGAACTTTATAAAAGAATTTTGCTAGTCGATGATATCATCGATAGTGGCGATAGTATGGTCGAAATCAAGCGTGTTTTGGAGGAAAAATACCCTAAGGCTGAGATTAAAACAGCGGTGATTTTTTACAAAAGCAAGGCGCTAATCCAGCCTGATTTTAAAATCAAAGAGACCGATGAGTGGATTAACTTTTTTTGGGAAAATTACAAAATAGAAGAGTAAATTTTAAAATTTAGAAGTGGGCTGTGAAGAATTTTAATTTTTTGATTTTATATTTTTGTGCGGTTTTAGCAATGTGCATTATGTATGCGCCACAGCCCCTGCAACCGCATTTCGAGCAAATTTTAGAAATTTCAAAATTTAAAGCCTCGCTTTTTACCACTGCGATTTTAGCTCCGCTTGCATTTGCTTCGATAATTTATGGCTATATTTTAGAGAAAATTTCGATTAAAAATGTCCTAGTGGGGGTGTTTTTTGTATTTGGCGCGAGCGAAATTTGCTTTGCTTTGGCGGATAGTTATGAAATTTTGCTTACTATTCGCATAATCCAAGGCTTCATTGTCCCAGCGGCTCTGACTGGGATAATGAGCTACATCTCCCAAAGCGCAAACAAACAAAACCTAGCCAGCGCAATCGGCGCGTATGTGGGTATGACGATAGCTGGGGGATTTATCGGGCGATTTTTGAGCGGATTTTTTACAGATTTGTTTGGGTGGAGATTTTTCTTTTTTGTGCTTGGAGCGCTTGCATTTGGCGTGAGCGCGTTGCTTTATAAAATTTTGCCTGTGATTAAAATCAGCCTTGTCAAACCCAAAATTCGCAACATAGCCCAAATTTTATCAATTCCGCGAAATATCTATATTTTTTGCGCGATTTTTGGTATGTGCTTTGTCTTTCAAGCTACGCTAAATGTTTTGCCATTTGAGCTAAAAAGGCTTCTTGGCGAATTTAACGGCTCGAAAATCGGCTTTATGTATTTTGGCTATATTGTGGGAGTTTTTATTTCCTTTAATGTCGCGCGAATTGCAAATTTTTGCAAGGGTCCGACAAATGCGATTATGATAGGGTTTTTGATATATTTCATCGCGCTTTTGCTTTTGCATGTGGAGAGTTTCGGCGTGATTTTTGGCTCGATGATAGTGTTTTATTTCGGCTCGTTTATGGCGCACTCGGTCGCCACTGCGCATGTCAATAAAAAGGCCACCGCTCACAAGGGCATTACAAACGGACTTTACATTAGCTTTTATTATTGTGGCGGGGCTTTGGGGAGTTTCGTGCCTGGATTTTTGTATGATAGCTTTGGCTGGGGAGCTTTTTTAAGCGCGCTTTGCGTGGTGGTTATGGCGTCGATATTTTTTATATGGAAACTAAAACGATATGAGCTTAGAAAAATTCATTAAAAACGAAATTTTAATCCTAGCGATTTTGTTTTGTGCTGACGCGCTTTTTTTGATTTACGCCATATCAAATTTAAGTATAAGTTACTACGAGGCTGAAATTTTTTATAACCAAAACAGCCTAACTTCGCTCATAGCAAATGTTTCGTGCAAAATTTTCGGACAAAATGATTATGCGCTAAGGGCGCCTTTTTTGATTTTGCATTTCATAAACTGCGCCTTGATTTATAAAATTTCAAAATTTACCCTAAAACGCAGATTTGATAGACTTGTCGCAACTGCCTTATTTATGACACTTCCTGCCTCGATGAGTAGCGCGATTTTGCTAAATCCAGCCGGCATTATTATCTTTGCTACGCTTTTAGCATACTATTTTGCCAAAACCAAAAACTGGGGTGCGCTTATCGCTGTTTTGGTGCTTAGCGCCTTTATTGATAGGGCATTTTTTATGCTTTATATCGGTTTTGGAATTTGGGCTTTGAGATCTGGGAAGCGAGAAATTTTCGTGCTAAATTTGGCGCTTTTTGTATTTAGCATACTCTTTTATGATATCGACACGCAGGGCAAACCGCGCGGGTATTTCCTAGACGCTCTTGGCGTATTTGCGGGGGCGTTTTCGCCTTTTGTTTTTTTGTTTTTTGTCTATGCGATTTATCGAATTTGGATTAAAGAAAACAAAGATTTGCTCTGGTATATCGCTACTAGCGCGTTTTGTTTGGCACTGATTTTTTCGCTTAGACAGCGTGTGGCTATGGAGATGATGCTACCATACTGCGTGATTGCGACGCCACTAATCGTGCGGGTCGTGTTTAATTCATACAGAGTAAGGCTCCCTAGATTTCGCTCTTTTCACAAATTTGCGCTTGGCGTGAGTTTGTTTAGCTTAGTTTTTAGCTATTTTTCTGTGATTTTTAGCGACGCGATGTATGTGGTGTTTTTCCAAAATCGCCCTAGCAAACATTTCATTTATAAATTTGATGTGGCAAAAAATTTAGCCAATGAGTTAAAAAAGCGCGGGGCTACAAGCGTGCTTTGCGATGATGAGCAAATGCAGCTACGGCTTAAATTTTATGGTATAAACAAAGGTTTTGACGCCATAATAGAGGAAAAAAATGAAAGAAATTTCGATCAAAGTATTGATATTTATAAACTTGGCGTTCAAATTGCGAAATTTTATGTTAAAATATAGCGAATTTTTATGAAAGGTAAAAATTATGAGAAAAGGTTTTACATTAATTGAACTTATTTTTATTGTAGTTATAGTTGGGATACTTGCAGCGGTTGCAGTTCCCCAAACAGAGCGAAATGCCCTAGTCGAAGCGAGCGATCAGCTCGTATCACACATACGCTATACACAACAACTAGCGATGTATGATAATAAATTTGACGCAAATGATCCTGATTGGTATAAAAAAGCATGGAGAATTCAGTTCCACAACCATAACACCGCTACTTCTGCGAGAGGATGGAGATATACTATCTACGAGGATACTGGTGCAAGTGGTAATCCAAATAGCATAAATGAAATCGCCAGAGATCCACAAAATCCAGCTAGACTTCTAACCTCTGGTTTTGCAAGCCAAGGTTTTAATAACAGAGGCGATTTGATGAATAATAAGCTAAATTTACAAGGCAAATACGGCATTACAAATATCGCTTTTGCTGGTTGTGGCGAAAATGGCAATCAAACTATTTCATTTGATCATATCGGACGCCCAATGGGGCAAGTAAGTAATTCTGCGACGCCGTATGATAGAGTGTTTGTTACTAATTGCACGATTACGCTTACAAACGACGCTGGCGATAGCTCTGTTATTACCATACGCCCTGAAACTGGCTATGTTTCATACAGGCTAAGTGGCGCAGATATCAGCCAATAATATAAACCAAACCCAAGGAAAAATATGAAAAAATACATACTAACGCCTATTTATTATGTCAATGATGTCCCGCATATCGGGCATGCTTATACTACGATTATCTGCGATATTATGGCTAGATTTTATCGTTTGCAAGGGCATGAGGTTATCTTTAAAACCGGCACCGATGAACATGGTCAAAAAATCGAAGAAGCCGCTGCTAAACGGGGCAAAACACCGCAACAATACGCAGATGAAATCAGTGCGAAATTCAGAGAATTATGGGATAAATTTGAAATTTCTTACGATATGTATTCAAGGACGACAGATAAAAACCACGAAATAGGCGTGCAAAATGTATTTCGCAAAATGTATGAAAACGGCGATATTTACAAGGGCGAATATGAGGGGAATTACTGCGTTAGTTGCGAGAGTTTTTTCCCGTCAAATCAGCTAATAGACGGTGAATACTGCCCTGATTGTGGCAAAAAAACTAGAATTTTAAAAGAAGAAAGCTATTTTTTCAAACTCAGTGCTTATGGCGATAGGCTCTTAAAATGGTATGAGAGCGATAAGTGCATTTTGCCTTTGGGTAAGAAAAATGAGGTTATAAGCTTCGTAAAAAGTGGCTTAAAAGACCTTTCTATCACACGCACAGGCTTTGATTGGGGGATTAAAATTCCAAGCGAGTTAAAAGATGATAAACATGTTATTTATGTTTGGTTGGACGCTTTAATGGATTATCTCACTTCCATAGGTTATGGTGTAGATGACGCTAAAATGGACTTTTGGGGCGACACGCTTCATATAGTCGGCAAGGATATTTTGAGATTTCACGCTGTGTATTGGCCGGCGTTTTTGATGAGCTTAAATTTGCCTATGCCACGCACTATCGCAGCGCACGGCTGGTGGACTAGGGACGGACGCAAAATGAGCAAAAGCTTAGGCAATGTCGTAAATCCTGCCGAAGTGGCTGAGGCTTATGGTTTGGAGCAGTTTAGATACTTTTTGCTCCGTGAGGTGCCGTTTGGTCAAGACGGCGATTTTTCGCAAAAAGCTATCATTAGTCGCATAAATTCAGAACTTGCAAACGAACTTGGAAATTTATTAAACCGCATTATCGGTATGAGCGCGAAGTATTCGGCAAATATCATAAACTCCAAAGATGTCTTAAAATACTACACAGATGAGATAAACGAGGCAAATGCTTTGATAAGCTCGGCAATCGCTCAACTTGAAGAAGTCGCGACAAATCGCTATTTAGAGGAGCTTTGGAAGGCTCTTGCGCTGGCAAATGGCGCGATTGCAAAATACGAGCCGTGGAATTTGATAAAAAATGGCGAGAGCGAAAAAGCAAATGCGCTTGTGGCGCTTGTAGCCAATATTTTGGCCAAAGTTGCTGTGCTTTTAAGTCCTGCAATGCCAAAAACTGCGGATAAAATCGCCTCTGCGCTGGGATTTAAAATTTCAACTGAAATTTACGAAAAACTCTGCCTTCGTGGTGAGTTATTGGATTATAGCGCGAGTGCGTGCGAGCCGCTGTTTGCGAAGGTAGAAAGCGAGCTTATGAGCAGACCAGAGGCAAGTGTCGAGCCTAAAAAAGATGAAAACGCTGAGGCACAGATCAAAATCGATGATTTTGCAAAATGCGTGATTAAAGTAGGCAAGGTCTTGGAGTGCGAAAATATCGAGGGTAGCGATAAATTGCTAAGATTTATGATTGATTTAGGCGAGGAAGCTCCACGCCAAATCGTCAGCGGTATCGCTAAATTTTATAATCCAAAAGAACTAATTGGCAAACAAGTCTGCGTCTTAGCAAACCTAAAACCAGCCAAAATTTTCGGCCACATTAGCCAAGGTATGATTTTAAGCGCGGAAGACGGCAAACTCACGCTTCTTGGCACACATGGCGAAGTAAAAAACGGCGCGCGAGTAGGGTAGGTTTGTGCTGTTTATCTCCCAAATTTCGGCACAAATTTTGCTAAAATTTAGCGCGAATTTACGCATTTTGGCGATTAAACAATGACAAATTTAGCCAATCTAGTCCGCATTGTAAATGGAAAAATGCTAAACCGCCCGAGTGTTTCGGCGGTGGAGAGTTTTTCTATTTGTGCGCATAAAATTCACAAAAAAGCAGCCTTCATAGCGGTAAATGCGAGCGCAAAAGATGTCGAGACGGCTATTGCAAACGGCGCTTATGCTGTGATTTTTGATAGTGATTTTAAGGTTAGCAACGACGAGGTCGCCTTTATCAAGGTCGAAAATTTAAATGTCGCCTTGCTTAGAATGATTAAATTTTTAGGCGATATTTGGCGTCATCAATTCGTGCTAATTGATGAAATCCAAGCCTCGATTTTGCGCTTCATCAGCGTGCCAAAAAACCTGATTTTTGCCCCAAACACGCTTCACGAGCTTTTTATTCATCTAATCAGCCATGAGCAAAAGCACATTTATTTCACCAAAAATAGGGAGTTTTTGCAGCTTTTAGAGATTAGCTATCAAAAAATCGAAAAAGATGAAAATTTAAGCGAAACTTACAGTGGGTCGATATTTTATTCGAGTTTTATTTATGATGAAATTTATTATTCAAATTTAGTTTTTCCGCAAATTTTCCTGCCAGATTTGTGTGGAATTTTGAAATTTTTGGGGCGCAAAAATATCGAATTTAGACTTCAAAATTTCAGCGCTCTAAGCCATTTTGAGCCGATTTTCGTGGATAAATTTTTAAATATCACCCCTTTTGGCGAGAGTTATCGCGCCTTTATCATCGAAAGCGATAAAGAGCTTTTTGTGCGCGCGGCGCAGTATTTGCGGGCTAAATTTAGGGATAAAATTTTAATTTGTGCGAGCTGGGACGATGAGTTTGGCGAAACCGCAATCGATTTTAGATTTTCAAAACTAGAAATCCTAAAAACAATCCCAGAGTTTCACTATGCCCTGATTTACGGCAACCGCGCCGATATAGTGAGTTTTTTGAGCCAAAAACCGCGCGAGAAAAATCTGTTTTTTTAAATTTAGGAGGCGTGAATGAAAAGTGTAGAAAATATAGAAAATCTCATAACGAGCAATCCTTGGATTCACAAACTCCATAAGGCTGGGCTTTTGCGCATTATCGCTGAGCCTTGCGATATCGATTTAGAAATCGCTCACATTAGCTATATCGAGGTGAAAAAGCCAAATTCGCAAGCTCTGCTTTTTTTGAACCCGACAAATTCAGCTGGGGCGAAATTTGCGCCGGTGCTGACAAATGTTTTTGGGAGTTTTGAGGCGCTAAATTTGATTTTAGGCCGTGAAGTAGAGGAGATCGCAGGCGAAATCGAAGCACTTTTAAAGCCAAAAAAACCAAAGAATTTTAAAGAAAAAATAGATTTTCTCTCGTATTTAGTATCGCTTCGCAAGGTTTTTACAAAAAGAAAAAAAGTGCGGGGCGAGTGTCAGCAGGTCGTGCATACTGGTGCGGATGTCGATTTGGGCTCGCTTCCTATCCTAAAAACTTGGAAAAACGACGGCGGAGCGTTTATTACTATGGGGCAGGTTTATACGAAAGATTTAAACGGCGATACCCAAAATTTGGGCATGTATCGCTTGCAAGTCTATGATAAAAACCACCTTGGCATGCACTGGCAAATTCACAAGGACGGCGCGCATCTCTACCACGAATACGCGCGCGCTGGGCGCAAAATGCCAGTATCAGTGGCGATCGGTGGCGATCCGCTGTATATCTGGTGCGGTCAAGCGCCCCTGCCAAAGGGCGTTTTCGAGCTTTTACTCTATGGTTTTATCCGCAAAGAGCCAGCCTGCCTAGTCAAATCTATCACAAACGATATTTATGTCCCGCATGACGCGGATTTCGTGATAGAGGGTTTCGTCGAGCCTGGCGAGATGTGCGATGAGGGGCCATTTGGTGATCATACGGGCTTTTATACGCCGATTTTGCCGTTTCCGGTGATGAGAGTGGAGGCTATCACGCACAAGACAAATCCGATTTTTGCCGCCACGGTCGTGGGCAAACCGCCACTAGAAGATAAATTTATGGGATACGCCACGGAGCGCATTTTCTTGCCACTTTTTCGCACGAGCGCGCCTGATTTGATTGATTATCGTATGCCTGAAAATGGGGTTTTCCATAACCTGATTTTGGCTAAATTTAGCTCTCGCTACCCAGCACACGCACAGCAGTTAATGCACGCATTTTGGGGCGTGGGGCAGATGAGCTTCGTAAAACACGCGATTTTTGTGGGTGAAGATGCGCCAAATTTGGGCGATTACAGGGCGCTAGCAAAATTTATCCTTGATAGAATTTCGCCTAAATCGCTCACATTTAGCGAGGGTGTGTGCGACCAGCTAGATCACGCTAGCCCAAATGCGTGCTTTGGCGGCAAGCTTGGTATCGATGTTTCGCAGTCTAGCGCGAGTCCTGCGCCACAGGTGCTTAGCGATGAGGATTTGTTGGAGAGCTTTCATAATATCAAAAAAGATGTAGTCTCCCTAGCACAGCACTTTACCGAGTGCAAAAATCCCTTTGTGCTTGTGAATTTGAAAAAATCTTCGAGTGTGAGGGAGACCTTTGAACTGCTTTGCAAGGAAGCTGGGGCGAATTTTAAAATTTTGATTTTCACAGATGAGAAAAACGACCCAAACAACCTGTATATGAGCCTTTGGCGCGTGGTGAATAATATCGACGCTCTGCGCGATGTTTTTATAAACGGCGAGCATATCGGAATCGACGCTACTAGCAAGGGCGCGCAGGACGGGTATGATAGGCAGTGGCCGGGCGAAACGCTGTGTTCGCGCGAAGTGCTAGAAACTCTGGTAGCTAGGGGGCTTATCGAGCGCGACGAAGAGTTTTGGCATAAATTTGAGATAGTTTAAATTTGGAGATTGGAAATGTTTGAGAGCATACAGGGATTTTTTAATTCACAGATTACTTCGCTTTTGTTAGAAGCGACGCGAGATACGCTGTATATGACCTTCGTATCGACATTTTTGGCGTTTTTGCTAGGTAGCGTGCTAGCTATCGTGCTGGTGCTCACGCGCGCTGGCGGGCTATACGAAAACCGCTCGCTATACGCGGTGCTTGATATCGTGGTGAATATCTTGCGAAGTTTCCCGTTTATTATCCTGCTAATCGTGCTGTTTCCATTTACGAAAATGCTCGTAGGCACGAGTATCGGCACCACGGCGGCGATTGTGCCTCTAACAATCGGCTCTGCGCCATTTATCGCGCGTCTAATCGAAAGTGCGCTAGTCGAGGTCGATCCCGGCGTAATTGAGGCTGCGAAGAGCTTCGGGGCGAGTAAGTCGCAGATAATCTTCCGCGTGATGTTTATCGAGGCACTGCCTGCGATAATAAACGCGATTACGCTTACTTTGATTGTGATTATCGGATTTACGGCTATGGCTGGCACGGTCGGCGGCGGTGGACTAGGTGATGTGGCGATTAGGTATGGATTTCAGCGTTTTCGCCCTGATATTATGGCTTATACGGTCGTGATTTTGATAGTAGTCGTGCAGATTATCCAAAGCGTGGGAAATTTGCTATATAAAATCACGAAAAAATAGGGAAATTGCGTTAAGTTTGCTTGTAGAATTTGAGTGAATTTGAATTTGTGAATTTGAATTTGTGCGCAAATTTAGGTTGATTTGAGAGAAATTTTCGCTGTTTTCAGACGCTGTTTTGGCGGACTGTTTATTTTCGCGTCAAATTTCAAAATTTGATTTAAATTTTAGCTATTTAACTTAAAATTTGAAATTTAGCGCAAATTTGCTTTCAATTTTATCTTAAATTTATAATCCTTTGGGTAAAATCATATTTCTTATTTTTTGTGGCCCATTCGTCTAGCGGTTAGGACACTGGCCTCTCACGCCGGTAACAGGAGTTCGAGTCTCCTATGGGTCACCAGTTTTAATTTTTAATCATTTCTTCATATTTATGATTAGTTCCTAAACAATGATATTCATGCACTTGTTCTTTTTGCTTTTATATTATAATCATTTTGTTAATTTACAAATTTAAATTTACTAGTTGCGTAAGTTTAATTTTTTAAAGGGACTAGACTAGCATTATGGTATAATAATGCTAGTCTAGTCCCTTGGTTATATGCTACTAAATATTTATTTTATGGCATGGGTTGCACAGGAGCCATTTGGAGTGAGAGATTATGTGTTGCAACTAAATTCTAAATTGAGTAACTATTTTTGGATAATGATTTTTTCGCTGTTTTTTCCTATTGGAATATTTTGTATTTTTATTGGTTTGTTTATGGGAATAATAATTCTATTAAATTTTAAAAATAGTAAAAATTTTAAGAAGTAGAGTATGGGCTATGGTTGTGTTGAAATCATTTCAAATTCACCCATTAACAAAATTAAACAAAAATCACATAAAAATCACATTTTTTCCAAATTTTAAGCAATATTATTTGTAAATGCTAGATAAATTCAAATTAAATTTATGTAACATTATATACAATTTTACAAACAATTTTTTTTGTTTTGAATTCTTTTTTGAGGAGGCAAAAATGCTTTGGTTTTTCTTTTGTGTAGCGCTTCTGATTGGAGCGTTTTTTACATACGGAAAATTCGTAGAAAGTGTTTTTGGTGCCAGTGCTGAGCGCAAAACTCCTGTGCATGACATGGCCGATGGCGTGGATTATGTCAAAATGTCAGATTGGAAAATCTATCTGATCCAAATCCTAAACATCGCCGGTCTTGGACCTGTATTTGGTCCGATTATGGGTGCGCTTTATGGTCCTGTGGCTATGCTATGGATCGTCATCGGAACGATTGTAGCAGGTGCTGTGCATGACTACTTTTCTGGTATGCTAAGCGTGCGCGCAAACGGTGCTTCTATCCCTACCGTCGTAGGTGTGCAGTTAGGAAACTGGGCGAAACACTTCATGAATATTTTCGCTCTTGTATTGCTCGTGCTCGTTGGTGTTGTTTTCACAACTGGTCCTGCTGGCCTTCTTAAAGGCATTACAGGTATGGAAGCTGGTATTTGGGTAATCATCATTTTTGCTTACTACTTTATCGCGACACTATTTTCAATCGATAAAATCATCGGTAGATTTTATCCGATATTCGGTGCTTTGCTGATTTTCATGTCAGTTGGTCTTACTGTCGGATTTATCGTTAGTGGCAGAAGCTTCTATCCAGAGGGTCTAAATTTCTTCGTAAATATGGATCCAAAAGACCTTCCGCTATGGCCATTGCTTTTCGTTACTATTAGTTGTGGTGCGCTTTCAGGCTTCCACGCTACACAATCACCGCTTATGGCTAGATGTATCCAAAACGAAAAATCAGGTAGAATGGTTTTCTACGGCGCAATGATTGGTGAGGGTATTATTGGTCTTATTTGGTGCACACTTGGTCTAAGCTTCTATGAGACCAGAGAGGCTCTTGCAGCAGCTGGTAACCCAGCACAAGTAGTCCATGAGATCTCAAAAACACTTCTTGGACCTGTTGGTGGTATCATTGCGGTTCTTGGTGTCGTTATTTTGCCTATCACATCTGGTGATACTGCGTTCCGTGCGGCTCGTTTGATTATCGCCGATTTTTTCAAAATGCCACAAAGAGATATCGTAAAACGACTTTTCATTGCCGTTCCGTTATTTGCTATCGGTATCGGTCTATCTCAAATCGACTTTGGTATCATTTGGAGATATTTTGGTTGGGCGAACCAAACAACTGCGACTATCATGCTATGGGCAGCATCAGCCTACCTATACCGCAGAGGTAAATTCTTCTGGGTTACTTTGATCCCAGCAATCTTTATGTCAAATGTCGTAATCGCTTACCTTGTAAATGCGAAAATCGGCTTTAACATGCCTATGACTATCGCGACAGCGGCTGGTATCATCGGCACTATCGTTATCTTGCTACTATTTTTCAGACTCAAAAAAGTTAGCGAAGAATAATCAATAAAGGGGCAAATTTTGCCCCTTTTTTAAATTTTAAAATTTTAAATTTTATCCATTTTTTAAAATTTGTTCCACCGCGCGAGTAAAATCTGCCAAATCGAAGCTTTGCATTAAAATTTGAGCGTTTTTATAGCTAAATAGTATCCTACCATACCACCCACCGTCGAATACACTCTCGTAAGTCGTGGTAAAACGCTAATCCCAGCGCTTGAATCGCTCTATCTCTGGGCGCAAACGCAAATGAGTGGAGAGTGAAATTTAGGCTAAATTTGCAAATTTAGCCTATCTAAATTTTTCCCAAATTTTAGATAATCCATAATCATTTTATCAAATTTATCCCTTGTTGATTTCGGCGAAAGTATCACAAAATCAGGAAACCAACGCCTTGCTAGTGGCATTAGCATATCATCGCTACTTATGGTAAATTCGACCACTCGCCATAAATTTTCTAAAATTTCATCGGTGATTTTTTGCGAAGCGAAAAATGTCTTTTTCTCGAAAAATTTAACCACTTTTGGCGAGATAGCCACTCGCACCACAAAGGGCTCGGCTCTGTATCCGTCAAAAAATGTTTCTAAATTTTGTATAAAATTTTCTGTGTATTTGTCGGTATAAAAAGTGTTTTTAAGCAACCTAATCTCATCTATAAAATTTACTCTTAAAACCTCGAAACCGCTGTTTTTATCGCAATCCCTGAGCGTTGCGACAGACCAATTTCCCTTTGAATAAATAAGCTTTAAAATTTTTACATTTTTTAAAATTTCATTATCGTATTTTAAATTTGTATATTTTTTAAATTTAATCGCTTGTTGAAGTTTGGCAAAAATATCTAAATTCGGCGTTTTTTCGTGCGGTGAGCCTTTTATTAAAAAAATTTCGCTTAGCTCTTTTTCTAGTTTTTCATCGACTTTTTTGTGCGCTTGTGGCAAAAATTTACTAAATCCGGGATTTATGATATGGAGTAAATCGATGAGTTTTTCGCTTTCGTTTTGGTATTTGTTGGGACTGATAAAGGTTTTGAAAAATTCTGTATTTTTGCAGATATAGCTTCCTTTGGCGAGTTTTGCGATAAATTCTTCGCCAAAAATCTCTCGCAGATCTTTTACATATCTTCTGGCTGTGCGGGTTGAAATGCCTGTTTGTAGGGCATAATCCTCGATGATTATCTCTTTTCCGCTAACGAAATCTTTAAGCAATTCCAAAATTTCAAAAACTTTTTTATTTGCCATGAAAAATCCAAATTTAAAAATCAAAAAGAGCGGAAAAATCCGCTCTTTTATTTTACCATAAACCTAGAACTTTCCACCAAATTCCGCCTATAATCGTCCAAATAAACAGATTTATCAGCGTTGTGATAAAGCCTAGCCTCCACCACTCGTTTTGGGTGTTGTAACCTGCACCAAAGATTATCGGTCCAGGAGCACCGCCGTAGTGGGTGATTGGCATCATAAGGTTACTTGCATAAGCAAACACGAGTGCTACGAAAACGCTAGGAGCTCCCGCTGCGATAGCAACTGCACCAAAAGCCGCATACATCGCAGTAATGTGCGCAGTTAAACTAGCAAATAAATAGTGCGAATAAACATAGATTAAAAGCAAAATTCCCATTATCAAAATCCAGTTTATATCGCCCATACCGCCTGCGACGGTGTCTGAAAACCACTTGATAAAGCCAAGTTTATTTAAACCGCCTGCAAGTGCGATTAGCGCACCCATCCACATTAGCGTATCCCATGCGCCTTTTTCGCCGATGACATCGTTCCACTCTAAAATTTTTAAAGCAACCATAACACAAACCGCTATCATGCCGACATTGGTCGCATTTATGCCTGTTAGGGTGCCGGTTGCCCATAAAAGCAATGAGCCGATAAAAACGCCTAGCATACATTTTTCACTTTTTTGCATAGGTCCGATTTTTGCAAGTTCAGCTTTTGCGATTTCCTTGCCTTGCGGAAACGCCTTTATTTCAGGCGGATAAATTTTATAAAGCACAAAGGGGATTATTATAAGCGAACAAATCGCAGGAACAATCGCACCAAGCGCCCACAATGTCCAGCTAATCTCCACACCAAATGAGCTTAACGCTAAGCTTGCAATTAGCGGGTTTCCTGCCATAGAGGTTAGAAACATACCATTTGTAATGGTGTTTCCTTGCCAAAGCGTTTGCATAAAATATGCTCCTGCCTTTTTTCTGCTTCCTTCATCAGGCTCAGAACCTAACGCCTTAGCTAACGAATTTACGATAGGAAATAAAATTCCACCAGCCCTAGCACCGCTACTTGGCATAGCAGGGCTGATAACCGCATCACTTATGACGATGGAGTAACCTAGCTTTAAGGTGCTATCTCCCAAAAGCGAGATGATTTTATAAGCAATGCGCCTACCAAGCCCTGTTTTGATAAATCCGCGCGCTATCATATACGCGCTTACGATCAACCAAATAGTCGAATTCCCAAAACCAGCCAATGCTTCTGCTGGTTTCATCGTTTTAGTTAAAATCGTAATCGTAACACCGATAAAGGCAACCGCTCCGATTGGAAGCGGTTGCAAGATAAGACCTAAAATCGTCGCAAAAACTATGGCGAAAAGATGCCATGCTTGATCACTCACAGCCTCAGGATGCGGACAAAACCATATAAGAAGCCCTATAATAACGACTAGAATTCCTTTTGTAAGCTTATTCATAGCTTATCCTTTTAAATTTATCCGAAGTATTTTTTACTATCTTCGATAACTCTATCTACAAAAGTAGCACTCAATCCGACATATTTTTCAGGCTGCATGATTTCTTCTAAATCTGCTCTTGTGAAATATTTACTAACCTCTTCGCGTTCTAAAAGATCGTCGATTACTGGTTTGCCGTCTGTGAAGGCTTTCATACAAACTTCATAAACGATTTCGTGCGCAGTTAAACGACCAAGCTTTTCGCCTAGGTGTAGCATTACGGCTTCGCTTAGCATTGCGCCTTTTAGTGCATTAAGATTTCTTTTCATATTTTGTGGATAAACAAGTAAATTTTCTAAAATGTCGTTGATTTTTTCAAGCGCACCTGCGATTAAAATAGAGCTTTTTGGAATTGCGTCCCACTCGACCGCCTCGCAACCCCAGTCGCGCTCGTTTTCGCACTCCATAGCCTCTACCATTAAAGGAGCTTGTGCGCGGACAATTTTAGTTAGAGCGATTACGCCTTCGCAAACTTGCGGATTTCGTTTATGTGGCATAGTAGAGCTTCCTACTTTTCCCATGAAAAACGGCTCTTCAACCTCGCAAATTTCAGTGCGTTGCAAGCTTAGAATTTCTCTTGCAATTCTGCCGATTGTTCCTGAGATTATCGCAAGAGTTGAGACATATTCAGCCATATGATCTCTGCTTGGGTGCCATGAAATAACCGGGATATTAAGTCCTAAATCTTCCATCATAAGTTTTTGCATTTCTAAGCCTTTGCCCTCTTGGCTCGCCATAGTACCAACTGCGCCACTTAGCTGTCCTACCAAAACTCTTGGCTCGATTTCGTTTAATCTATCAAGGCTTCTGCGAATTTCTTGCGCCCACATTGCAGTTTTAAAACCAAATGTGATAGGCAAAGCGTGTATTACATGCGTTCTACCAGCCATAACTGTGTTTTTGTGCTCGGCTGAAATTCTCAATGCCTCTTTGTAGGTTTTTTCCAAAAGTTTTTTGATGAGCGGTAAGGCTTCTTTGATTTGCAAAACCATACCATTATCCATGATGTCTTGGCTTGTCGCACCCCAATGCACAAATTCGCCACTATCATCATCAAAGACTTTTTTAAATTCTTTTAGCAAAGGAACGATTGTGATAGAGCTTTTGTAGTTTTCACCTATCGCATCTAAATCTAAAAGCTCGGCTTTGGCAAATTTTGTGATTTGCTCGGCGCGTCTTGGCTCGATAATGCCTAGTTTTGCTTGCGCTCTTGCAAGAGCAGCTTCGGTATCTAGCCATTTTTGCGCTTTGTTTTCGTCGCTGAAAATCTTTCTCATCTCTTCGCTGACGAACATAACTCTAAAAACTCTACTATCTACAACACCTGATGCCATTTTGCACTCCTTAAAAAGAAATTTGTTTTTCTAATTTTCTTGACAAAATTTTACTGAATAAAAATGTCAGAAATTGTCCGTTTGGATTTTAAAAAATTTGGGTTAGTGAAATTTTGATTTAAAAAGTGCGCTGTTTTGGGAATTTTCTGAAATTTGGCTAAATTTGATTTATTTAAATTTAAGCCCAAATTTAGGGAATAATTTTAAAAATAGTGTCAAAATTCGTCCATTTAAATTTAAAAAAAGCCAAATTTTGATTTGGCTAAATTTTAGCGAATTTTACCAGCTTTGGATTTGCGATTTTTTGGTAATCTTTCGCGTCTAAAATCACCGAGTGATCGAGCAAGCCTGCGTTAAATGCGATTTCGTCATATCGCTCAAAAAGCGCAGGGTCGCAGACTAAAACTAGCTTTTCGTGGAAGCTAAACGGCGGCACAGAGCCAAAAACGCAATCACTTAGCTCCAAACCCTCTGCTGGCGATACTAGCGAAGCGCGATTTCGCTCGAACGCCCTTGCTAGCGCGCTCAAATCCACTTGCATATCGGCTGGAAGCACGGCTAGGGCATAGATTTTTTCTCCGCCACCTTTTAAGGTGCAAATCAGAGCTTTTGCACCCTGACCAAGCTCGGTGCCTCTTGCTTTGGCAACCTCTGCGCTAGTGCCTACACTATCGTGAGTTACGACGCGAAATTTTGCTCCATTAGCCTCTAAAATTTCAACGATTTTATTAAAAATTTTCTCGCTCATTTTCAATCCTTTTTAAATTTTAAAAGCTCAATTTTACCAAAATTTCATAGAGTTTTTGATACTATCGCACGCAAAATTTTAAAGGAAAAATATGAATTATGATGTGATAGTTATAGGCGGCGGACACGCTGGAATCGAGGCTGCGCTAGCAAGCGCGAAAATGGGCGTGCGCACACTTTTGATTACGATTTTAGTTGAGCAATTAGGCGCTGCAAGCTGTAATCCTGCAATCGGAGGCCTAGCTAAGGGGCATTTGGTCAAAGAACTCGACGCTCTTGGGGGTCAAATGGGGCGCACCACCGATGAGTGCGGTATTCAATTCCGCATACTAAACGAGAGCAAAGGCCCGGCTGTGCGTGGTTCGCGCGCGCAAATCGATATGGATAAATACCGCATTTATATGCGAAATTTGCTTTTAAACACGCCAAATTTGGAGCTCACGCAAGAGATCGCAACCGAAATTTTAAGCGAAAATCGTGGTGATGAAATCATCGTGCGAGGCGTGAAAACCCACCTTGGCAACGAATACACCGCCAAAAAGGTCGTCATCACCACTGGCACATTTTTAAACGGCCTTGTGCATGTGGGCGAAAGCACCATAGAAGCGGGGCGCGTTGGCGAATTGCCATCGAAAAATCTCTCAAATTCGCTCAAATCTTTCGGCCTAAAAATGGGCAGGCTCAAAACCGGCACCTGCCCTAGAATCGACGCAAAAACAATTGATTTTAGCGTCTTAGAACGCCAAGACGGCGATGAAAATCCAAAGCCATTTAGCTTCCGCACCGAAAATTTCGCGCCAAATCAGCTTCCATGCTACATCGCCTATACAAACGAAAAAACCCACGAGATAATCAGCTCAAATTTCGCCCGCGCGCCGATGTTTACTGGGCAAATTTCAAGCACGGGGCCAAGGTATTGCCCTAGCATAGAAACCAAAATTTACGAATTCCCAGATAGAGAGCGCCACCATGTCTTCGTCGAGCCCCAGACTGCGCAGGCTAGCGAGTATTATGTCAATGGACTTTCAACTTCGCTGCCTTACGATGTGCAAGTGGGCTTTATCCGCTCGATTAAGGGCTTTGAAAACGCCAAAATCGTGCGCCCAGGATACGCTATCGAATACGACTATGTCGATCCAACTGAGCTCAAACACTCTTTGGAGTGCAAAAAGGTCTCGGGGCTGTATCTTGGCGGACAGATTAATGGCACCACAGGTTATGAGGAGGCTGGGGCACAGGGGCTTATGGCGGGTATTAACGCAGGCCTTGCCGTGCGCGGTAAAGAGCCGCTAATCTTGCGCCGTGATGAGGCCTACATCGGCGTGCTGATTGATGATTTGGTCACCAAAGGCACGAAAGAGCCATACAGAATGTTTACTTCGCGCGCCGAGTTTAGGCTACTTTTGCGCGAGGATAACGCGATTTTGCGCCTTGGCAAATATGGCCACGAAATAGGGCTGATTGATGATGAAATTTATAGCAAAATTTGCAAGATTGAGGGCGAGACGAGGGCTGGTGTGGAGCTTTTAGAGGTCAAAGAACTCACGCCAAACAAGGCAAATTTGGCGTTTTTAGCAGAACTTGGCGAAGAGCCGATAAGCCAAAATGTAAGCTTGCAAAAAATCGTAGCCAGAAAGAGCTTTACAAAAGAGAAATTAAAATCACTTGATCCGATTTTTGCGGGATTTTGCAATGAGAGTTTGGAGCAAATTTTAGTCGAGTGCAAATATAAACACTACATTGCCGAACAGCGCGCCAGTATCGATAAAATGAAGGATATGCTAAGCGTGAAAATCCCTGAGGACTTCGATTTTCGCGCGGTTAGCGGGCTTAGCAATGAAGTGGTTGAAAAGCTAGAAAAATTTGCCCCGCCGACGCTGTTTGCTGCAAGTGAGATTTCAGGTGTAACACCTGCCGCGATTGATATTTTGCACATTTATATCAAAATGCGTGGGAAAAAATAAGGAAATGCGAAGCATTTCCGTAAAAATAAAATCAGCTAAATTTAGAAAAACGAAGTTTTTCTAAATTTAGCCACTTCTAAGGTTTTACAGGGGTGGGGGTTGGTAAGGGGGAGGGTAGCGTCTCCTAAAAAGCGCGCCCTCCCCCTTACGAGAAAAGCAAAATTTTGCCTAAAATTTAAAAAATAATTCAATGCTAAATTTAGGTTGAATTTTGAATTTAATTTTACTGGATTGCTTCGCTCGTTACACTCGCTCGCAATGACAGCAAAATTTAGCGTAAGGAATTTTAAAGTCGTAGATTGCTTCGCTTTCTGCGAAAGCTCGCAATGACAGATTTAACAAATTTGCCTACCATTGTCATTGCTAGTAAATTTCGGGGCAGTGTTTGGGGGTTGCGCTAGCGAAATGCCAAATTTTAAAATTTCAAATTTGCCAAATTTAAAATTTATAAAATTTTTTGTGCTTAAATTCCGCAATTAAACAAATTTAAGGACAAAATTTTGAAACATTACAAAGGTTTTGGCAAGCAAATTTTGCTAATGATTATCTTTAATGCCGTTTATAGTGGCGCTGGAATCG
Organism: Campylobacter sp. JMF_06 NA1; assembly: GCF_027737785.1. Taxonomy (NCBI): domain Bacteria; kingdom Pseudomonadati; phylum Campylobacterota; class Epsilonproteobacteria; order Campylobacterales; family Campylobacteraceae; genus Campylobacter; species Campylobacter sp. JMF_06 NA1. The sequence continues at coordinate 73,653 of NZ_JAOVUA010000004.1, forward strand.
CGATTTTGGCGTTTATCAACAAATATTTGCTAGGTGAGGGCGAGAAAACGACCTCGCTAATTTTTATGTTTTTTGGGCTTTTGGTGCTGTTTTTGGCTCTATCAGTCGCTTCGCGCGCCGTGCTTTGCGTGATTGAGAATAACTTCGTCTTCAACCTGCGCTCAAAGGTCATCAAGCAGATAATCGATACGAAATTTGAGCGCATTGAGGCCGCTTCTAAGGCGAATTTGCTGGCGTCGCTGAGTTCTGATATTTCGCGCTTGACTGATGGATTTATGCGCATTAGCGAGCTAATCCAGGGCGGTATGACGGTCGTGTTCGCTGGAATTTATACGATTTACATTTCGCCGAAAATGTTTTTGTTTTTGTTCGTGTGGATCGGCGCGCTGATGATTTTAAACCAGCTAATCATGCGCAAAGTAATGCAAAATTTCGACGCTTACCGCAAAAACGAGGACGAGCTTTACAAGAACTATTCTAAGGCGATTGAGGGGCACAAGGAGCTTTCGCTAAACATAAAAAAAGCGCGCTATCTTTACGAAAACGAGTTTATCCCAAACGCAAACAATCTGCGCCAAACCTCGCTAAAAGCGCAGGTTTATCAGGCATTTGCGGGGAATTTTATGAGCGTGATGATGCTAGGAGCTGTGGGCGTGGTGCTGTTTTGGGGGCTAAATGGTGGCGCTCAGGCCCTCGCAAATGCCGTAACAATCGCACTTACGATATTATTTTTGCGCGCGCCATTAATGATGCTCGTTTTCTCTTTCCCAAGCATTTTGCGCGCCAAAATCGCTTACCAAAAAATCGAGGAATTAGGGCTAGATCCGCATGTGGCGGGATTTGAAATAAAAAATTTAGCCCCGTGGGAAAAACTCGAATTAAAAAATGTAAATTTCACATATAAAAACGGCAAATTTGGCGTGAAAAACCTAAATTTAGCCATAAATTCAGGCGAGGTCGTGTTTTTAGTCGGCGAAAACGGCAGCGGCAAATCGACGCTGTTTATGATTTTATCTGGGCTTTATGGCGCACAAAGTGGCGAAATTTGCGTCGATAATAAGGCAGTAAGTGCAGATGATTTGCGTTCATATAGCAATAATATAAGCGCGGTTTTTAGCGATTTTTATCTGTTTGATTATATCGTGGGCGATGAAAACACTGCGCGCGAGTGGCTCGAAATCATGGAAATTTCGCAAAAGGTCAGTATCGAAGGGGGCAAATTTAGCACCACAAATCTCTCCGCAGGTCAGCGCAAACGCCTAGCACTCGCGGCTGCGCTAAGCGAGGGGCGCAAATTTATCATGCTTGATGAGTGGGCAGCAGATCAAGACCCGCACTTTCGCGCGCACTTTTACGAGTGCATAATCCCAAGGCTCAAAGAGCGCGGATACACGATATTTGCGATAAGCCACGATGATAAATATTTCGGTGTGGCAGATAAAATTTATAAAATGAGCGGGGGCGAAATTTCGCAAATTCGCTGAAATTTTGGTTTAAATTTTGTCGGATTAATTTTTCTTTGATAAAAATTTAATTTTAATTTACAAAATTTAGATTATACTTCACACGCAATTTAACTGAAAGGATCGAAAATGAAAAAAGTTTTCATCGCATGTGCTGCATTAGCGGCAATTAGTTCAAGTGCTTTTGCTGCTGACGGAGAGGCGCTATTCAAAAAATGCGCAGCATGCCACGGCGCAAACGCTGACAAACCTTACCTAGGCGGTAAAGTTCCAGCGCTAAACACACTTGCAAAAGACGATATTGTCGCTAGTGTCAAAGGCTACAAAGAAGGCACTGTCGGCGACGGCGGTAAGGGCAAATATGGCATGGCTGGCGTAATGAAAGGCCAAGTCGCAACACTAGATGACGAGTCAATCGCAGCATTGGCTGATTTCATCGAAAGCAAAAAATAATCCCCCTTTTTAATCAATTCTAGCCTGGCGCGTCCCCCTCGCGTCAGGCTTTTTTAATTTAATCAAATTTATAATCCTTGAAATTTCGAAATTTGGAGCTTTTATGAGCGATTTAAATTTTATAAACGAGATGAAAAACAAGGCTATCGCCGGTGAGTGTTTAAGCAAAAATGAAGCGTTAAATTTAGCCAAAACTAGCGATTTGGACGCACTTTTGAACACGGCAAACGAGATTAGGCAAATTTGCTGTGGCGATGAGTTTAATTTTTGCTCGATTATAAATGCGCGTTCTGGCAAATGCTCGGAAGATTGCAAATATTGCGCCCAGTCTGCGCATTTTAAAACAGGTTGTGAAACTTACTCGCTTTTGGACATGGCGCCCGTTTTGCAAATGGCACAGAAAAACGAAAAGGCAAAAGTTCATCGCTTTTCGCTCGTTGCTAGCGGTCGTGGGATAAGCGAAAATGACAAAGATATGCCAAAAATCGAGCAAATTTATCGTGCGCTAAGAGAGCAGACGAATTTGCACCTTTGCGCGTCGTTTGGGCTTGCAAGCGTGCAAGCCTTGCAAAAGCTCAAAGATAGTGGCGTGAAAACTTATCATCATAATTTAGAGACTTCGCGCAGGTTTTATCCGCGAATTTGCACCACGCACACCTATGATGATAGAGTGCAAACTATCAAAAACTGCCACGCTGTCGGGCTTGATGTGTGTAGCGGCGGGATTTTTGGGCTTGGCGAGAGCGTGGAAGACCGCATAGATATGGCGTTTGAGTTGCGAGAACTTGGCGTAAGCTCTGTGCCGATAAACATTTTAATGCCGATTTCAGGCACTCCGCTTCAAAACTGCGCTCCGCTTAGCGAAGAAGAAATTTTACGCTCTATCGCCGTGTATCGATTTATTTTACCACGCGTTTATCTGCGTTTTGCAGGCGGACGCATAAAGCTAGGTAAGAGTATCGAAAAAGCGCTAAATTCCGGCGTAAATTCGGCGATTACGGGGGATTTTCTTACCACCACCGGAGATAGCATAAGTGGCGATATGGCGCTTGTTTCTGCGCTTGGATTTAGGATATAAATTTGCGAATTTAAGCTGTTTTTTGTAAAATTTCGCAAAAATTTTGGAGAAAAAATGTTTAACGGACTAATCAGAGAAATCGCCGAAGTCGTTAGTTTTAGCGGAAATTCGCTTCGAATTCGCGCCAAATTTCGCCCTGAGCGTATCGGCGATAGTATCGCTATAAACGGCGCGTGTTTGAGCGTAACGCAAATTTTAGCTGACGGCTTTGTCGTGGAGATTTCAAGCGAAACCGCCGCACTTATCGCCACGCAAAATTTCAGAGGCAGGGTGCATATCGAACCTGCTATGCGGCTTGGAGATCGCATTGACGGGCATTTGGTGCAAGGGCACATCGACGGCGTGGGCGAAATCACAAAAATAAATAAGCTAAAAAGCGGATTTGATTTTTTTATAAATTTGCCAAAAAATTTAATGCCATTTGTCGCAAACAAAGGCTCCGTGGCGATTGACGGCGTGAGCCTTACCATAAACGAAGTTTTATCTAGCGGAATTCGCCTAACCATAATCCCCCAAACTATGAAAGATACGCTATTTGGCGAGTTTAAAACGGGGCGAAAGGTAAATGTAGAAACCGATTTGCTCGCAAGATACGCAGCGCGAATTTTGGGCTTTGTGGGCGAGAAAAAAGAGAGTTTGTCGTGGGATCAGGTGAATTTGATTTCAAGCCTTTACTAAATGCCTTTAAATTCGGCTTTACAGATAAATTTGGTTTAGCTAACGCAATTTTTAAGGATACTGCGCCGAAAAATTTGAACGGCGAAAATTTGGGTAAATTTGGCAAATTTAACCTTGCTTTTCATGTGGGCGATGAATTTGAAAATGTGCTAAAAAATCGTTTTAAACTGGCAAATTTGCTGGGTTTAGAGTTACGAAATTTGATTTTTATGAACCAAATTCATAGCGATAAAATTTGCGTTGTTGATGAGAAATTTATGGCTGAATTTGGAGCGAAATTTGATAAATTTTTTGAATTTGGCGAATTTAGAGATTTTGGCGAAAAAACGCAAGGCGAATTTGTGAAAATTTTCCCAGAGTGCGATGCTTTGGTTACGAATTTAAAGGGCGTTTGTTTGTGCGTTATGGTGGCGGATTGTTCGCCTGTTTTGCTACTAGATGAAAAAAGCGGCGCAGTGGGCGTGGCACACGCTGGTAGAGCCGGGATTACGCAAAAAATCGTAACCAAAACAGCCATTAAAATGAGCGAGTGTTACGGCACGAAAATTTGCGATTTAAGCGTGATTGTGGGTGCAAATATCAGGGGCGAGTGCTACGAAGTGGGCGAAATGGATTTGGGCGAATTTAACGCCTTTAAGCGTGGCGATAAATTTGATATGAATTTGGCTTTAAAGGCTGAATTTGCTGAGCTTGGCATAAAAAAATTCGCATTTAGCAAATTTTGCACTCATTGCGAAAATTCGCTTTACTCATATCGCCGAGACGGCGTAACAGGGCGTTTCTGCGGGTTTGTTATTATAATTTAGGTTAAATAACCTAAATTATACTAATTTTGTTTTATAGATTTTAATTTTACATATAAATCACTCGTTCTATTTTCATATTCAAGAATATCCTTATGCTTTTTGACAAAATCTCCAAATTTACAACAGCCATAATTTTTAGGATTAAAATCTGGTAGAAATTTTTGTAATTTTTGACTTAGAGTGCTTGCTGGTAAAAATTCTTTATCTGATTGTTCGTAAATTTTTTTTAAAATTTCTTTTTCTTTCTTTGATAATATTTTTATAGTGTTTAAAGTATTATCTAGTGTTTCTATGTATATAAATTGATTATATGTTGCAATTAGTGATTTATTGGTAGTTTGATTGCCAAAACCATATACTTTTTTTCCAAGCTCTTTAACTGTTATGGCTAAATGCGTAAAATCACTATCGCTAGAACATATACAAAAACAATCTATTTTATTTTGAAAACAAATTTTCATAGCATCTATAATCATAACGCCATCTGCTGTATTCTTCTTTTTTATGTATTCGGGGGTTTGAATTATATTGATAGCATTGTTTTTTGATACTTCTCTCCAAGAATTAAGTTTTATAAAATCACCATAGGCTCTTTGTATCACTACTTCACCAAATTTTTTTGCTTCAAGTAATATTTTTTCTACGGCTGATGCCGGAATATTGTCGGCGTCTATCAAAACTGCTACCTTATTTCTAGCGTTATCAACCATATTTATCATCTCGTTCATAAACGGTATGATTTGAAAATTCCCGTTTTCTAAAATTTTATCTTGTATATTTTGAAGTTCATTTGTCATTTTATATCTTTTGTAAATTAATTTGTAGGTAAGCCCTATTGCTAGGGCTTACGACTTATTTCCCTTTCGGTGTATTGCCACGACCGCCACCACTTGGTTTGCCAGTGGTTGAAGGGTAATTTGGATTTGAATTACCTTTTGCCATTTTTTACATTCTCCTTTCTTTAAAATTTGCTATAATTTCTTATAGCTTTGACGAAATTATATGATAGAAAGTAGGGACAAATGGCGACAGAAAATCAAGAAATGTTGGAAAAATTAAAAAATGAAATTAAAAAAATTTACAAAAGTAACAACGAATTTTTTAAAAAATTTGTTGTGGCTAATGGATATAACAGCGATGATATAACCATAGAAAATTGTAAAAAAATATTTCAAAGAATACAAAAAGGTAAAAATCCAACAAAGTTGGATACAAAAAGATTAAAAGAAATGTTTAATTTTTTACAAGAACAATCAGAATATAAAAAACACAAAAGTTATAAGCCATTAGTAGATGATAAATTTCATAAAGAACATTTAACTTCCGATGAAATCGAAGAAGCAATAAAATTAGGTCAATAAAATAGCATTATTTCAACAAACATTGTTTTGAATTTTGAGTTTTAATACAATCAGCAGTTTTTATTTGCTTTCTCATTTTCTCTATTTTTTCATTGTATCCATTGATACATTTTCTAATTTGTTCATCGCTTCTATCGCCACCTATACACTCATCGATAAAAGCAAATTCTTTTTCTACATTATATCTGCCGTATTGGTATCCGCCAAAAGATAAAAGTATAATTAAAATAAATTTAGGTATAAAGTTAGTATCTTTATCGTTTGTTAAAGTTGATATTTCATTATTTTGTGATAAGAATTCATAAATTTGATTTGCCTGATGAATATTAATCTTGCCTTTTATGATTTCAATATTTAGCTCTTTGGCAGCATTTTCTACTAAATGGCAAAAATTTGGTGGTTCTTCAATATTTGAAACCATATATTTCCAAATTTCACCAATTTCAATTTCTTGTAAATTTGACATAAGTCTTCCTTGAATTTATTATTAAATAGAATAATTATATCTAAATTAAATATAAAAATTTAATGTTAATTATTTTTTTGGTAATTCTATGATTTTTTTACAACATGTGAATTTGGACTACTTATGCCGACGATTTTTTGTGCTTACGAGTTTGGACGAGTGAGATAAGCCTGTTTTGGCTATCGAACGAAGTCTAAACGAAGTATCACAAAAAAGCTAGGCTGGGTTCAATCTCTAAATTTATACCATAAATTTATCTTAAATTTAGCATACTTTCAGTATAATCCACACTTCATTTCACACGCATTTATCCTTATTTAGTTGCAAATTTGGCAAGTTGTGAAAGCAAATTTCACGCCCAAAAAGCCCTAAATTTGCTAAAAAATGCGGAGGAAGAAACTAAATTTCGGGCTAGTCCCACAAGGAGAAAACTCATGGTTACAATGAGAGATTTATTAGAATGTGGCGTTCATTTTGGTCACCAAACACGCCGCTGGAACCCAAAAATGAAAAAATTCATTTTTGGCGAGAGAAAAGGTATCTATATCATAGATTTGCAAAAAACTATCCGCTACTTCCGCTACACTTACAATGTCGTTCGCGACGCAGCAGCTGAGGGCAAAACAGTGCTATTTGTCGGCACTAAAAAACAAGCAGGTGCGACTTTGCGTGAATACGCTGAAAAATGCGGAATGCCATTTGTAAATCATCGCTGGTTAGGCGGTATGCTAACAAATTTCAGCACTATCAAACAATCAATCCGCAAACTAGAAGTCATCGAAGCTATGGAAGAAGACGGCTCAATCAACCTTTTAACAAAAAAAGAAGCCTTAATGCTGCGCCGCAAAAAAGAGAAATTAGAACAATATCTTGGCGGAATTCGCAATATGAAAAGCTTGCCTGATATGATTTTTGTCATCGATGTAGTAAAAGAAAAAATCGCCGTAGCAGAAGCAAACAGACTAAAAATCCCTGTTGTAGCGCCACTAGATACAAACTGCGACCCAGATGTTGTAGATTTCCCAATTCCGGGTAATGATGACGCTATTCGTTCAGTTCAACTTTTCTGCCAAGAAATGGCTGAGGCTATCAATGAAGGAAAAGCGCTAAGAGATCAAGACAGCGTAGAGGGCGAGGGTGGCGAACCAGTTAGCCAAGCAGAAAAAGACGAAATCGTAGAAGAAGCGATGAGCGAAGAGGATTTCGAAACAGCAGAGGACGCAGAATAATGGAAATTTCAGCACAAATGGTAAAAGAACTGCGCGAAAGCACTGGCGCAGGTATGATGGATTGCAAAAAAGCATTAGTTGAAACAAACGGCGATATGGAAAAAGCCGTAGATCTACTACGCGAAAAAGGTCTTGGCAAAGCTGCGAAAAAAGCAGATCGCTTAGCTAGCGAAGGTCTAGTATGTGTCGAAGTAAATGGCAACGCTGCAACAATCAGCGAGGTAAATTCAGAAACTGACTTCGTCGCAAGAAACCAAAATTTCATTGATTTGGTTAAAAATATCACTATTCATGTCCAAAAAAATAGCATTGAAACAGTAGAAGCGCTAAATGAGAGCGTAATCGACGGCGTGAAATTCGAAGATCACCTAAAAACTCAAATCGCAACAATCGGCGAAAATTTGGTTGTCCGCAGATTTGAAACCGTTAAAGCTGGCGTAAATGGCGTAGTCCAAGGATACTTGCACTCAAACAGCCGTGTGGGCGTCATCATCGCAGCAGCTTGCGATAGCGAAAAAACTGCCGAAGGCGCAAAAGATTTAATCCGCAACCTTTGTATGCACGCAGCAGCTATGAAACCAAGCGTGATTAGCTACAAAGATTTGGATAAAGAATTTATCGAAAAAGAATTCGCAGCACTTGTGGGCGAGTTAGAAAAAGACAATGAAGAGAGAGTAAGACTAGGCAAACCTTTGCACAAAATCCCAGTATATGGCTCACGCGCTCAAATCACTGATGAGGTTTTGGCGACTGAGACTGAGAATTTAAAAGCAGAACTTAAAAAACAAAACAAACCTGAGCAAATTTGGGACAAAATTATCCCAGGTCAAATCGATAGATTTATCGCTGATAACACTCAAATCGATCAAAGACTTACGCTTATGGGGCAATTTTTCGTAATGGACGATAAAAAAACTATCGAGCAAGTAGTGGCTGAGACAGCTGAGAAACTCGGTGGCAAAATCGAAATCGTAAAATATGTCCGCTTCGAAGTAGGCGAGGGCTTAGAGAAAAAAGTCGATGACTTCGCAGCAGAAGTCGCAGCACAAATCGGCTAAAAATGACACTTTTAAAGGGCGTTAATCTTACTCATGCGTATGATTATACGCTCTTTAATGATATAAATATCACAATAAATTCAAATTCTACTAGCGCCATTTTGGGCGTGAGTGGTTGCGGTAAATCCACACTTTTGCACATTTTATGCACACTTTTAAAGCCAAATTCGGGCGAAGTTTTTTACAATGACACAAATTTATACTCGCTAAGCGCAGACGAACGGCTTAAAATTCGCAGGCATGATTTTGGTATAATTTTTCAATCACACTACCTTTTTAAGGGCTTTTCTGTCAAAGAAAATATCGAACTTGCAGCCAAGCTTACAAACAACAAAATTGATTATGAAATTTTAGAAAAACTAAAAATTACAGGGACGCTATCCCAAAATATCGGCGAGCTTAGCGGTGGTCAGCAGCAACGCGTCAGTATCGCTAGGGTGCTAAACAAACGCCCACGCATTATTTTTGCCGATGAACCAACTGGAAATTTGGACAAAAACACCGCTAATGAGGTCATGGAGGTGATATTTGATTATATCGCCAAAAATGACGGCGCACTCGTGCTTGTCACCCACGACGAGTCGCTTGCAGGCAAATGTTCGTCAATTTATCGCCTAAATAATCAAAATTTAGCTAAAATATAAGCAATCACTAACCAAAATTATCCTAAAATAGGGAAATTTTTTTTCAAAAAGGCTAAAAATGAAAATTTTACTTGATAGCACAAATGAACAAGTTGCAAAAGTAGTTAATATTTGTTGCGAACGCACACACTCTGATTTAGCGAATTACAGCATTGATGAACAAGATTATGATTTGGTGATAAAAGATTATAGCGAAGAGGATAGCATTTCTCATTTTGATGTCGATAAAACCTTGTTTTTGATCTCCAAAGACGATATTATCGTAGGCGCGACACACACGCTGACTAAGCCATTTGCGCCTGCTGAATTGATTAAATTTATTAGCGGATTTTCATCTGCAAAACCAAATCCTGAGATAAAATCAAAAATGGCACAAGAATTCGCCGATGTCAGCTCGATGATGAAAGAGATCGAGTCAATCGATGAAAAGGGCGATAAGGGCGCTGATATGGGAATCGGCCTAGCGCCAATCAACGATAGCGCAGATGAGGAAACAAAAGCTGAAAACCCTGCGCCAAAACCAAAACCAACCCTAAATATCGATGCTGGCGATACAATCTCTCTTGCTACTAGCGCAGAAGCTAGCGATGAGGTGCAAAACGAAGTAAAATCTGAACCTGCAAAAAATGAGCCTTTTAATATCGAAATTCCTGATAATTTAGATGATTTGGTTTTAGAACTTGCCCCTAGCGAGCCAGAAGCTAAACCAAGTGATGAGAGTGTTAGCGAGCCTGCAAACGAGGCCGAAACTACCGCAGAAGCTAGCGTAGAGCCAGCTAGCGATGTAGCTTCTGAAAGCAACGAAGCTAGCCAAAGCGAGGCTAGCACGCAAAATTTCGAAAGCCTTTTAGATGATTTTTACAACTCTGACGATGATGTTCCGCTATCTGCATTAGCTGAAAATATCGATGATGACACACCACTTTCTGCTATGCTAGATAATGTAAATGACGATGTTCCGCTATCTGCATTGGCCGAAAATATCGATGATGATACGCCGTTAAGTGAAATTTCGCTTGATGATCTTGACGATGATAAACCTTTAAGCGCATTGGCAGATGAAATTTCGCTAGATGATATCGATGATGACATGCCACTAAGTGCTGTTATGGATCAAATTTCAGACGATATGCCACTTAGTGAGATTGCGCAAAATAACGAGCCAGAAGAGGCGCAAGAAGAGCAAAAAGAAGCAAAAGTAGAAGCGCAAGAAGAGGCAAAAGAGCAGAGCGAAGATTCATCTGATAGTGATTTTGGTTCGATGTTTTCTTCGATGTTTGATAATTCTAGTGATGATGAGCCAGAGGATAAAGCAGAGGGCGAAAAAGAGAGTGAAGCCCCAATCGCGCTAGCTAGCGACAAAGAAATTCCTTTGGCAAATGTTTCGTTAGAGCCAGCATTTGAGAGTGTAGAGCATGGTGAGGACGAGGCAAAGGCTGAGCCAGAAGCCCAAATTTCACAAGATGAGACCTCAGATGAGGACGATGAGGAAGCTGGCGATGATGACTTGCTATTTGATAATATTTTAGCCCTCGAAAAAGATAAAAAAGTCGCTTCCGAGCCTGTTAAAGCGGCAGCGCAAGATGAGAAAAAAGATGAAAAACCAAATTTTGATGATTTGGATTTACCGCAAGTCGCAAGTGGCGTAGAGCTACCTGATATTAAACCAGCTGTCGATGTTAGTGTCGAGCCTACCGCTCAAAGCGAGGTTCCTGCGCATGTCGCACCAAAAACTCGCGATGAAGTTAATCGAATTTTAGAGCAAGAGCGCAGATTTTTGAGCGTTGATGAGCTAAAAGAGCAGTTGCGCTACGATTTAGAGGCAAATATCGCTAGTGTGTTGGAGCAATTCTCTGGCGAGGAAAACATACAAGAAGCACTTAAAGACCTTAGAATCAATATCAATATCTCATTTGAGGATAAATAATTGCTAGGTAAAATTTTACTAGTTTCAGGTCCAAGCGGAAGCGGTAAGAGCACCCTTATAAAGAGGCTTATCGCTGAGTTTGGCACAGATGAGATATATTTTTCTATCAGTTCTACCACAAGAGATATGCGAGATGGCGAAAAAGACGGCGTGAATTACCATTTCATCAGCAAAGACGAATTCAAAGCCGGCATAGAAAATGACGAATTTTTAGAGTGGGCGCTCGTGCATGGCAACTACTACGGCACATCGTTAAAAGCCGTGCGAGAGGCGCTAAATTTGGGCAAAGTCGTGATTTTTGATATTGATGTGCAAGGTTTCGAAATCGTTCGCCAAAAAATAAGCAAAAACGAGCTTACTACGGTTTTCGTAACCACTCCGAGCCCAGCAGAGCTAGAAAAGCGTCTGCTAGCACGGGCAGATACAGCCTCTGCGGACATTGCTACGCGTTTGCAAAACGCAAAAGACGAGATAAAATATCTCGCGCAATATGATTATTTCGTGATCAACGACGAGCTAGAAAGCGCGTATTTAAATTTTAAATCAATCTACAAAACAATCAGATTAGAAACCGCTAGATGCGATATTTCAGCGGTTATGAAATCTTGGAAATAAGGAGATACAATGGGCGTTAGCGTTCAACAATTGCTAATTATTTTGGCTATTATAGTGTTGCTTTTCGGAGCGAAAAAAATCCCTGAACTTGCAAAAGGCGTAGGCAAGGGTATCAAGTCGTTTAAAAAAGAGATGGAAGACGACCCAAAGCTTGAAGAGAGTGTGAAAAAAGAGAGCGAAACTACCAAAGCTGACGAATCTCAAAAGGCTTAGTTTTTGAAAAATTTAGCTATAAACGAAATCTCTCGCGTCCTAGGGCGCGAGGTAATCATCGAAAAACCAAAAGACAAAACCCTAGCTCACTATGCTTCGCCTGTGGCTTTTTCGCTCGCAAAAGAGCTTAGAAAAGCCCCTAAAATCATCGCCCAGGAGCTAGCGGCTAAATTTAGCGATAACGAAATTTTATCAGCAAGTGCGATAAATGGGTATTTGAATTTTCATATAAAACCTAGTGTACTTGGAAATTTAGCCCAAAATGCGCTAAATTTGGGCGAAAATTTTGCGAAAAATAGCACTGACGCCAAAGGCGAAAAAATCCTGCTTGAATACATTAGCGCGAACCCAACCGGCCCGCTTCACATAGGCCATGTCAGGGGCGCAGTTTATGGTGATACCTTCGCTAAGGTAGGAAACTACCTAGGTAGCGAGGTTTGCACAGAGTATTATATAAACGACGCTGGCAATCAAATCGAATTGCTTGGTATTTCAATGATACTGCGCGCGAAGGAAATTTTCGGGCAGAGCGTCGAGTATCCCGAGAAATACTATCGCGGCGAGTATATTGATGAGCTGGTAAATTTAAGCGTAGAAAAATTTGGCAAAGAGATTTTTTACGATGATGGTAGAATTTTAGAGCTTGCTGAATTTGCCAAAGATGAAGTTTTGAAAATCATCAAAAAAGATTTGGCAGATTGTGGAATTTTTATACAAAACTGGGCTAGCGAAAAGAGCCTTTATGGCGAGCTTGACGCGACGATTGCCAAGCTTGAAAAAAGTGGCGAAATGTATAAAGAAGGCGGCAAGGTTTGGATCAAATCCAGCGCCGTGGGCGACGAAAAAGACCGCGTCGTCATACGAGAGGACGGCCGTCCGACATATCTAGCGGGCGATATTGTATATCACAATAACAAATTCGAGCGCGGATTTGAGCGATATGTCAATGTCTGGGGCGCAGATCACCACGGCTATATCGCGCGCTTAAAGGCGGCAATCCACTTCCTAGGATACGATGAAAGTGCCCTAGAAATCGTGCTTATGCAAATGGTAAATTTGCTAAAAAACGGCGAAGCGTTTAAAATGAGCAAACGATCAGGCACCAGCGTGCTAATGAGCGATGTGCTAAGCGCGATTGGCAAGGATAATTTGCGCTTTATGTTTATTAGTAAAAAGGGCGAAACACCGCTAGAATTCGACATTGACGAGCTTGGCAAAGAAGATAGCTCGAACCCGATTTTTTATATCAATTACGCTCACGCTAGAATTTACCAAATTTTTGGCAAAGCTGGCAAAAATATGAGCGATAGCGAGGTTTTGGGTGCAGATTTTAGCACGCTTGACGAAGCTGGGCTAAATTTGGCTTTTGAGGCGATGACGCTAAATGAGGTTTTAAACGAAGCCTTCGCTAGCAGAGGATTGCAAAAAATCCCTGATTTCCTTAAAATTCTAGCCGCAGATTTTCACAAATACTACAACGAAAACCGCGTGGTTGGCAGCGAAAACGAAAATGCCAAACTCAAACTTTTTGCCCTTGTCGCGCTTAGTATTCGCACGGCGTTTGGCTTAATGGGGCTAAGTGCGAAAGAGCGCATGTAAATTTTGCCGAATTTTCGGCAAAATTTCATTTCAAAATGAAAAATCCTATCAAAACTCTACTTTATAAAATCAAAAAACCGCTCCCGCCGGGTGCGCGTAAAATCAGCGGAATCATCAGCGATGTGCGTGCCTGCGAGGTGAGGGAGAATTTTTTTGTCGTGATTTTTCATGTAGGAGGGCTTAGGTTTAGCTCGATTTTCGCCAAATGGTGGGCGAAAAACGGCGATTTGATTGATGTGATTTACACCAGAGGCTGGCAGGAGGGCACTTATAGCGCGCTTAGTGTCACCAGCTATTCGACCACGGCTTATTGGGGAAATTGGAACTTGATAAAGCGATTTTGTGGCGTTGTATTTTCGCTACTTTTCGTCGCATTTATGAGCGCGGTTATCGTATCTGGCGTGGAAGAAATCGCGCGGATAGAGTATTTTTACAACAAGCTAGTTTATTTTCTTTTCTTTTGCATTGTCGCAATCGTCTATGGCATGGGCGTGGTAAATGCCTATGTCAAATTTAAAGTATTTTTTAGTTTTATCTACTACAAGCGCAAATCTGATAAATTTTTAAAAGCCCTAAATTTAAGATTTCCGTTAAAATAAATTTTAAATTTTAGCCCAAATTTTGATTTTTCGCCTTAAAATAGCTTCCAATCTCGCTGATTAGCACGCCCGCGATTATCAAAACAGCGCCTAAAATTTGCCAGCGATTTAGGATTTCTCCACCTATGAAAACCCCCATAATACCCGCAGTTACTGGTTCTAGCGTGAAAAACAGAGCAACTTTAATCGGCGTGGTGTAGCGCTGCATCAAAGCCTGCGCAAAAAATCCAAAAACCGTCCCTACAAGGCAAATAAAAATCATTGCGATAAAAAATTTCGTATCCAGCACAGGCGCGACACTCACGCCACTGACAAAGTAGCTAGCCAATGCGCAAAACAGGCTAAGCGAGGCGATTTGGACATAGACCATGCCAAAAATTTCGCATTTGCGCACGAAATTCGCCGTCAGCACGATGTGAAACGAATACGCGCTCGCGCAAACGAGTGCCAAAATTTCGCCCACTCCAAAGCCAAGCTCGGTTTGGCAAATGAGATAAAGCCCCGCCACAGCGAAAGCAACGCCGATATAGGCGTATGAGTAGATTTTGTATCCAAACAAAATGCTGGCGATAAATGGCACGAGCGCGACATTCAGCCCCACGATAAAGGCCACCGACGAGCTAGCGGCAAATTTCATCGCAAAGGCTTGGCTTACAAACCCCGCGAACAAAAACAAGCTCAAAATCACGCCATATCGGATTTGCGTGCGTGAGATAGATTTGATTTTGCGCCAAAACAGAGCCGCGACAATCACGCTAGCGATAAAAAATCGCCAAAAAAGCAAGACAAAAACATCGTTGCTCTCAATCGCCCATGCTGTGGGCAAATACCCCAACCCAAAGGCAATCGCCACAAAAATCATGCCGATATCGGCTCTAAATTCCATGCTTAAATTTTTCATAAAGACCCTTTTTGTATTTGGCAAAAATTTAGCAAATTTGGCTTAAATTTGGAATTTTAAAATGTAATTAAATTTACAAAATAATCAAGAATTAATTATGGATTTTCCGCTTCGCAAGCCCGCAACCCTGCTCTGGAATTTGAAATTTGTGGTTGAAATTTTAAATTTCGCCAAATTGCAAGTTTTTGTAAAAATGCAAATTTGGCTAAATTTTGCAAAAGCCAATTTTAGCCTTTTGCCTTTTCTTCGCAAGCTTTTATCGCTTCGATGATAGCGGTGGCAAAGCCCATTTTTTCGAGTGTTGCGACCATTTCTATGGTGGTGCCTCCCGGCGAGCAGACCTCGTCTTTGAGTGCGCGTGGGTGGGCTTTGGTGCGAGCACATAGGCTAGCTGAGCCAAGCACGGCATTAGCGATGATATCGTGCGCCATTTCGCGCGCTATCCCACCGCGCACAGCCCCGTCGCTAGCGGCTTCGATTAGGTTAAAAATCATCGCTGGCAAGCTTCCGCTAATGGCTGTGAAAATCGCAAATTTGCTCTCATCAATCTCGTAAGTCTGCCCAAATGCGCTAAAAATTTCCCTGATTTTTGCTTTTTCTTCTTCGCTAACTCCGCTAAAACACAGCGCAGTATTTCCAAGCGAAATTTTAGCAGGAGTATTTGGCATGGCGCGAACGATTTTTTGCGCCCCGCAAAGCTCGCCAATGCGTGATATGCTAAAATTTGGCGCAAGCGAGATTAAAATTTTATTTTCCAAATTATATTTTATTTTTTCTAGGACGCTCTCATAAACGGCAGGTTTGATTGCCAAAATAAAGATATCGGCAAAATTTGCAAGCACTGCCTCATTTTTGGCGGATTTTATGCCTAATTTTGCACAGAGCTTCTCGCCTTTTTCCCTACCATAAACGCAAATTTTATCCTTTTCAAATTTCGCTCCCACGAGCGCCTCTATCATCGCTGCGCCCATATTTCCTGCGCCTATAAATCCTATTTTCATCGCATTTTCCTTATCTGATTTGTCCCTCGCCACGCACGATGTATTTCGTGGTAGTGAGTGCCTCCACGCCCATTGGACCGCGCGCGTGAAGCTTTTGTGTGCTTATGCCGATCTCGCCACCGAATCCAAACTCGCCCCCGTCGCTAAATCTGGTCGAAGCGTTGGCATAGACGACTGCGCTATTGATTTCGTTTAGAAATTTTTCGATATTGGCTGAGTTTTGGCTTAAAATCGCTTCTGAGTGCGCGCTGGAATTTTCGTTGATAAACTCAATCGCTTCGGCTGTGTTTTTTACGATTTTAACAGCCATTATTAGCGATAAAAACTCCGTGCCAAAGTCGCTAGAATCCGCTTTTTTGGTGTTTGCAAAATTTGTAAATTTCGCGTAAATTTTCTCATCTAGGCGAAATTCTACTTCGTTCATTTCCTTTAATAAAATCGGTAAAATTTGCTTTGCGATATTTTCGTGTAAAACTAAGCATTCTAGGGCGTTGCAGACACTTGGGCGTTGGGTTTTTGCATTTTTGATAATCTCTACTGCCTTGCTTAAATTCGCGCTCTCATCGACGAAGGTGTGGCACACGCCAGCCCCTGTGATGATGACTGGGATTTGCGCGTTTTGCGTGATGAAGTCTTTGAGATTTTTGCCACCACGAGGGATTAGCACATCGATCCACTCTTTTAGCTGGATTAGTTTTAGCACATCTTCGCGCTCTTTGGATTTTATGAGTGATACTGCGCCGCTAGGCAGGCCAAATTTCTCTCCCACACGGCAAAAAATTTCACTTAGGCAGATGTTTGAGGCAAGAGCGCTAGCAGAGCCTCGCAAGATTATCGCATTGCCCGCTTTTAGCGCGAGTGCGGCGGCGTCTATGCTGACATTTGGCCTGCTTTCATAAATCATAGCGATTACGCCAAGAGGCACGCGCACTTTGGCGATACTCATGCCGTTTTGGTGGCGCCAGCCTCCCACGATCTGCCCGATTGGATCAGGAAAATTGGCTAACTCTTTTAAAGCCACGCTCATTGCGCTAATCCTGCTATCATTTAGCGTGAGTCTATCAATGAGAGCCTCGGAGATACCTGCCTCGCGCGCGTTTTTTATGTCGATTTGGTTTTGCTCTTTGATAAGCTCTTTTTGAGTGATTAGCTCATCAGCAATGCTTAGTAAAATTTGATTTTTTTGCTTGCTACTTAGCTTTGCGACCTCGTTGCTTGCGCGTTTTGCGCGTTTTGCTAATTCTAAAATTTCCATAATCTATCCTAAGACAATATTGTTTGCATGCACGATATAATCATCGCTCACGCTAGGTAAAATTTTCTCATATTCGCTCGATTTTTTCCCCATAATCAGCGAAATTTCAGAGGCGCAGTAGTTTGCGATACCGCGCGCGATACGCTGTGAATCCGCGCCCAGTATTTCGATGACATCGCCCCGCTCAAACTCGCCACTCACACCCACAATCCCTACGCCTAGCACGCTTTTGCCGTTTTTTATGGCTTTGCATGCGCCCTCATCAAGGCTGATTGCGCCACGCACATTGGCACCATAAGCGAGCCAGTATTTTTTCGCGCTAATGGATTTTTCCTCTTTGCAAAAAATCGTTCCAACTTCCTCGCCAGCGATGATTTTGGCTAAAATTTTACTCTCTTTTCCATTTGCGATTATCATATTTGCGCCGATTTTAGTAGCCATTTTAGCAGCACTAAGCTTCGTTGCCATGCCACCAGTGCCAAATTTCGACCCCACATCGCCTGCCATTTTAAGGGTGTTTTCGTCGATAAAATTTACGATTTTTATCAGTTTTGCGTCAGGGTTCGTGCTAGGGTTTTTATCATAAAGCCCGTCGATATCGCTTAAAAGCACGAGTAAATCAGCGTCGATTAGCCCGGTTACTAGCGCGCTCATTGTGTCGTTATCGCCGATTTTGAGCTCATCGCCACTGACTGGATCGTTTTCGTTGATGATAGGGATAATGCCTTGCGAAAGCAGGGCGGTAGCGACATTTCGCGCACTTAGATAGCGCGCGCGGTCGCTAAAATCAATGCGCGTCAGCAAAAGTTGCGCGATAATCTCATCATGCGCCCAAAAAAGCCTCTCATACAGGTGCATTAAAGCGACCTGTCCCACGGCTGCTAGGGCTTGTTTGGCGCTTAACTCTTTTGGTTTTTGCTCGATTTTTAGTATGCCCATACCAGCCCCAACCGCGCCAGAGGTTACTAGCACGACCCCAAAGCCTTGTTTTTTGAGTTCGCAAATTTGAGCCACGAGCGATTTGATAAAGCCCTCATTTAGCGAACCGTCACTGTGAGTTAGGGTGCTGGTGCCTACTTTGATGACGATTCGTTTGGTGTTTTTTAGTAGATTTTTTCTCATTTTTTGCCTTTTGAAATTTTGGTATTTTACCTAAATTTAGCCATTTTTCGCCAAAAATCGTTCTAAAATTATCATCGCTGCGACGCTATCAAATTTCTCATTTACACCGCCTTTTTTCGTGCTTTTTAGCGCGAATTCCTTTGCCTCGACACTAGAAAAGCTCTCGTCTTGGTAGCAAATTTCGCCGCTAAATTCTAAAAGCGAGACAAAATGTTTTATGCGACGCTCCATTTCTTCTTCGCTTGCACCGCCTTTGGGAAGGCCAACGACGAGCTTTTGCGCTCCCCTTTCGCGTAA
This sequence comes from Campylobacter sp. JMF_06 NA1, assembly GCF_027737785.1. Classification (NCBI taxonomy): domain Bacteria; kingdom Pseudomonadati; phylum Campylobacterota; class Epsilonproteobacteria; order Campylobacterales; family Campylobacteraceae; genus Campylobacter; species Campylobacter sp. JMF_06 NA1. The sequence goes on from NZ_JAOVUA010000004.1 coordinate 92,418, forward strand.
AAACTCGCTAGCTTCCCTGGCGGCTTGGTTGCGGTTTTTGCGCAAAATAGGCTCGCTAGGAAGGGCTAGTGCGCCATTAGGGCTGATTGCTACGCCGATTCGTTTAAGTCCCACATCGAAAGCTACTATCAAATTTAATCCTTTTTTTGGGTTACGCAAGCGAAATTTTCGTCGCTTCGATTATGATTTTTCCCTCTAATTCGTATTCGTAAATGCGCTCGCCAAATTTCATCAATGCTTCATCTAAGCTCGAATTTAGCGCGACAAAATCCAAAATTTCGTCGCTGTGCGAAAAGAGATTTTTTGGTTTTTCTTTTCCGCTAAATTTAGCCACAAATTTATCCAAATCGCTAATTAGCGTGGCATCTTTTTTAGCCAAAAGCTCGTTGGTGCCGACACTCTCGTCGATTCTGTGTGGCAGGACAAAGACAGGAATCCCAAGCTCTCTTGCAATGCGCGCGCTTTGAAGTGAGCCTGATTTTGGCTCGGCTTGGGCTACGATTAGGGCTTGGCAGAGGGCTACTACTATGCGGTTGCGCTCTAAAAACTGAAAATTTCGCGCAGGCGTGCCGTCTTCGTATTCGCTCAGTGCAAGGGCATTAGCGTAAATTTTGCGTATCATATCCTCGTTTTGTTTGGGGTAAATTTCATCTAGCCCGTTTGCAAAAACAGCAATCGTGCGCGAAAATGCGCCCTCATGCGCCGTGATATCGCAGCCAATTGCTGCTCCTGAGACCACGCAAATACCAGCGTTTGAGAGTTTTTGGGCTAATTTTGTGATTAAATTTTTGGTGTAAATGCTCATTTTACGAGAGCCTACGATTGCGATTTTTGGCATATCTAAAAGCTCTAAATTTCCCTTGTAATACAGGGTTTTAGGCTCTGTTTTGCCCAGTCTGGATAGGGCAGGGATTTTGAAATTTAGCTTATTTGTAGTATTCATAAATTTCGCCTAGATAGATGACTTCGACGCCGTTTAAAATATCTGCGCTATTTTCTAGGGCGGTGAAGGTGGATTTTTTGGGGTGGCCGATAGCTATGGCAAAGCCCCTTTTCTGCGCGATTTGCACGGCTTTTTGTAGCATTTGGCGCACAGCTTTTACCTCGTCGGTATTATCAATAAAAACATCTCTATAAACATAGCGCAAATTTTGCCTTTTAAGCTCGTCGGGTGCCTTGGTCTGCGCGCTCGTGCGAGAATCGACGAAATAAAAATCGTATTTTTGCATAGCTTTGATTAAATTTCGCATCGAGGCTGAATTTGCCGTAAATTTCGAGCCTGTGTGGTTGTTGATAAATTTAGCGTGCGGGAAATCAGCTCTGATTTGCGCTAGAAAATTTTCGATTTCTTTGTAGCTATCGCCCACTTTTAGCGCCTTTACATCGTGAGCGAAGACCTCTGCTTCCATTGGCAGGTGAATTGCGAAATTTTGCAAATTTTTAGCCAGAGCCGGTGTGTTTTTGTAATTTTTCGCCGGTGGGAAAATCGATGGCGTAACCTTTATCGGCAGAGCCTTGATACGCGCTATTTGCGCGCTTGTGGAGATATCGTCCATTATGATAGCTAATTTTGGTTTTGAGCCTTTTGGCAGGGTTTTGGCTGCTTTATTGCTAGGGGCTGAAATTTTTGGCTCTGTTTTTTCCTGCGATTTTGGCGTGATTTCGCCTATACTTTGGGCTGCGATTTTGGCTAATTCTTCTTTTATGATTTCTTCTTTTGTTTTTGAAATTTGGGTTAAATTTTGCTCTTTTATCTCAGGCGAAATTTGGGGTGCAGGTTTTGCCACGCTCAAATTTTTATCTTTTTGAATTATGGGTTTTGAAATTTCGCTTTTATTCTCATCGCGCGGGAGTTTAAGCACAATTTTTGGCTCGTCTTTGAAAAATTTATTTAGCACGGCATACGAAAGAGCGGCGCAGGTAAAGCAAAAAATTGCGATTAAAATGTATTTTATGAAATTTGGATTGAAATTTAATAAGGGCGCGTTTTTGCGCCCTTTGGTGCGTTTTTTAGCCAAGATTAGTTTTTATCTTTGTCGATGATTTTGCCACTTGCGATCCATGGCATCATACCACGAAGTCTCTCGCCTGTTTTGGTAATCAGCGCGTTTGCGGTCATATTGCGCTCTGCGTTCATTTTGACATAGCCAGCTTGGCGCTCTAAAATGAAGTTTTTCGCAAAAGTTCCGTCTTGGATCTCTTTTAGGATTTTTTTCATTTCGGCTTTTGATTGTTCGTTGATGACGCGTGGTCCGCTGACATAATCGCCAAATTCAGCTGTGTTTGAGATAGAGTATCTCATATCAGCCATACCGCCTTGATAGATTAAATCTACGATTAGTTTCATTTCGTGTAAGCACTCGAAATACGCCATTTCTGGGGCGTATCCAGCCTCTACTAGGGTCTCAAAACCAGCATTTATGAGCGAGCATAGACCGCCGCACAAAACTGCTTGTTCGCCAAATAGGTCTGTTTCGGTCTCGTCTTTAAATGTAGTCTCGATAATACCGCTTCTGCCACCACCAATCGCGCTAGCATAGCTTAGAGCGATCTCTTTTGCCTTGCCACTTGCGTTTTGCTCTACTGCGATTAGATCAGGGATTCCACCACCATTTACAAATTCATTGCGCACAGTGTGTCCTGGGGCTTTTGGAGCTATCATGATTACATCTATGTTTTTTGGAGCTTTGATTTGTCCGAAGTGGATATTAAATCCGTGAGCAAACGCGATTGCTGCGCCGTCTTTTAAATTTGGCTCGATTTCGTTTTTGTAAATTTCGGCTTGAAATTCATCTGGGGTTAGTATCATTATGACATCTGCCTCTTTTGTCGCATCAGCTACGCTTAATACTTTAAAACCCTTGTCCTCGGCCTTTTTCCAGCTTGCGCCACCTTTTTTTAGTCCGACTACTACTTCTACGCCACTATCGCGTAAATTTTCAGCGTGAGCGTGACCTTGTGATCCAAAGCCAATCATAGCCACTTTTTTTGAGCGAATTAAATTTAAATCGCAGTCTTTGTCGTAATACACAGTAATTGCCATGAGCCATCCTTTTCAAAAAAAATTTTGCGTGATTTTAGCGCAAAAATGCTTTTATGTAGCTTTTTTGTGATATTATAAACGCAAAATTTATGAACGGAAAATGTAGATATGCAAAGCTTTATTAGCGAAAAAATCGCTTCAATGCCTAAATTTAACGATAAAATTTTAAAAATTTTAAGCTCATTTGACAATGCTAGTAGCGATGATGAGATTATTTTTCAGATTATGAATAACCCAGAATTTGAGAGTAGGATACTAGACTACGCATTTAGCACTTTTGCGCAAATTAGCATGGAAAAAACCCTTCCAAACGCCTTTAAATTTTACGGACGAGAGGGGGTTAGGGCGCTATTTTTGTTTAGTATTTTTAAGGGTAAATTTGAGCTAAATTTCGAGTGTTATAAGACAGATCGCGCTAGGTTTAATGAAATTTCGCTAAAAAGACATCTGTTTTTGAAAGAGTGGATTAAATTTTACCCAGAGATTTCGCCTGATATCCTATCTAGCGTGATTTTAATGGATTTTGGTAGGGTTTTTATCAGCGAGTATATCGCTAAGCACGATAAAAACAGCGAGTTTTATCTGCATATCAAAAACTGCCTTTTCCCGCAGGATTTCACCGATGTGGAAATGCGATTTACCGGTATGAGTAGAGAGAGCGTGGGGGAGGTTTTGTTTAAGCATTTTGGGCTAGAAAAAATCGCCAAAGACATATATTTTTCTGATTTAATCGATGAAGCGCCGTTTGAGAGTGCGAGGCGATACGAAATGCTAAAAGTAGCCAAAACCGTAATGGGGATCTATCACTGCTTCGATGAGCGCAGTATCGACAATACGCTAAATTTGCTAGTGGAATTTGGCTTGGAGCAAGAGGCGTTTTTCGAAGCTAAAATAAGGGCTGGATTATGAAGGAATTTTTAAGCTCGCTTAGCCTTGGAGTGGTGGAAAAAAATCTAAATTCTGACCAAAAAGAGTTGGTGCGAAATTTGCTAAATTTAGGCGCATTAAGCTCTCACAAAGGCAAAATTTATCTAAATAATAGCTATGTTTTTGGAAGGCTTGATATCGCGCGCGATGGGACTGGGTATTTGCAAAGCTACGATGATAGATACAAAAAAGATTTGATAATCGAAAACAAATACCTAAATGGCGTGCATTTAGGCGACATAATCCTAGCAAAAATCATCAACTCAAAAAAGGCTAGAATCCACGCAAAGGTGCTAATGTGTGTAAAACCTGCCTTTTCATCAAGCGTGGTTTATACGAAGAATTTCGGGCGCGAAATTTTGGGCGTAAATGTCAAAACAGGCCTTGCAAACCCGCTAAAAGCCACGCAAAAATCGCTCAAAATGCTTCCACCTGGCACGCTTTTGAAAATTGATAATTTAAGCAATGAAATTTGCGAAGTTTTAGGGAATTTAGACGATCCGTGGGTCGATGAGAAAATTTCACTTGCGATTTATAACAAAAACGACGAATTTAACGAAGCCTGCAAGGAACAAGCCCTTAGCTTTGGCTCGTCGGTCGATCCTACGCTTTACCCAGATCGCGTGGATTTGCAAAATTTGAGCTTTTGCACGATTGATCCAATCGACGCCAAGGACTTTGACGACGCGATTTATTATGATAAAAAAAATCGCACAGTCTATGTCGCAATCGCCGATGTGAGCGAGTATGTCAGCGAATACTCGCCGATTGACAAAGAAGCGAAGGTAAGAGGGTTTTCGATATATTTCCCGCATAAATCTATCCCAATGCTTCCGCGCGAGCTTAGCGAAAATATCTGCTCGCTAATGCCGAATTTACCGCGATTAGCATTTGTTTTTAAAATTTGCCTTGATGAAAATTTGAGCGTGATTAGCGAGGAGCTGTTTTCAGGCATAATCAAATCAAAAAGGCGTTTTAACTACGATGAGGTCGATGAGATTTTGCGCACAAAAAGTGGCTGCGAGAGCGAAATACTAGACTGGCTACTTCCGCTAAATGAGCTTTGCGAAAAACTTAGAGCGCAAAGATTAAAGCACGGATTTGACTTTCGCACAAAAGAACTTCGCATGAGTATCGATGAAGCGGGGCTTTTAAAATCGACTAGATTTGAGAGCGATACACCCTCACACAAGCTAATAGAAGATTGTATGCTTCTAGCTAACAAAGCCGCTGCCAAGCGCATAGAAACGGGCGTTTTCCGCAATCACGGCGCAGCTGAATTAAAGAAAATTTTCGCTTTATTAGATGATTTGGCGCTGTTTGGAATAGACGCGATTTATAAGCCAAATTTGGCAAAAATGATAGGCGAAATCCAAGCCCAAGCTGACGCGCTTGGCATGCGAGAAGAGGTCGATAAACTCATAATCAAAGCGCAAAAACGCGCCGAATACGGCTCAATTTCGCGCGGCCATTTTGGGCTTGGTTTTGATACATACACTCATTTTACAAGTCCGATTAGGCGGTATTCGGATTTGATTTTACACAGGCTTTTAAAGGCGCAAAGCAGGGGCGATGAGAAATTTTATAATTACTTGCTTTTAAACATAGACGCGACTTGCGAGAGGTTAAATGAGCTAGAAAGAGAGGCTGATAAGGTCGCATTTGACTTTATGGATCGTAAATTTGCGCGCTGGGCGAGAGAGAATTTGGGGGCTAAATTTCGCTGTTATATCGACGAAAATGCAAATGTCGTAACCGCCAAACTTGATGATAAATTTAAGGGTGCGAAAATTTTTATTACAAATTTTACAGCCGATATTTTAACGCCAGTTTTGGTCGAAATCACAGACGCAAATATCGCAAGTGGCGTGATTATGGGAAGAGTGGTGAAAAAAATATAATGTATAAAAGAGATTTTGACGCTAGGATTGCTTCTGGAAATGTGGCGAATTTTATCTTGCTTCGCGGTGTCGATGACTTTCAAAACGAGCTTTATGCTTGGAGATTAAAGCAAATTTATGGGGCCGAAAATTTTATGAGTTTGTATTTTGGCGAGTATGAATTTAGCGTGGCAAAGAGCTTTTTGGAGCCATCGCTTTTTGGCGAGAGCAACACACTTCATATAAAAACAAACTCTTGCATAAAAAAAGATGAAATTCGCCGTTTGATTGAGTATTGCAAAAACGACGAAAACAACCATTTAATCTACGAATTAAACGAGAGCGAGGGTGCGGCAAGTAGCGATTTTGTGCGGGAGTTTGGCGGAAATGAGGTGAGGTTTTTCCGCCCAAGCAGTATGAAGGAAGCCATGGGATTGCTAGCGCAAAAGTGCGAAATGGTGGGGATTTTCGCAAACAGCGCCGCGCTAAATAGAATTTATCAAATCCACAACGAAAACCTAAATTTAAGCGCAGCCGAGATTGAAAAATTCGCAAATTTGGGGATTGAGCTAAATTTGGAAAATGTAAATGATATGGTCTATGGGCTAAGCGAGATAAGCTACGAGGAACTTTTCGATAAAATTTTTACCCTTGGCGATTTTCGCAAGGACTTTTATAGATTGGCCCAAAATGGCGGATACAACGACATGGAGCTGATAAATCAATTTTACAGATTTTTGCATAGAATTTTTAGGCTTCATATCTCGATAAAAACTGCGAATAATTCTGATTTTAAGGTGATTTTCGGATACACTCCGCCGCCAAATATCGCAAACAAGCTAAAAACATACGCTCAAAATTTAAATGAAAATTTATTTCGCAAAATTTTCATACATTTAAATAAACTCGAATTTGCGCTAAAAAGCGAGAAAAATTTAATCAAAGACGAGTATTTGCTCGCCTCACTTTTGGAATTGCAAAGAATTTTATCAAAGAAAAACTAGGCTAAAAAGCAAAGATTAAGTCAAAATTTTGTAATATACAGGTTGCATTTTTTGCAAAATCCTTGCCCGCAGATTACATTTGCGAGCTAAAAATCCATAAGGAGAATTTATGAGAAATTACGAGGTTTTATTCATTGTCAAGCCTACGCTGACTGATGATGAAGTAAAAACAAAAGTTGATTTCGTTAAAGAAATCATTACAAAAAATGGCGGAAATATCGCTTCTGTCATCGAAATGGGCGCACGCAAACTTGCCTATAAAATCGATAAATATGAGCGCGGTGTTTATTTTGTCATTTATTTTACTGCCGAGCCAAGCTTGATCGCTGAGCTAGTTAGAAATTTGCGTATCACAGAGGATATCATTAGATTTTTGACTGTGAAATACGAGACAAAACGCGAGGTTTTGGCATGGGAAAAATTAAGCAAAGGCATTAAACTAAGCCCAGCTAAAAAAGAGCGCGAACCACGCGTAGCACCTGAGGCAAAAGAACAAGCAGAGCAAACCGCTGAATAAAAGGATTTTAGATGTTTAATAAAGTAGTTTTGGTTGGAAATTTAACTCGCGATATTGAGCTTAGATATTTACAAACTGGCACCGCAATCGGTAAAACTGGCATTGCTGTAACTCGTAAATTTAATAGCGGAAATGGCGAAAAACGCGAAGAGACTTGCTTTATTGACATTGATTTTTGGGGACGCACAGCAGAAATCGCAAATCAATATTTAAGAAAAGGCTCAAAAGTGCTAGTTGAGGGGCGTTTGAAGCTCGATCAATGGCAAGACCAAAATGGTCAAAACCGCTCAAAACACAGCGTAGTGGTAGAGTCTATGGAAATGCTAAGTGCTCCACAAGGTGGAAATGGCGGAAACAATAGTTATGGCGCAAATAGTGGAAATTACGGAGCAAATAGCGGTAATAGTTATGGTGGCGGATACAACCAACACTCAAACTACTCTAACCCAAATCGCCAAAGCTCTGGCGGATATGGCGCGAACCAAACCGCACAAAATCACTATGAAGCACCGAAAAAAGAGAGCTATGAGAGCCAAATTCCAGAATACGATGTTGATTCGGACAAATATGACGAAGGCAACGATACAATTCCATTTTAATTAAGGAAAAACAATGGCAGAAAAAAGAAAATATAGTAGAAAATATTGCAGATTTACAGAGGCTAAAATCGAATTTATCGATTACAAAGACACAGGGTTACTAAAATATTGCCTTTCAGAGCGTTTTAAAATCATGCCAAGACGCCTAACTGGCACTAGCAAAAAATACCAAGAGATGGTTGAGAAAGCAATCAAACGCGCTCGCCAAGCAGCTCTTATCCCTTATGTCGTAGATCACAACGAAGTCGTTACAAACCCATTTGAAAATCTATAATTTTTCTTAGGCTAGGATTTTTCCTAGCCTATTTTTTTCTCTTTTTTACTCTACTTTCAAAAAGTCTTTGTCTATTTTTAGCTGTTTTACTAGATCCAAAATAGCGTAAATTTCATCGTGGAAATACGGCATATCCAGCTTGAAAAAGTTAAATTTCAAATCATTTAATGCTTTTTGCGAATTTGCATTTTTGCGCAAAAATACGAAATGTGCCTCTTCCTTGTCGATTAAATTTAAATAAGCAATCGCAGTTGAGTCTGTGCGCAAAATCTCGCTATCAATTAGCACGATATCGGCCTTGTAAATGCGGTCTGCTAGGTGTGTTTTGAGATTTTCCCAGGTGTTGTTTGGCACTACATTACAACCCGTGCTATCTAAAAAATCCTTCAAATCATCGAAAATTTCTTTCTCTTTGTGCGCGATTAAAATTTGATAATTGTATTTTTTACTTCTTAGTCTGTTTTCTTGCTCCAAATACGAGCACTGAGCGTGCAATTTGATATGGGTTCCGCCATTATCGTTGCTTAGCTCCGCGATTTTGCCGATATCGCCTATGCTTTGTTTGGCTTTGGAAATGTATGGGTCGTTTATGACTTTACCGCTTATGAGGGCAGTTTTTAGGTTGTGGATATATGTGGTGCGGATCTCTTTTTTAACGCTGATATCGACTAAGAGTTGCATCCTTGATAGTCCCGGCTTATCATCTCGCACGGAAAATACGATTTTTATAAGGGTAGGATCTTTGACATTTTGCAAGAAAAATAGGCAAATATGATAAATCGCATTTGAGAGATTTATCACATATCCGTCATAATATCGTGGCGCGTCTGGCGGGAATTTGATAAAGACCGAGCTATCGTATCTACTACACTCTTCGAATAAAATTTCACTTTGAAATTTAAGCGGTTTTAAGATATCGACTTGATTTATCGGGATAATTTTCTTTTTTACAGGTTTTATTTCGACCGGCTCTTTTTTAGGGAAAATATCGCCCTTATACGCCCTGCGCCTAAGTGCCTTGCGAAATACGATTCTATACGCCAAAACTAATGCCAAAAGCCCTAAAATCCCAAGTAACGCGTAATCTTTAATCATAGTATTATCATCCCGTCGCCATAAGAATAAAATCTATACTTTTGCTCCACTGCTTCGCGGTAAATTTCAAGGGTCTTTTCAAGGCCGATGAAGCTAGCAACCAGCATAATTAAAGTAGATTTTGGTAAGTGAAAATTTGTAAGCAGATAATTTTGCCTAATAGGCGGATTATTTGGGTGCAAAAACAGCTCGCAAGCCCCACATCTCTCGCCATTTCGTGCGAAATTTTCCACGGTTCTAGTAACCGTAGTGCCTACACCTAAAATTTTTTTATCGCTTTTTAAAATTTCGGCTGTATCTTGCGCAATGCTGTAAAATTCGGAGTGCATTTTATGCTCTCTTAAATCCCTTGCCTCAACCGGCTTAAATGTCCCAGCGCCCACATGCAGGGTAATGTAGTAAATCTCGTGATTTGCTCTAAGCGCGCGTAGCATTTCCTCGCTAAAATGCAGGCTTGCAGTCGGAGCCGCCACAGCCCCTGCCTCGCGCGCGAAAATGCTTTGATACCAGCTCTCATCGTCTTTGGTGTCTTCGCGCTTGATATATGGTGGTAGCGGGACATGGCCGATTTCATCGGTGAGAGCGAAAATTTCGTGTGTGCTAAGCGCGCGATTATCACGGCTAAACTCCACCACTCTAAGCCCATCTTCACAGCACTCTACGACCCGCGCGCGCAAATTTTTATCAAAAACTAGCTCACTACCCACGCTTACTCGCCCTCTGATATATGCGCTAAATTTATTATCATTTAACGGCGAATTTAGCAAAAGCTCAATCTTGCCACCGCTTGATTTAGCCCCGAAAATTCGCGCTTTTATGACCTTGGTATCGTTAAATATAATCTCGCAAGGTGGCAAAATTTCAGCCAAATCGCCAAATTTAAGGTGTGAAATTTTATTTTTTTCTCTCTCATAAACCAAAAGCCTTGCGCTCTCTTTTGGCATTAGTGGGGCGTTTGCGATTAAATTTGGCGGCAGGTGGTAATCATAGCTATCTACTAAATTTAGATCCATTACGCCTCTTTTACTGCGCCTTGTGCGCTTTTCTCGCTCTCTTCGTCCTCGTCTGCCTCGTCATCATCATCGGCTTTGTATGGATTTACTATTTTTGCGATGAGGATTGAAAGGGCGTAAAGCACGATTAGCGGGCCAGCTAGCATGAATTGGCTCAAAACATCAGGCGGTGTCATAATCGCGGCAAAAACGAAGATTATAACAATAGCAAAGCGGAAAAAACTAGTCAAGCTTTTGTTTGTAATAAGCCCTAGTTTGGCTAGGAAAAATGTAACTACCGGAAGCTCAAAACTAATGCCAAAAGCCACAACTAATTTTGTGAAAAACCCGACATATTCGCCGATTTTAAGCATAGCAGAGTATGCCTCACCACCGAAATTTATCAAAAAGTTAAAAGCTACTGGAATTACGAAATAATAACAAAACGCAGCCCCTAAAAAAAACATCACACTAGCGCTTAGCACAAATGGAATTACATATTTTTTTTCGTTATCATACAGCCCTGGGGCGACGAAAAGCCATGCTTGCCAGAAAATTATCGGCATAGAGAGCAAAAGCGAGGTAAAAAACGAAACCTTCATCGCTGTAAAAAAGGTTTCGCCAAGTTGGGTGAATACGACTTTGCCGTCATCTGGAAGGACTTTGACAAGTGGGGCTTTCATAAAATCTAAGATTATTTCCCAATAATTAAAGCATACGACAAACATAAGAATTACCGTGATTACGCAGATAACTAGGCGTTTGCGAAGCTCGGCAAGGTGTGGTTTTAACTCTTCGAACATATTTTACTCTTTTGAATTTTGTGTTGGATTTGAATTTTGCGCTTGCGGGTGCGCTTCTGACTGCGCCTGCGGTTGCTCCTGCGTCGAATTTGGCGTAGAATTTTGCGCTAAATTTTGCGTAGAATTTTGCTTAGAATTTAGCGAATTTTCCGCTTCATTTAGCGTGGTATTAACAGAGCTTTCTATATCACTTAGCCCTGCATTTAGCGTATCTTTGACCGAATTTAGCCCGCTTTTTATCTCGTCAAGCTCCTCGAAAGTAAGCTTTTTGCGCATGGTTTCTGTGGTTTTGCTAATGCTTTCTTTGTATTTTTTGGCGTCCTCTTTGAGTTCGGCTATGCGGACTTCTTGGTCGAAAGTGGCTTTTGCGTCGTTGATTGATTTTTTGATGACTTTGAAGTATTTTGCAATCTCAACTAGCGCGCTAGGGAGCTTTTCAGGGCCTAGGGCGATGACTGCGACGATTAAAATTATCGTAATTTCAGGGAAACTGATACCAAACATTAAAATTCCTAAACAAAAAGATTGCGTATTTTAGCTAAAACTTCATTAATCTTAAATTTAATGCTCGCTCACAAATAGGGCGATTTCGTCGGCTAGCAAGAAATTTGGATTGTAAAAAACGCCGTTTTTGAAATCCAGCTTGCCCTCTGCGCTTAGAATTTGGGCGTTTTTAAGCTCTCTTTCGCGCAAAATTTCGCCCCTCACGCCCAAAAACGAGCGAAATCCAAGGAAAATTTTCTCCAAAATTTTATCCTCTAAGCTTAAATTTTCCACGCTTTTTGCAAGCGGATTTTGTATGTATTCCTCGATACTGCCTGCGCCGCTGTATCGCACAAATCCGCTCGTGCCCACAGCGTGTGCGCCAAATCCAGCGTAATCCTCGCCACTCCAATACGCCACATTGTGCGCGCAACGCCTGCCAGGCTGGGCGAAATTTGAAATTTCGTATTGCGTAAAGCCTAGCTCGCTAGTTTTTTCAAAGAAAAATTTAGCCAAATTTTCATCATCTTTGGCAAACTCTGTGCGCCCGAAAAATGGCGTGCCAGGCTCCAATGTAAGGGCGTATGCGCTTAGATGCGAAACCCTCGCGCGCGCAAACTGCGCAAGCTCGAATTCTAAATTTTGCTTATCATCAAATTTGCTAGCATAAATCAAATCCAAATTTATATTTGAAATTCCCGCGTTTTTGGCGTTATCCACGGCTTCGAAAATTTCATTTTTTCCGTGTGCGCGACCTAGAAATTTGAGTTTTTCATCATTGAAACTTTGCGCGCCAAAACTTATGCGATTTACGCCAAATTTTCGCATTTGCTCTATCCATTTGGGCTTGGCAGAATTGGGGTTTGCCTCGGTTGTAATCTCGGCGTTTTGGGCGAAATTTGGCGAGAGTTTTTCAAAAATCTTTTCATAATACTGCGCCGATACCACACTTGGCGTGCCGCCGCCGATAAAAAGGGTTGAAATTTTGAAATTTTTATTTTTTTTAATGAAATTTGAAATTTCGAAATCTAGCGCGTCAAAGTAGTTTTTAGCTAATTTAAATGCGTCCATGCGTGAGCCAAACGCGCAATACGGGCACTTTGAGGTGCAAAACGGGATATGAATATAAATATGCAAAATTTCTTCCTAGCCAAATTTAAAGGGCGAAATTTAGCAAAAATTCTTTGAATTTTAGCCAAATTTATACCTATTTTCGCTAATATTTTGCAAATTTTTTTCAAAGAGCTAATATGGAGAAAAATTACAGACCAAATGTCGCAGCTATCGTGCTTGCGCCTTCGTATCCGTTTAGTTGTGATGTGCTTATCGCCCAGCGCAGTGATATACGCGGGGCTTGGCAGTTTCCCCAAGGCGGTATCGACAAGGGCGAGACGCCAAAAATGGCGATTTTACGCGAACTAAAAGAAGAGATAGGCACAGATGATGTCGATATCATAGCCGAGTGTCCGCAGTGGCACAGCTACGATTTTCCAGAGGCTGTGGCGCAAAAAATGCGCCCATGGGACGGGCAAATGCAAAAGTATTTTTTACTAAGATTAAAAAGCCTAAAAGGGCTTGATATCAAAACGCATAAGCCTGAATTTGATGATTTTAAATTTGTAAATGCAAATCAAGTTTTAAAGCATGTAAATCACTTCAAAAAGCCGATTTATGCGCTTGTTTTAAAATATTTTAAAGAGGAGGGATACCTTTAATGCTTATAGTTCAAAAATACGGTGGCACTAGCGTAGGCACATTAGAGCGCATAGAAGCGGTTGCCGAGCGCGTGATAAAGACTAAAAACGAAGGCCATGATTTAGTCGTAGTTGTATCTGCGATGAGTGGCGTTACAAATAGATTGGTCGAGTATGGAGAGTATTTTACAAAAGATCTAAACACTCGCGAAATGGATATGATGCTAAGTGCTGGTGAGAGGGTTACTAGCGCGCTTTTAGCCCTTGCGCTAAATGCAAAAGGCTACCCTGCGGTGGCGTTTTCTGGCAGACAGGCTGGTATCGTAACCGATACAATGCACACCAAAGCTCGCATTATCTTTATCGATCCGACTAATATGAATAAAGCCATAAAAGAGGGCAAAATTGTTGTCGTAGCTGGATTTCAAGGTATTACCGAAGAGGGCGATATCACTACTCTTGGCAGAGGTGGAAGCGATCTATCTGCTGTGGCGATAGCTGGGGCGATAAATGCTGATACATGCGAAATCTACACAGATGTCGATGGGGTTTATACCACAGATCCACGCATTGAACCAAAGGCGAAAAAGCTCGATAAAATCAGCTATGAAGAGATGTTAGAGCTTGCTAGCATGGGAGCTAAGGTTTTGCAAAATCGTAGCGTAGAGTTAGCCAAAAAGCTTAAAGTAAATTTGGTAACTAGAAGTAGTTTTAATAATAACCAAGGAACACTAATAACAGGAGAAGAAAATATGGAAGACGCAGTAATCAGCGGAATAGCATTAGATAGAAATCAAGCAAGAATCACAATCAGAGGCGTAGATGATAGACCGGGCGTTGCGGCTGAGATTTTTTCATCTTTGGCGCAAAAAGAGATAAATGTAGATATGATAGTCCAAAATATCGGCATTGACGGAGCGACAAATTTAGGCTTTACGATTCCACAAAACGAAATGGAACCAGCCCTAGAAATCATGCGCTCAGTAATTTCTAATCCAAAATGCGTAATCGAAAGCGACAACGAGGTCGTAAAGGTCTCAATCGTGGGTGTGGGTATGAAAAGCCACAGCGGTATCGCTTCGCTAGCATTTCGCACACTAGCAGCCGAGGGTATCAATATCCAAATGATCTCAACTAGCGAGATTAAAATTTCGATGATTGTGGCTGAAAAATACGGCGAGTTAGCAGTTAGAGCCTTGCATAAAGCATATAATTTGGATAAATAATGCAGGATTTATACACTTGGAGCGCTAAAACTCTGCAAAACGAGCGAGATATGGAGTGGCTCGAAAATCGCAAAGAGCACTGGATACCGCTATTAGCGACAAAAATGCGTCTGCTATATAGCGGGTATTCGTTTGTGGTGATGTGCGATGATGAGAGAAGGTGGTTTGGCGAATATATCGTCAGTAAGATAAACGATAGCAAAAATACCAGACCGCTTCTGCCATTTTTCGAGTTTTCATCGCTTTATAACCAAGAGATTACCTCCCAAGAACAGGTCGCTTTGCTAAATGATATGCTCTCGCTCTCATTTAGCAACGGCTTCATTTATTTTTACATAGGCAGGGGCGATCACGCTTACGCCAAAATAGCCAAAAGCCATGAGGACAGCTATTTGTGGCTCATCGACGAGGCATTGCCAAACAGCTTTCAACTAAGCGAAAACGATGAGAGCCTAGATATTAAACTGCTTCAACTCTTTAAAATTTTAAACAAAAGTATCGACGCGGTGCTTTTTGGTGAAGTTGTGCTTTGAAACTCATTAATCAAATTTTTATAACGAACGATTATGCGGGTTTTAAAGCAAAAATTCTATCTGAATTTTCCCCTAAAAATTTGCGCTTTTTCGAAAGCGATGAGCTCAAAATCGACGAAGCTAGAAAGATAATCGACGAAGCCTATATCGCCGAGGTAGAAAACAAAATCATCGTAATTAGCGCGGTTAAATTTCGTGACGAGGCGCAAAACGCGCTTTTAAAAATTCTAGAAGAGCCACCGCGCAATACGATTTTCTTTCTCGTTGCGCCCTCGATTACACTGCTGCTGCCGACGATTAGATCTAGGCTAATGGTGCAAAATTTGCTTGGCGAGAAAAAGCGCGAGCGCACGGGGCTAAATTTGCGAAAAATTGATTTAAGGCAGATTGATGCGTTTATTAACGAGTGCATAAACAAAGAACGCGTCGGTTCGCTCGACAAATTTGCCCTAAAATCGCTTGTCATGCAACTTGTCATCGAGTGCTTCGAAGCTGGGATTAAATTTAGCCAAGCCGAGCTAGAACACATAAACAAGCTCGTCTATCTCGTCGAACACAACGCCAAATCCCACGCTGTATTGCCACCGCTATTTTTGATAATCAAAGGCAAATAATGAAAATTTTTAAAATTTCAAATAGTGCCGATTTTATGGCACTTTGCGCGCGCATTAATTGCACAAAAGAGGGTGCGAAAATCATGTGCAAAAAGTCGATTCTGAACTTTTTTTATATCAAAGATTTGCGCACCCCTGCGGCAAATATCTTAAAGCAAGATGCCCTTAGCATAGGCGCAGAGCTCGTAACGGCTGAGCATGTAATCACAGGCGGGGCAAATTCAGACGCGCTTTTGATTGCAAACGATAAACAGGTTGAAATTCTCTCAAAAAAAGAGAAGGCGCAGGATTTTGGGCTAAAAAATTTGGCGCAGTTTTTGGGCCAAATTTTCAAAAAACCCAAAATTTGCGAGATTATGGGGGTTTTAAATCTAAATTTCGATAGTTTCAATCCCGCTTCTCGCACCCAAAATTTAACCGAAGCAATCGCAAAAATCGAAAAGATGATTGAAGATGGAGCCGATTATATCGACATTGGCGGGGTTAGCTCGCGCCCTGGAAGCCAGTATTGTGGCGGAAAGGAAGAGTTTGCGCGCATAAATGGCGTAATAAGTGAAATTTATAGGCAAAATTTACACAAAAAGGTCAAATTTAGCCTTGATAGCTTTGATGAATACTGCGCCCGTTTCGCGCTAGATCACGGATTTAGCCTTATAAACGATATTAGCGCAAATTTAAATTTAATCAGTGTTATCAAAAATTACGGTGCGAAATACTGCCTAATGCACATGCAAAACTCGCCCCAAAATATGCAAATTTCGCCACATTACGATGATTTGATTGGCGAGATTGATGAGTTTTTCGCGCGAAATTTGGCGCAAATCGTCCAGCTTGGCGTGGAAGATGTGATTTTGGATGTGGGGATTGGCTTTGGCAAAACGGCCGAGCAAAATTTGATTTTAATCAAAAATTTAGAGCATTTTTTGCACCACGAAAAACCGCTTTTGGTGGGGGCTAGCAGAAAAAGTGTGATTGATTTTTACCACAAATCAAGCGTGGAAGAGCGATTGCCTGGGTCTTTGTATTTGCATTTGCTAGCAGCGCAAAATGGCGCAGGTATCATCAGGGTGCATGATGTGAAAGAACACAGGCAAATGCTTGATTTAAAATCGGCTTATGATAAAATTTTGTTGTGAAAATGGCTAAATTTTATTAGAATTTTATCCAAATTTAGCAATACTTATCAGCTTAAATTTCACAAGGAGGGAATATGAGAAAAATTTGTGTTGGTGTCGCTGCGTTAGCGATGTTTGCAGGTAGTTTGAGTGCGAAAGAATTTATCAATATCGGCACAGGTGGAATGACAGGGACTTACTATCCTGTGGGCACTGCGATTTGTCGCCTTGTAAATACCGATAAAAATTTTAAATGCTCAGTTCAATCCACAGGCGGATCGACATACAATGTCAATAATGTCCTTAAAAAAGAGCTAAATTTCGGCTTCGTTCAAAGCGATGTCGTTTATGACAAATACAATGGCAAGGGCAAATTCGAGGGCGAGCCAAATCCAAAACTTCGCTCAGTTATTTCGATTTATCCTGAGCTTTTGGCGTTTGTAGTCGCGCGCGATAGTGGAATCAAGGCTTATGCTGACATAGATGGCAAAAAGATAAATTTAGGAAATCCAGGTAGTGGAAACGAAGTAACAAGCACTTTGATTTTTAATGAATACGGCATTGATTTAGCTAAAATGGCGCAACGAAGCGTGCTAACCGTGCAAGAGTGCCCAATGGCGCTAAAAGATAAGAAAATCGACGGATATTTCTTTATGGTAGGACACCCGACTGCAAATATCATTGATGTAGCGACATCTATGCCGGTTGATTTAGTTAGCATTGATGAAGCCACAGCTGATAAAATTGTAGAAAAATACCCATATTTCGCAAAAGGCGTGATTCCAAAAGGGCTTTATGAGGGGATTGATTACGATACTACGACGATTGGCGTAAAGGCTGTATTAGTCGCTGATGAGAGCGAGAGTGATACAGCTGTAAGAGCGATCGTAAAGGCTATTTTAGATAATTTTGACGAGTATAAACAGCTCCACCCTGCGCTAAATTTGGTTAGCAAAGAATCCTTGATCGAAGGTCTTAGCGCACCACTTCACCCAGCGGCTGAGGCGGTATTTAAAGAAGTTGGAATTTTAAAATAAGGCAGTAGATGAAAAAAGACGAGCAGGTATTAGAGGTAAAAAGTAGAGAATTTTCGTCGAAAAAGCTATTTTGGCTTGTGACGCTAGTGTGCTTCGCGTGGGCTGTTTTTCAGCTTTATATCGCGTATTTTCCGATAAATGGCACGCGCGCTAGATCTATCCACTTAGGTTTTGCGATTTTTATCATTTTCGCTCTTTTTCCTGCTCGTTCGCACTCTAAGGCGCATTTTTACATACCATTTTATGATTATATTTTGCTTGCTATTGGCACCTTTGCGATACTTTATCCTGCGATTGATTTTTACGGGATTGCGCAAAGACCAGGCGATTATTTGCAAAGAGATGTGGTAATTGCGTTTTTAGGAATTTTTGTTTTATTCGAAGCTGGGCGCCGTATGATGGGTCTAGCGCTTCCGATAATTGCATTTTTATTTTTGCTGTATTGCTATTTTGGGCAGTATATGCCAGATGTCATCGCGCACCGTGGCGCAAGTATCGAAAAGCTAGCCGGACACATGTTTCTTACCACAGAGGGCGTTTTCGGCGTGCCTGTGGGGGTTAGCACAAATTATATTTATCTATTTGTGCTTTTTGGTTCGCTTTTAGAGCGCGCTGGTGCGGGGCAGTATTTCATAAATGTAGCGTTTGCGCTTTTGGGTAGATTTCGTGGCGGACCAGCCAAAGCTAGCGTTATTGCTAGTGGGCTAACCGGTATGGTTAGCGGAAGCTCGACTGCAAATGTCGTTACCGTGGGAACCTTTACGATTCCGCTTATGAAAAAAGCAGGCCTTAGCCCAGTCAAAGCAGGCGCAATCGAGGTCGCAGCTGGCGTAAATGGCCAACTCATGCCACCTATCATGGGCGCGGCTGCCTTTATCATCGCGCAGTTTTTGGGTATGGAATACACGCACATTATGATTGCTGCGCTAATTCCTGCGTTTGCGTGCTATGCGGGGCTATTTTTTATCGTGCATTTAGAGAGCTGTAAGCTAGGGCTTAAAGGAAATTCAAACTACAAAAGAGTTTCAAAGCTAAAACTGATTTTAAGCGGAATTCACTTTTTAATCCCGATTATGGTGCTTTTATACACACTTTTGATTTTGAAGCAAAGTGCCTTTGCAGCGGCATTTAATGCGATTGGTGTGCTATTTATCATAATGGTTTTGCAAGAGCCAGTTCGCAAACTAATTTACAAAGAACAAATTTTAAGGCAAGATTTTATCCAAGGTTTTAGCGATATTTTTTGGGCTATGGTCGCAGCGTCGAAAAACATGGTAACAGTCGCAGTCGCCACTGCGTTAGCTGGCGTCATCATCGGCTCTATTTCGCTAACTGGTCTAGGAGCTGTGCTATCTGATCTAGTCGAGGCTGTGGCTGGGGATAATATTTTGTTGATTTTGCTAATGACGGCGATAATGAGCTTGATTTTAGGCATGGGGCTTCCGACTACGGCGAATTATATCGTGGTTTCTAGCCTAATTGCGCCTGTGATTTTGATTTTAGCTGATAGAAATGATTTGCTTGTGCCTGCGATTGCGGTGCATTTGTTTGTGTTTTATTTCGGAATTTTAGCTGATGATACCCCGCCTGTGGGAATTGCAGCGTATGCCGCCGCAGGTATTGCCAAGGCAAACCCTGTAATCGTGGGCGTGCAGGGATTTATTTATGATTTGCGAACAGCGATTTTGCCGTTTGCGTTTTTTTTCAACAACAAACTTCTTTTAATCGAGTCAATCACCACCCCAATGGATCCAAAGGGCATTACATGGATCTCAGATCCCGCCCAAATCGCGCTTATTTTTGCTAGCGCGCTCATTGGTATGTTTGCGTTTAGCTCCGTGCTTCAAGGCTGGTTTGTGAAAAAATGCAACGCCTTAGAGCGCGTGCTACTACTATGCGTCGTGCCGCTAATGCTCGTGCCAAATATGTGCGTGAGATATTTCGATTTCATCAGTAGCGAATATATCTGCTACGCTACTGCTTTGGCGATTTATGTGGGGATTTTTATTAAGCAGTGGTTCGCAAAACCAGAGGGCGAGCAAGCTTAAATGCAAAATTTCAAATGGCAAATTTCAAAGCAGTTAAAAACTGCAATGAGGCAGAAAAATATAGATAATTTTAGCCTTGTTGTTTTGGTTAAGACTTTTTATGACGAGGCGCACCCAGGTCATAGCGAGGATATGAGAGCGGAGGTTTTTGCTATACTTGATGAATATAATCCAAATTTAGATATCGAAATTTTTGATATGGTTTGCAGGGCTTTGGGTATCAAAATCACACTCGGATAAATTTGATATTTTTGTGAATTTTAAAATTTAAAAATGGGGTCAAATTTGACCCCATTGTGCTTTTTAAAGCAGAGTTAGAAAGTTATTTCTATGATTTCATAAGGCTTGGTGAAGCTTTCGTCCTTGACTTTGAGCAGGTTTTGAAGCTGTGGCGCTAGGACATAATAGACGATTTTGACATCGACGGTGTAGGTGTTTTGTGGCATAGTTACGCTAAATTCTCTGCTCTCCCCGGCGTTTAATCTCGTATCTTCCTTCAAAGTTTTTGCGGCATACGATAGGGTTTCATCGCCTCTGCTGTCTGTATAGATCGCACGAAGCGCGCCTAAATTTTGCGTTGATAAAATTTTGCCAAGTCTGTCTTTGAATCTGACATGCACTTCAACCGAACGCCCGCTAAATCCTGTCGGAACCTTGTGAGTGGTTAAATTTTTTAAATTTATCACCGCTTTATCGCCGCCTAAGCGATTAAATCTAAGCTCAATCGCCTCTTTTAGGATATCTGAATTGCGTGCGCCGTTGAAAAAGTGAGATCTGATATCTCTGATAACCGCGCCTTCCCTAGGTGCGCCAGGGGCGATGATTTTTTTGGTCGATTTGCCCATGTGGCAATCCACGCAAAGTTTGGCGTTTTGCACGCCTGCACCCTCAGCTTGTGTGTTATAAATCGAAAGCTTAGATTTGCCGCCTTGTCCTTGGTGGCAAGAGTTGCAAAGCTCGTCGTTGTTTTGGAAAAAATCTCGTTTTTGGCTTTGGTGATACAGCGCGTCAGCCTCGCTCACATCGTATGGGCCAGTCACATAGTCCTCGCTCCACGAGAAGCTTTTGTATCCAGAGATACTCGGATCGCTTTGGTCTGGTTTGATTTTATCGACATTGTGGCAAATGTAGCACGAAATGCCGTTTTTGACATCTTCGCTTTTGGTAAATTCTTTGACCTTGTCTTTCTCGCCAAGATCAAGCGACAGCGCCACGCTCATCGATACATCTAGCTCTTTGATTTTCATTTTTGCGTTGTGGCATTGACCGCATGATAGCGTTAGACTCTCTTCTAAATTTCCCGTTTCTTTGGCGATTAATGAAATTGATTTTTTGTAAAGTTCGTTAGAATCCTCGTGTGATAGCGCGTGTAGGGATTTGACCCAAGCTTCATGCACATCGCTGTGGCAGGTGGCACAGACATTTGGATCAGCGAAATCAGCCTCAGCGGCAAACAAAAATGAGAAACCTAGTCCCAAAAGCCCTAAAAATTTAAACCTCATAATCTCCCTCCAAGTCGAAATTTAGGCTATTCTAGCAAAAGAATTCTTAAAATATTCTATTAGTTAAATTACACTTTTTAGATAAATTTAATATTTTATTTATCCGAATTGCGCTAAATTTCGACGAATTTTTGGAGGTTGAAATTTGAAATTTTTAGAGCAATTTAGCATTATTTTAGGAATTTCTCTGTGCGCTGAAATTTTATCCAAACTTATCCCGCTTAGCATACCGGCTAGTATTTATGGGCTGATACTTATGCTTTTGGCTTTGATTTTTAGGGTGGTTAAAATCTCGCAAATCAGGGAGAGCGCGTCGTTTTTTATGCAGATAATGCCTGTGATTTTTATCCCGGCAGGGGCTGCTATCATCGTAGCTGGCGATGTTTTGATGGCGAATTTTTGGGCAATAATCGTGATTGTGGTGATTTCTACGATTTTGGTAATGGGTGCTAGCGGATTTGTAACGCAGATTTATTACGAAAAAACGCTAGAAAAAGAGCGCAAAAAGCTCTACGAGGACGAAAAATGAGAGAGATACTCATAAATTCGGCGTTTTTTGGCGTTTTTTTGTGTTTGATTTCGTTTCAGGCTGGAATTTATCTGAAAAAACGCTTCAAACTAGCGATTTTCAACCCGCTTTTGGTGGGGACGATTTTGACGGTTTTGACGCTGGTGCTAGTGGATATCCCATACGATAAATTTAACGCCAGTGCCGCGCATGTGAGCTTTTTTCTCACGCCGATTACGGTGTGTTTGGCAGTGCCATTATACGAGCAACTCTCGCTCTTGCGCAAAAATTTCGTTGCGATTTTTGCGGGGCTGTTTTCGGGCGTGCTGGCTGGGACTTGCAGTATTTACGCGCTGGCTTTGATTTTTGGCATAGATCATGCGCTCTATGTGACACTGCTACCCAAATCCGTAACCGCGCCCATTGGCATGGGCATTAGCGAGAGTTTGGGCGGAATCGTAAATTTGACCATGGCGTGCATAATCGCAACGGGGATTTTAGGAAATATATTTGGAGAGGCGATTTTAAGGCTATTTCGCATAAAAAAATCCGTAGCAAAGGGGATTGCGCTTGGGTGCGCAAGTCATGCTATGGGGACAGCAAAAGCCCTTGAAATCGGAGATATCGAGGGCGCAATGGCGTCTTTGGCGATGGCTGTAACTGGGCTTTTTACCGTGGTTGGGGCCAGTATTTTTGCAAACTTTATTTAAGGAAATTTTATGGTAATCACAATCGCTAGACAAACAGGGGCAGGCGGGCGCGAACTAGCCCAAAAATTGGCAGCTAGGCTAGGATATACTTACCTCGAAAAGGCCGATTTGCTCAAACGAGCTGATTCTTTGGGGTGCTTTGAGATGATGTATGAATTCTACAACGAAATGCCCATAAATATGCTCTTGCACGCCATTTCGCACAATGAAATCGCAAACGAAGAGAAGCGCGAACGCATAGCCAAAATTTATCGCCAAATCGCACATGACGGAAATATCATAATTTTGGGGCGTTGCGCTGGGTATTTTTTGCGCAGTAGGGGGGATTTGCTGCGTGTGTTTTTGCGCGCTGAGGACGAGTTTAAACTCGCTCGCCTTGCTAGCGAAACTAAGGGCGATGTCAGGGAGTTTATGGAAAACTCAGACGCTGGCAGAGCGAGCTTTCATAGGTATTACACGAACGAAATTTGGGGCGCGTCGCAAAACTACGATATCTGCATAAACACATCGTTTTGCGGTGTCGATGGCGCGGCGCAAATCGTGGAAAATTTGATTAAATTTAAAGAAAATTTGAGCGATAAATGATTTAAATTTTCAAAACTTATAGCGCGTAGTATAAAATTTTATACAATCAATTTTGAGAGAATTTATTAAAAATTTTGCTTTCAAAATTGATTGATATTGATAAAAGTTATTGACTTATATTCTAAATTTCGTTAAAATACCCCGATTTTTCGCTATTTTCAAAATCACTGTATTTTTGATAAGCAAAATTTACAAATTTTATCCACGGGGGAAATTTATGGATTTTCTAAAAGACTATATTGATTATATAATTATTTCTATTTTGGTTTTTATGAGCTTTTTGGTCGTTTGGTTTAGCATAGAGCGGGTGCTGTTTTACAGAAGAGTATCGCCAAAAGACTACAAAAGCAAGGCACTGTATGAGGAGGCGCTGAGCAAAAATCTCACCGCGCTTTATATTGTGTATTCTAACGCCCCGTATATCGGGCTTTTGGGCACTGTGGCTGGCATTATGATTACATTTTATGACATGGGTGCTAGTGCCAATATCGACGCGAAAGCTATCATGCAAGGCCTCTCTCTCGCGCTCAAAGCCACTGCGCTGGGGCTTTTGGTCGCTGTGCCTACGCTGATGATTTACAACTGCTTTTTGCGCAAAGTCGATGTCATGCTCAATCGCTACGAGGGCTAAAATGCGACTACCTAGGAAAGAGGGGCTAAATATCGTCCCATTTATCGATATTATGCTGGTTTTGCTAGCGATCACGCTTAGCGTTTCGACCTTCATCGCACAAGGGTTAATCAAGGTCGATTTGCCAAGTGCTAAAAGCGCGCAAAGCCCAAGCGAAGAGAAGAAAATCACCATTAAAATCGACGAGCACTCGCAAATTTTCATCGATGATATTGCCGTGGATAGCGAGGCTTTGAAGTCAAATTTAGAGCATTTGCAAAAGCATGATTTGATTGTTTTAGAAAATGATAAAAACTCCAAATTCGAGGCTTTCGTCATCGTAATTGACGCACTCAAAGAGCTAAATCACGAAAATTTCGCAATTGTGACGAAAAAAGATGAATAGTGCAATAGGATTTTTTACTTCGCTGATTTTGCATATTGCCTTGCTTTGCTACGCTTTTGCGAATTTCAGGGCGCCAAATTTGATGCAAGATGAAGCTCTAAGCGTGATTAGAATCGAAAATTTCGTCGCTTTGAGTGATACTGCGCCCGAAAATGTGGAAAATTTAGCCGAGCAAAATTCACAGCCTGAACCTGAACCTGAACCTGTTTCTGAGCCAGAGCCTACGCCTGAGCGAGAACCTGTTTCTGAACCAGAGCCTACGCCAGAGCCAGAGCCTGCCCCTGCGCCCGAACCGCTCCCTAAACCTGAGCCAAAACCAAAACCAAAACCAAAAAAAATCGCAAAAGAAAAGGCTGTAAAAAAGAATTTTGATAGCAACAAAACAGGCGCAAATTTGCCAAATTTAGCCCAAACTAATGCTAGCGCAGGCGCGCCAAAAGCGGGCATGGCAAACATACAAGGCAATGCCAAGAGCGATAATATCGGCGGCGTGATACAAAAAATCATCGCAGCCTACGCGCAAAAAAGCTACCCAAAAAGCGCGAAAATGCGTAGGCAAACTGGCGTGGTAAAGGCTGAGTTTCAATATCTGCCAGGTGGCGTGGTGCAGGGCGCTAGAATAGTATCTAGCTCTGGTGTGGAGGCACTAGATGAGGCTGTATTACGGGCGATAGAGCGCACGAAATCGAAATTTCCGCCCACGACAAGCGCGCGAACTTTTGTCGTAAATGTGCGCTTTGTGCTGAAATAAATTTCAAAATTTTGCAAATTTAGCGACTTTAAATTTTAAATTTGTAGATTGCCACGCTCGTTTCACTCGCTCGCAATGACAGATTAAGAAAAATTTGCCAGCCATTGTCATTGCGAGCTTTCGCAGAAAGCGAAGCAATCTACGAGATTAAATTTACGATTGATTTTTATGTTATTATAAGTAAAGCTTTGCAAAGCAAAGAAGCTTTATTTAAATGATTATTAAATTATTTTATCTTTTTTTGTGGGCAAGGACGCCAACCTTACGATACTCTCTTTTAAAAAATTGGTTTTATTAAATTTTGTTATCAAAAAATTGAATACCTTTTTGGTAAATTATCAATATTTATATTTTTTTGTAAAAAATATTTCTTTACTTCCTTATATATTTCATCACTATATAGATAAATCATAAAATATCTAATTGATAACGGCGAACCGATTGCAGTTTTAGCCGGATTATCAATTTGAATAGATGAAAAAATTTCAAATCCTTTTAAACTCTTATTCAAAAATATATAAAAGAAAAATCTTATAAAAATATATGAAAAACAAAAAGATACAGATAAACTAACAATTAATATAGGTTTGTAGAATAAAAATACAACCAACATAATCATAAAATACATAGTGACAATATTTTGTTTGTGATTGCTTACATCACAACAAGTAAAAAATGGTTTTGCCATTTTATTTTCTACAATTTCACATCGCCTTTTTAATTTCCCATAATCATAAAATTCAATATATCTATTTGTAAATTTAATTTTATGGTGTGAAAAATGCGTTTTTTGAAACATAAAAATAATACTTATCCAGCAAATCGGAAAAAGAATAAGCCAAATATCTAAATTACCGCTATTTGCTAGATATAATTTTTCAAATAAATTATAAAAAATCCCACTAATCATTAAAGACGGCACAAATAACGAAAATACAAAAAATTCTTCATAGCTTTGTATTATCAATGGATTTTCATCATAATCCCTAAAATTTGGATCGGTTTGTTTTTTATTTTCTAGCCATTGTTGATATTTAGCTTCTTTTTCTTTTGCTTGTTGAATTTTCATTTCGGCTTTTTTAGTCATTTGCTCTGCTTTTTCTCGCATTATTTTTTCATTATCCAAATTTAATCCTTTTTATAAAATCCCGGTCAATATCTGTGATACTGAATTTATCAAATTTTACAAATTCAACCCCGCTTAATCAAATGTAAAATTTAGTAAATCACATTTGAGAGATAAAGTCCATTTGGTGGGGCTGGTATGCGGGTGAGGGCGTGGGAGAGGTCTAGGGGGCGATTTGATTTGAGCGAGGCAAGGGCGTTTGCTAGCATTAATCGCACTTGTGCGCGTAAAAAGCCGTTTGCGACGAAATTTACCACGCTGAGATTTCCGTGCGAATACGCGCGCGCTACGAAAATTTCACGAACCGGGCTTTTTATCTCGCTTCCAACCTTCATAAACTCGCTAAAATCGTGTTCTCCGATAAATTTCGCAAGAATCAAATTTAGCTTTTCAATTTCAAATTTGGGCATAAAAATTTGAAAATCGCTTAGAAATGGGTTAAATTCGCCGTGGTTGATGATGTATCGATACGCCCTAGCTTTGGCGCTGTATCTTGGGTGAAATTCATCGCTTACCACGCGCAGGTCGCGCACGAAAATGTATGGCGCGCAGTGGCGATTGATAAGCTCTTTAAGGCGCGGCAAGCTTTGGTAGAGTTCGCATTTGATCGTGCTTGTTTGGCGCAGGGCATGCACGCCCTTGTCGGTGCGAGAGCTAGTGGTGAGCGCGCCAAAAATCCCGACCCTACCTAGCGCGATTTTGAGCGCGTCCTCGACGCTACGACCATGTGGCTGGGACTGCGAGCCACAAAATCGCGCGCCGTTATAAGCGTAGGTAAGAAGTAAATTTTGCATTTTAATATCGCGGTTTGATTTTGAAGTTATAATAAATCCAAGATAGGATAAATGTCAGCGCAAATGTAACGCTAATGGCGATTTGTGGGCGTTTGGCTAGTATCATAATCAGCGCAAAATAGCTAAAAAGCACCCCAAAAATCCCAGCGTAAATAAAGCCCTTTTCGTAGCGGTAAGTTACGATTCCAAAGCTTAGCGCAAAAAGCACGCTTGCTAGCGGAAATAGCGAAACAAGCACATAAATGCTGAAATCTTTTTTGCGTTTGTCGTTTTTGCGCATTTCGCGCCAGTATCCTAGCACATCGCTTCCTGTGCGGATATTGCTCTTAGAAAGTGTGCGTATGATAAGCTCGTCAAACTCAGTAATATGCCACTCATCGCTATCCACGGTGTAGATTTTGCCATCGCGTAAAAGCGCGGAAAAGCTTTGATTTTCGCTTACAAACTCGCCTTTTTTGGCGATGATTATGCGCTCATCTTCGCCTTTTTTGCCGTGGTTGTAAAATACTAAATTTTTGTAAATTTTGCCGTTTTCGCCCTCGTCTTCGCCCTCGATGAAAACCATCCACTCCGAAAATTTCTGCCCAAATTCGCTAGCTTTGATATTTAGCGTGGCGCTGACTTTTTTGTAGTCGATGAAATTGTCTTTGAGATTTTCGGCGATTGGCATCATCACAAGCGAAATAAAGAGCAAAAGAACCGAAAAAATCGCCGCAATCACGCCAAAAAACACAGCGATTTTGCGCGTAACATAACCGATAGTAAAAAGCACGATTGTCTCGTTTTCTTTCGAAAGGCGGAAAAGCGCCATGCTAAGGGCGACAAAAAAGGCAATCGGCACGGTGAAAATGAGAATTCGTGGTAGCATGAAAAGGTAGAGTTTGATTAGCTCTATCAAATTTATCTCGATAAAAGAGGTAATGCGCGCAATCTGCAAGAAAAACACAATCGACATAATGATAAAAAGCGTGCTAAATAGCGATGCAAACGAGCTTATGAAGTTGCTAAATAGGTATTTTTGAACTCTATCCATAAATCATTTCCAAAAGCTCTAAAATTTGAGCTTTGAATAAAATCGTAAGCAAAAGCCCAGCTGATAAAAACGGCACAAACGGCAGTTCGTAGCCTTTTTTGTTGGCGATTGCGTATGCTGGCAGGGTCAA
Organism: Campylobacter sp. JMF_06 NA1; assembly: GCF_027737785.1. Lineage (NCBI taxonomy): Bacteria > Pseudomonadati > Campylobacterota > Epsilonproteobacteria > Campylobacterales > Campylobacteraceae > Campylobacter > Campylobacter sp. JMF_06 NA1. The sequence goes on from NZ_JAOVUA010000004.1 coordinate 120,457, forward strand.
AATAGCGCCGATATAAATCGCGATTCCGCCGAGCTTCCAGCCCAAAATCGCGCCGATGATTATGGCGATAAAAATATCGGCTGAGCCCATGGCTTCGCGCTTTAAGACCTTTGTGATGATGAGGCGAAGCGCGAAAAACGCTAGTCCATACCCAGCGGCTGGATACAGCAAGCTAATGTCAAAATCATAAAGCAAAGGATAGATTAGGCTTATCGCGGTAGCTGTGAAAAGTAGGCTATCTGGCACGGCCTTGAACTCGAAATCGATTGCCGAAAGTGCTAGTAAAAGTATGAAAAGTAGCGCTAAAATGGCGGCTTTGATGATATCTGGCTCGCAGATATACGCGCTTGCGGCTAGCGCACCAGCTAGAAATTCCACGATTGGATAGCGGATAGAGATTTTTTCCTTGCAAAATGCGCATTTTCCGCCCAAAAACAGCCACGAAAACAGCGGGACATTGTGGTAAAATTTCAGCGGAGTGCCACATTTAGGGCAGTGCGAAGCAGGGAAGTTGATACTCTCGCCACGCGGAAGCCTGTGGATTAAGACATTGCTAAACGAGCCGACACAGATGCCAAAAAGGGCGAAAATCGCCATGTAAAGGTAGTATTCCATAAAAATCCATTATTAAATTGATAAATTTTGCAAACGACTATTTTACAATTTTTTGGCTAAATTTTGGGCAAATTCGGGAGTGAATTTGCAAATTTAGGCTTAAAATTTTTTAGACCACTTTGCGTAAAATCGGAATTTTTGAGAGTATAAACGCCAAAAGTGCAGAAATCGCAAAAATTGCCAAGCTTAAAAGTGGAACCATTATTATAGGATTTGCGCTTATTGTCGTAATTTGCATTTTTTGAACGATAAAATCTAAAATCGCAACATGAATAAGATAAATTCCAAAACTTAATGCCGAAAGTTTTGTTATAAGCTTTGCAAATTTGCTGTTATTTTGGAATTTTGCAAATAAATTTTTAAAGAAAATAAAAACGCCGAAACTAGTTAGCATGGTGCTTAAAATTTTATAACCATAGAAAAAATCCTTTTTCTTTTCGTGGTGCAGGGCAAATTCTGAATTTACATAGGTGGCAAAAATTAGTCCAATAATGGCAAAAATGTAAAAAATAGTTCTAGTTCTTTTAGAAATTTCAAAATTTGCAAAATAAAATCCAGCTAAAAAATATATCAAATAACCACTGAATTCAGGGACATTTGAACGAAAATATAGAGTTTTATTTATAAAAAATTTCAAAAATATATTGATAAAATCATAACCACAACAAAAAATCGCTAAAACAATGAGCAAAAGTTCAAAATCTTTTTTACTTAAATTTCGCACCAAAACTTGTAAAAATGTAGCCAAAAAATAAAGTCCGATTATCATATATAAAAACCAAAGGTGATATTTTGTGTTTTCAAATAAAAATCTGCCTAATCTAACTGGATTTGTGTCAAATTTGCCGCTTAAAAACATATCAAAATATAGATAAAAAATACTCCAAACGATAAGTGTAACGGATAGTCTAAAAATATTTTTCTTTAAAATTCGGTTGAAATTTTCGCTCACGCTTTCACTATATCTCTTAAAATCTAGCAAAAACATACCGCTAACCATGACAAAAACAGGCACACACCAACGAACTAATCCGTCGTAAAAATTAAAAACCTGCCACTGGAAAGTATCTGGCTTAAAAGCATACCATTTATGTGCAGCTACATGCAAAAATATAACCGCAAAAATCGCAATAACTCTTAAAAAATCAGGATAAAAAACCCTTTGCGGTGTGTGTGTGTGTGTGTCAGAAACGCCGTGAGATTGCGAAGTGGTAGAAATTTTTAAATCTTGCAAAATTTGTGCGTTTTTCTCATTTTGTGGCATTATAGTCCCCCAAATCTGCGGTTTTTGTTTTTAAATTCGCTGATGATTTGCGATAATTCTGCGTTAGAAAACTCAGGCCACAAAGTATCGCTAAAAGCTAGTTCAGCGTAACTTGCCTGCCAAAGCAAGAAGTTTGAAATGCGTTTTTCACCACCTGTGCGGATTAGCAAATCCACATCGCCACTGCGCGAGGTATCTAGGTGCGCTGAAATTTCGCTCTCGCTAAATTCGCCCCCAGAGCGTGAAATTTCACGACACGCTCGCACGATTTCATCACGCGCGCCGTAATTTATCGCCAAATTTAGATTTAAATTCGCACAATTTTGCGTAAAATTTTGCAAATCATAAATTTTGCTTTTCAAATCATCGCTAAATTTCGCTATATCGCCGACGGCTTTGAAATTTATCCCATTTGCCAAAAAACTCTCTTTTTTATCAACCAAAAATTTCGCCAAAAGCTTCATCAAAAACTCAACTTCGCTTTTAGGTCGCTTCCAATTTTCGGTGCTAAATGCGTAAAGAGTTAGATTTGGGATTTTTTCTTTTATACAAAATTCGCAGACACTCTGCACGACCTGCGCGCCCACTTCGTGCCCGCCAGTGCGCAGAAGGGCGCGTTTTTTAGCCCAGCGCCCATTGCCGTCCATAATGATTGCTAAATGGTTTAATTGATTCACGATTTAGATTTTTTTAAGTTCGTTTGCTAGTTTTAGCGCGATTTCATCTTTGCTCGCAGTGTCTAGCTCGGTAATAAAATCGTTTGTCAAAAGCGTGATTCTCGTGACATCGCCACCTAGTTTTACCACATCATCTAGCGTATTTAGGCACACTGCGTCGAGATTTTTCTCATCTAGCATGCGTTTTGCTTCGTTTAGTGCGGTCTCTTTGTCGGTTTCGAGCTTGAAGCCGATTTTTTTGATATTTGCATGCACTGAGCTTAGGATATCATCGGTCTTGCCAAGGCGCAGGTTCCATACATCGCCGATTTCTGTCTTTTTGACCTTGCCTTTGTAACGGACTTTTGGAGTGTAGTCGCTAACAGCTGCTGCCATTATCAGGTATGAGCCATCAGGGAATTTCGTGCTATCAAGGGCTGATTTTAGGCCGATTGTGCTCTCAAAAATCGTAAGTTTATAAGGCAAATTTGGATAATCCACGCTCGAAATCAGCGTTACATTTGCGCCTAGATAATAAAATGCGTCCGCGATTGCCTTTGAGGTTTTTCCGCTAGAAAAATTTGTAATTCCGCGGATATTGTCGATTTTCTCGGTTGTTGGACCGCCTGTGATGACGACATTTTTGCCTTCCCAAAATTTATCCTTATGGATTGCGCGTTTTACGGTTTGAAGTATCGCCTCTGTGGTCGCAAGGCCGCCTTTGCCCTTTTCGCCACAAGCTAGCATTTTTTCGATAGGCTCGACAAACAAGGCTTTGACATTGCTTTTTAAAATTTCAATGCAGTTTTGGGTTATGTTGTTTTCAAGTAGCGCAGGATTGGCTGCTGGTGCGATTACGACCTTGGCTTTGGCGAAGGCTGCGTTTATGGTTTGTAAAAATACATTATCGCAAACTCCCCAAGCAAGCTTGTTTATCGTATTTGCCGTAGCAGGAGCGATTAAGACTAAATCTACTTTTGAGTAGTTTATGTGATTTACCCCTTTTTGCCAGTCTTCGTTGCCGCTGCATAGCACAGGGTGATCGCACAAAGCCTCGAAAGCCTTGTAGCTCACAAACTCGCTCGCACCCTCGCTAAGTGCGACATAAACATCGAAATTCGCCTTTTTAAGCGCAGAGAGAATTTCAAACGCTTTATAAAAACTAATGCTTCCACAAACTGCTAGTAAAATTTTCTTCTTACTCATTGTTGCTCCTAAAAAATTTATAGAAAAATTCAGCTTTGTTTGTTTGTTTTGATCTAGCTATCGCTAGTGCGCCATTTGGGACATCTGAGACGATAGTTGAGCCCGCTGCTATGATGACATCATCGCCGACTTTGACTGGGGCTACGAACTGCGTATCGGAGCCTACGAAGACATTTTTTCCGATTATGGTTTTGTATTTTTTCTTGCCGTCATAATTGCAAGTAATCGTGCCGCAGCCGATATTTGTGCCGCTACCAATCTCGCAATCTCCAAGATAGCTTAAATGGCCTGCTTTGATATTATTAACCTTTGCGTTTTTTAGCTCGACAAAATTTCCGATATGAGTGCCCACAATCTCGCATTTTGGGCGTATGTGCGCCATAGGGCCTAGGTCTGAATTTTTGATAAGTGAGCTTTCGACTACGCTTGAACTTTTGATTATAGAGTTTTCGATCACGCACTCTCCGATAATGCTGACATTTTCTTGCAACTCGCACTCGCCGATAAATTTCGCCCTGCAATCTATATAAATCGTGCTAGGAAGGCGCATTAGCACGCCAGCTTTCATTAAGCGCTCTTTTATGCGATTTTGCATAATTTCCTCAGCCACGCTTAGCGCAAATTTATCATTTATGCCCATGAAATTTTGCTCATCAACCCACACAGCAGAGCATTTTAGCCCCATATCCTTGGCGATTTTTATGCTATCTGTGAGGTAATACTCTTTTTGGGCGTTGTTTGGTGTGATTTGAGGCAGTATTTTTTCTAGCACCTTTGTATCGAAGCAGTAGCACCCAGCATTTGCGTCGCAAACTAGCTTTTCTTCCTCGCTAGCGTCCTTTTGCTCGACGATTTTTAAAATTTCGCCATCTTTTGTGATAACCCTGCCATATCCAAATGGATCTTTTGCACGAAATACGCTTAGGGCGACATCTGCGTCGCTACTGCAAAGCGAGCGCAAATCCGCGCTGTCGATTAGTGGCATATCGCCGCATACGATTAGAGTTTTTTGGCTATCAAATTTGATATCTTTTAGTGCGCCTGCGGTGCCTGGGAAGTTTTCGTGGTCTTGTTTGTAAATTTTGGTGTTTGGATACTCGCTCAAAACTGCCTCTTTGACACGATCAAATTGATAGTGCAAAATCACGCTCACATCATCGCTAATCTCATACGCGCGCTCTAAAACATGGCTTAACATCGACTTTCCGCAAAGCTCAAATAGGACTTTTGGGCGGTCTGACTTCATACGCGTGCCAAAACCAGCGGCTAGAATTACTACTGAAATTTCACTCATAATTTTCCTAAAAAATAAAAATTTAGGGATTTTATCACAGCAAAGATTAATAAAAGATTACTTTTGCGGGCTGAAATTTTAAAATTTATCGCTAAAAAAAATTGTAATTTAAATTTAAACTCAAATTTTATAAAATCCTTAGAATTTTTAAAATTTTGGGGCAAATTTTGACAAAACTTATCATCGTTACATTTATTTGGGCGTTTAGCTTTTCGCTGATTGGCGAGTTTTTGCGCGGGATTGATAGTGCGTATTTGGCGCTTTCGCGCGTGGCTTTGGCGTTTGTGTGCTTCGTGCCGTTTATGAAATTTAAAGGTGTAAATTTGCGCCTAGCAGGGCAAATTTGCGCGATCGGCGCAGTGCAAATCGGCATAATGTATATTTTTTATTACAAAAGTTTTGCGTATCTCAAAGTCTATGAAGTGGCGCTTTTTACGATATTTACGCCATTTTATGTGACGCTGATATATGACGCGTTTGCTAGGCGTTTTCGCTCGCTTTATCTGCTTAGCGTCTCATTTGCGGTTTTGGGGGCGTTTGTGATTAAATTTAATGGCATAAATTCTGAGTTTTTAACTGGATTTTTGTTGATTCAAGGGGCGAATTTGTGCTTTGGCGCAGGTCAGAGCGCGTATAAATACCTCTGCGAAAGCAAGGGTCTTGGCGAGCAAAAAGAGCTTTTTGGCTATTTTTTCCTAGGCGCGGTGATTGCTTGCGCGCTTGTGGCGGCGCTTTTTGGAAACGCGGCGAAATTTAATCCAAACGCAGAGCAGGTTGCAATCATAATTTTTATGGGCGTGGTAAGTTCCGCGCTTTGCTATTTTTTGTGGAACAAAGGCGCTTGTGAAGTCGATGCTGGCGTGCTTGCGATTATGAATAACGCTCTAATTCCAGCCGCGATTATCGTAAATTTAGCCCTTTGGCACAAGGACGCTGAGCTTGGTAAATTCCTAATCGGTAGCGTAATAATCGCATTTTCACTAATCCTACACAAAAAAATAATGAAATTTTACGCAAAAGCCTAAATTTGGTTAGTTTTGATTAGCTTTTGTAAAATTTAGAGATAGAAATTGTAATTAAAATTTCGCAAAATTTCATTAGGTTTAAATTTGTTCGCTAAAATTGCGGATTTGAATTTAAAAAAAAGTTGGAGAAGATGAAAAAAATAGTCAAAATTTTAGTTATTTTAGCCCTGATTTTGGGCGGATATTTCGCGTATAAAAAATTTGGCGCAAAAGATGAAGCCCCAAAAATCCTAACCACAAAAATGCAAAAAGGCAATATCCGTGGCACCGTGACAGCCACTGGCGAGGTTTATGCGCAAGAATTAGTCGATGTGGGTGCGCAAGTAGGCGGTCAGATCAAAAAGCTCTATGTCAAAGTCGGCGATGTGGTCAAGGCTGGCGATATGATAGCCCAAATCGACTCAGTTACCCAAGAAAACAATATCGCCAAGGAAAAGGCGCAGTTAAATATCTATGAGGCAAATTTGGTTTCAGCCAAAATCGCTAGCGATAACGCACAGACGCAGTATAATCGCGAGCTTAAACTCTACAAAGCAAACGCGACCTCGAAAGAAGCCCTAGAAAACGCCAAAAACAATCTCGCTGCAAAAGAGGCAGCCAAAAAACAGATCGAAGCGCAAATCGAGCAGACAAAACTCTCTTTAAGCACAGCTGAGACAAATTTAGGCTACACCAAAATCACAGCCCCTACTGGCGGAACAATCGTATCGGTGCCGGTAGAAGAGGGCAAAACCGTAAATGCCAACCAAACCACGCCAACAATCGCAAAAATCGCGGATTTAAGCAAAATGGAGATAAAAATGGAAGTCGCCGAGGGCGATATTTCTAAAATCAGCGTCGGCACGCCGGTAGAATACTATATTCTCTCAAATCTCAACGATGTGCGCCAAGCCCATGTCTCTCACATAGATCCAGGTTTAACAACGCTAAGTGATGGCAGCTACGACAAGGCTAGCACGAGCGTGAGCTCATCAAAAAGTGCTGTTTATTTTTATGTCAAATCCTTAATCGACAATAGAGATAATTACCTAAAAATCGGCATGACGACAGAGTGTGAAATCATCGTAAATCACGCAGAAGACACAAACTATCTGCCAACTTCTGTGATTAAACGCGATGAAAATGGGGATTATGTCATGGTAAAAAGGGGTTTTGGCTCAGAGAAAACCTATATCAAAAAGGGTATTAGCGATGATTTAAATACCGAAATTTTGGGCGGTTTGAGCGATGATGATGAGATTATCATCGCAGATGGTTCAAACGCCAATCAAATCGGCGATGGCAGAGGCGGACGCGCTCCTAGAATGAGATTTTAAAATTTAAAATTTAGCCATGATAAAGTTAGAAAATATAAATAAAAAATTCAAACTCGGCGACGATGAGGTTCATATCCTAAAAGATATAAATTTGCATATAAAAGCCGGCGAATTCGTATCAATCATCGGTCAAAGCGGTAGCGGAAAATCCACGCTGATGAATATCATCGGCTGTATTGATACACCAACTAACGGAAGCTATAAAATCGATGATAAAGAGGTTGCTAAGCTTAGTTCAGATGAGCTTGCAAGCCTTAGAAGCAAGAAATTTGGCTTTGTTTTTCAAAAATACAATCTCATCGCCTCAATCGACGCTACCGAAAATGTCGCCCTACCAGCTGTGTATGCAGGCGTGCCATCTCATGCTAGGATTAAGCGCGCAATAGAGCTTTTAGAAGGTTTAGAGCTAGGCGATCGCACGAAAAATTTGCCAAACAAACTCTCAGGCGGACAGCAGCAACGCGTCTCTATCGCAAGAGCTCTCATAAATGGTGGCGAGATAATCCTGGCTGACGAGCCAACAGGCGCGCTTGATAGCAAATCTGGCGTCATGGTAATGGAGATTTTAAAAAAACTCCACGAAGAAGGTCATACCATAATCGTCGTAACCCACGATAGCAATGTCGCCTCAATCGCAGATAGGATTGTCGAGATTAAAGATGGTCAAATTTTAAGCGATAATGTCAAAGTGGGGCGCACTTTTGATTTGCATAAAGAAAAGCTAGAAAAAGAAAACTCGCTTTTCTCCGCCAAAGATCAGTTTATAGAGAGCTTTAAAATGTCGGTCAGCGCGATATTTTCGCATAAGTTGCGCTCGATTTTGACAATGCTTGGAATTATAATCGGAATTGCCTCAGTTATCTGCGTCGTTGCCCTAGGAAACGGCTCAGAGGAGAGGATTTTATCAAATATCCGCTCGATTGGCACAAATACCATTAGCGTCTATCCTGGGCGAAATTTTGGCGATATTAGAGCAGGCGGGATAAATACTCTAACCAAAAACGACTCCCTAGCATTAGCGCACCAGCCTTATGTGGATTATTCTACGCCAAACTCACGCACAAGCGGAACGCTAACTTACGCTAGTATGAGTGCGACGGGGCAGGTTTTTGGCGGTGATGTAAATTCGCTCGCAGTCAGCGGAATAGATGTGGTAGAGGGGCGAAATTTCAACGAAGATGATATAAAATATTCAAATTCTGTCATCATCATCGATCAAAACACCAAAAAAACGCTATTTAAAGGCGTGGAACCACTTGGAAATACGATTTTATTCAACGGCAGGGCTTTACGCATAATCGGCATAGCTGGCGAGGATAAAAACGCCTTTGGCAGTAGCGAGAGTTTGCGTGTGTATGCGCCATATACGACCGTGATCGATAAAATTTCAGGCGATAGGCAGATTAGCTCAATCACGGTCAAAATCAAAGACGATGTCAGCACCGCAATGGCTGAGGAGAGTATCACACAGCTACTAATCCAACGCCACGGCACTAGGGACTTTCATACGCGAAATTCAGATACGATTAAGCAAACGATAGAGAGCACGACAGGCACGATGAAAATTTTAATCGGCTCAATCGCCTTTATTTCGCTAATCGTGGGCGGAATCGGCGTAATGAATATCATGCTAGTCTCAGTTACCGAGCGCACCAGAGAGATCGGAATCCGCATGGCAATCGGTGCCAAAGAGGGCAATATCTTGCAACAATTCCTAATCGAGGCGATTTTGCTATGCTGGTTCGGCGGAATTTTGGGAATTTTGTTTGCGCTTTTAATCGGATTTAGTTTTAACTCGCTAAGTCCTGATTTTTCGATGAAATTTACCATTGCGCCGATAATCGTATCCTTTGCGGCTTCATCTGCTATCGGGATAATTTTTGGGTATTTGCCAGCAAGAAGTGCAAGCAAACTAAACCCAATCGACGCATTAGCACAGGAGTAGAAATGAAATTTAATATATTTGTAAGCGCAGTTTTTGTGGTGTTTTTTGGCGGGTGTGCCGCGATAAATAGCAACCTTGATTACGAAGTGCAAGATAGCTTTATAGACGAAAACGAAACCTATGAAATCGCGCAGGATTGGTATAAGGGATACAATCAGCCATATTTAAATGCCCTTGTTGATGAGGCTTTGGCGAAAAACTACGATTTGCGCGCAGCAGCGTTAAATTTAGAGCGCGCGTATGCGAATTTAGGCCTTAGCAAAGAGGATTTATTCCCTACGCTTGGGGCTTCGTGGGGGGCTGGCGCAAACCGCGATATCAGCAGAAGTGATGAGTGGAGCAAGACTTATAGCTCTGGCTTTAATGTCAGTTATGAGCTAGATCTTTTTGGGCGGATCCGCTCGAACATAAATGCTAGCGAGTGGGACGCGAGTGCGAGTGTGTTTGACTTGCAAAATGCCCGTTTGACACTGATAAATTCGGTCGTGAGCGGGTATTTTGAGATGCTTTATCTAAACGACGCGCTAAAATGGACGAAGCAAAATTTAAAAGATTATGCGCAAATCGAGCAAATCGTCAAGGCAAAATATGATTATGGCAGATCCGAGCTCATCGAATACAAGCAGGTGCAAAACAGCATTTTGAATCTAAAAAACCGCGTTTTGGAAATCGAGAAAAATATCGAGGATAACCGCAAATTTATGCGTGATTTAATCTCGCCTGATTTGGAGTTTCGCGCAGATTTGCCAAGCATTGAGAGCGTGAAATTTTTAGGCGCAGACCTTAGTGTGCCTTACACTGCTTTGCATAATCGCCCAGACATTAGAGCTGCGATTTCTAGGCTAAATGCGGCGTTTTATGACCACAGACGCGCAAGGCTAAATTTCTTCCCGCGCGTAAATTTGGGCGCAGGGTTAAATTCAGCTAATACAGATAAATTTAGCGATGGATTTGATTTGAAATTTTTGAGCGGAAATGTCAGCATTAGTCTGCCGTTTTTGGACTATGGACGGCTAAAATCGCAGTTAAGGATAGCTGAGGTGGATTTTTACGCTTACCGAAATTCTTACGAAAAAACCCTAAGTGGCGCAGTAAATGAGACGCTAAATTTGTATAGAATTTACGAAATCAACCGCGCAAGGCTTGCAAATTTAGCCGATACTTACAAAACGGCTAGTGAAATCGAGCGAATTTACCGCGTCAAATACGATGCAGGTGCTAGCGAACTAAAAGATTTTTTGGAGGCTAGATCGAGTGCGATTTCGGCGCGAATAAATCTACTTGCGCAAAGATATGCGAGTATGCAAAATGAAATTTCGATTTACCGCGCTATGGCTGGTAAATTTCGCCAAAAATTTTAAATTTTAAAATTTGTTTAGCATTGAAAAATTTAGTTTTTCAATGCTTTTTAAGTAAAATTTTTGTAAAATCCACACCTTAAATTTTTTAAAAAAGGAAGAATATGAAAAGAACATATCAACCACACAACACCCCTAGAAAGCGCACACACGGCTTTCGTGTAAGAATGAAAACAAAAAATGGACGCAAAGTTATCAACGCAAGACGCGCCAAAGGTAGAGCAAGATTGGCTGCGTAGGTAGTTTCGCTCCGATAAGCGAAAATCAGGTTTTTTCAGAAGTTTATAAAAGTGCTGCGAAATGGCACTGTGATTGCGCTGTCGTGTATTTTATGGACGGCGAGCGCAGGTTTAGTGCGATAGCTAGTAAAAAGATTGGAAATGCGGTTAAGCGAAATCGCACCAAACGCCTGCTAAGAGCGGCGTTTTATAATCAGCAAAATTTATTAAAAGATGGCACTTTTATCATTATCGCAAAAAAACAGATTGAAAACATGAGTTTTAAAGAGATAGAGCGAAGTTTGCGTTGGGCTTTTAAAAAGATTGGTTCGATAAAATGAGAAATTTTTGTGTTTTTTTGATTAAATTTTACAGAGCCTTCATTTCACCTCTTTTACCTGCGAGTTGTCGCTACTATCCCACATGCTCTACTTACGCGCTCTATCAGTTTAAATTTAACCACCCCTTACACGCATTTTTTGCTACATTAATTAGAATTTTAAAGTGCAACCCTTTTTTCAAGGGCGGAATAGATCACCCTATCATCAAGCATAATTTTAAATTTAATTTTTTTTGGGCATGCAAAAACAGTGCTTTGGGCGTAAAACCAAAAATTTGGTTTATACCATATTCAAAAAATCAGTATTATATAATATTTAGGAGATAATCGTGTTAGATCAAATATCCCAACAAAAACGCTTAGGACTAGCTATTTTGCTAGCTTTTTTGTTTTTTGTGGCATACGACCATTTTTATATGTCAAAAGTCAGAGCTGCTATGGAGGCGAACAAAACAGCCACTGCCGCGCAAAGTGCGCAAAGCGTGGCAAAACAAGCCCCAACTAGCGCAAGTGCTAGCATAACTCCGAGCGCAAGCGCAGGTGCGAGCGCGCAAAATCAGTTAGTCAAAATCGTCGGCAAAGAGGCGAATTTTACGATTGATAATTTCGGTCGCATTAGCTCATACACACTAAATGATAAAAAATTTACAAAAGATGGCGAACCGATAAATTTAATCAGCAAAGATGGCGATTCAAAACCGCTTGAAATCAGATTCGAAGACGCTAATTTAAACGAGCTAGCATTTTCTACTCCATACACTGCTTCCGCTGATAGATTAGATATCACAAACGGCGCGGCTAGCGTGGTTTTGACGCAAAATTTAGGTGATTTTGTCGTTAGTAAAAATTTGAAATTTAACCCAAATGGAAGTTACGAAATCGATATCAAATTTAACCGCCCGACTTCGTATTTTATCACACCTGGCTCTCGCCCTGATGTCGAGGTAGATGGATATACAATCCACGGAATCACAGTAGGCAAAAGCGACGATACAGTCGAGATTTTTGAAGACGGCGATGTGAGCGAAAACGAGCGCGTCGAAAACGCCATATTTGTGGCCAGCTCAGATAGATACTACACGAGCCTATTTTTTGGCGAAAATTTAAACACCACGATTACTAGCGCAAACGATATTTCACAAGCCTTCATTAGAGCAAACGGTGATTTTAAGAGCATTGGTTATATCGGACCGAAGGATTATGTAACCCTAAAAGAGGTAGATCCAAAGCTAACTAATGTCATTGAGTATGGCTGGTTTACCTTCATCGCAAGGCCTATGTTTAAATTTTTGCGCTGGATTTATAGCCATGTAGGCAACTGGGGCTGGGCGATTGTAATACTTACGCTAATTATCCGCGCAGCACTCTTTCCGCTTAGCTACAAGGGTATGTTATCGATGAATAAGCTAAAAGATTTAGCCCCAAAAATGAAAGAGTTGCAAGAAAAATACAAAGGCGATCCGCAAAAATTGCAAATGCACATGATGGAGCTATATCGCAAAAACGGCGCGAACCCAATGGGCGGATGTTTGCCGATACTACTTCAAATTCCGGTATTTTTCGCGATTTACCGCGTGCTTTTAAACGCAATCGAGCTAAAAGGCGCTGAGTGGGCTATGTGGATACACGATCTATCGCTAAAAGATCCATATTATATCTTGCCGATTTTGATGACAGCGCTTATGTTTTTACAGCAAAAAATCACGCCTACTTCATTTACAGACCCAATGCAAGAGAAGGTAATGAAATTCTTGCCACTAATGTTTGGTGTATTTTTCCTAATGTTCCCAGCGGGTCTTACGCTGTATTGGACTGTGAATAATATGTGTTCGATAGTGCAACAATATGTCATAAACAAAATCTTTGCTCGCCAAAAGCAAGCCCAAATTTCGGAGAAAAAACATGAAAATTGAAGCGATAAATTTAACGCAAGCTTACCAAAAAGCAGCAGATGAGTTTGGGTGTTCGATTACCGAGCTAAATATCAGGGTAATTCAACAGCCAAGTAGCGGATTTTTGGGCTTTTTTAAGAAAAACGCCATTATCGAGGTTGTCAAAAAGGGCGAGAAATTTCCACAAAGCGAAAATTTAAGCCAAAAATCAAATGATGAGAAAAAACCGCAAAATTCGCAAAAAACTAGAAGCGTAAATTCGCACAAAGTCCGCAAAGAAAAGCCAAAAGCTACCATAAATGATGAAATTTGCAAAGATATCGAGCAAAAAATCACAAATTTGATCGCACAAAGCGGATTTAATCTTAGTGTTTGCGAGGTTAAAATTTACGATGAAAACAGCGTCTATATCAAAATCGACGGCGATGATAGCGCACTTTTAATCGGCAAGGAAGGCCACAGATACAAGGCGTTTTCGTATATGATTTATAACTGGATTAGTATGAAATACAACCTCTCTGTCGTTTTCGAAGTGGCTGAATTTTTGCAAAACCAAAGCAAACATATCGACTCGTATGTGGGCGCATTAAAGGCGAACGCAAACGGCTCAAAAATCGTAACCAAGCCATTTGACGGGGCATTTGTCAAAATCGCTAGCGACAAGATTAAAGAAAGCTTCCCAGATCGCACGATCGGTATCAAATCCACTCGTAACGGCAAAATCATCATAATCGACGAAAAAAATTAATGAATCAAACAATCGCTGCTATCGCCACCGCTCATGGAGTCGGTGGAATATCAATCGTGCGCATAAGTGGGGCAGGCGCCTTGCAAATCGCGCGCGAAATTTCGCATAAAAATGACTTCTCACCGCGCCACGCCACACTAGCGAATTTATACGGCGCGGACGGGGTGAAATTTGGCGAGGCGATTTTTATATATTTCAAAGCCCCGCATAGCTTCACTGGCGAAGATGTCGTGGAGATCCAAACACACGGCGGACTTATTAGCTCGTCTATGGCGCTTGATAGCGTGGTTGCGCTAGGAGCGCGTATCGCTGAGCCTGGGGAGTTTAGCAAAAGGGCGTTTTTAAACGGCAAAATGGATTTAAGCAAGGCCGAGGCGATTAGCGATTTGATACTTTCTCGCTCGGAAAGTGCGGCTAAGATTTTGTCTCGCAACCTGCACGGCGAGCTTGAAGGCTTTGTAAATGATCTGCGCGCTAAGCTTGTCAAAACTCTTGCATTTGCCGAGGTTTGCATAGATTATGCCGAAGAGGATTTGCCACGCGATGTGCTTGAAAATTCGCTAAAAATGCTAAATGAAAACATAGAAAATTTAGAAAAAATCACCCAGATTAGCAAGAGCAGAAAAGGGCTAATCGAGGGCTTTAAGGTCGCGATCGTAGGCAAACCAAATGTGGGCAAAAGCAGTATTTTAAACGCACTTTTAAACTACGAGCGCGCAATCGTCAGCGATGAGGCTGGCACGACTAGGGATAGAATCGAAGAGAGCCTTAAAATCGGCACTCACCTAATCCGTATCATTGATACAGCAGGCATTAGGCATGGCGAGAGCAAGACCGAAAATATCGGCATTTCATACTCAATCAAGGCGATTGATGAGGCGGATATTATCCTAGCTGTGTTTGATAGCTCTGCGAAATTTGAGAACGAAGATGAAAAAATCGTCCAAATTTTGGAGCAAAAAAGCGATAAAAAAATATTTTATATCCTAAATAAATCTGATTTAGCGCAAAATTTTGCATATAATTTTGCGCAAAAACCGCTTAAAATTTCAGCCAAAAACGGCGTCGATGAGATTTTAAAAGAGCTTGAAATTTACCTAAATTCGCAGAATTTCGACGGACTTATGCTAAGTAATACTCGCCAAATTAATGCTTGCCAAAACGCGCTAAACGCCCTAAAAAGCGCGCGCGAAAAGCTAAACGAGGCTGAGCTTGAAATTTTCGCTTATGAAATGAATCGCGCCATAGAGCAGATTTCATCGATTTCTAGGCCCTTTGAGAGGGACGAAATTTTAGATGAAATGTTTGGGAATTTTTGCCTAGGAAAGTGATTTTATATCTTATTTAGCCAAAATTTACTATAATCATCCCTTTTAATAAGGGTGAAAATGAGAGAAAAATTTGAATATTTCATAGTCGTAATTTTAATAAAATTAGCCAAAATTCTACCGACAAATTTCTTATATTTTTTCTTTGATTTCTTGGCAAAATTCGCCTTTTTTGCGCTAAAATCACGCGCAAAAATCGCTATAAAAAACCTTAGCCTTGCCTACCCACAAAAATCAGCTGGCGAGATTAAAACCCTAGCGCGCGAAAATTTCCGCTCTGTGGCCAAAACCCTGACCCAAACCCTGCTTTTTTACCACGAGAGGCTCGATTTTAGCGCACTTATTGCTAACAAAGACGAGGCGCTAGAAAAGGTAAAAGCACTAAAAGGTGATAGCAAAAACGGCATTTTGTTTTTCACGGCGCATTTTGGAAACTGGGAAGTTTTGGCCCATTTTTACGGCGCGAACGGCTTTCCTGTGGCGGTTGTGGGGCGCAGGGGAAATAACGAACTCATCGAAGACCGCCTAGTTACGCCATTTCGCAAAAAATACGGCAACGAGCTAATCTACAAAGATGACGCCATGCGCGGGCTTGTCGAGAGATTACGAGCTGGCAAAAATGTAGGAATCCTGCCAGATCAAAAGTCGGGCGGAAAAAACAGCCTAAAAACCACATTTTTTGGGCGCGAGTGTTACACCACAAAGACGATTGCGTCGCTGTATTTGAAATTTAACCCAGTCCTAATCCCCGTTTTCGCGCGTCGCATGAGTGATGGTCGCTACGAAATCGTCATTAAAGATTTCACCCCGCCAAGCGAAAATTTAGAAAAATCACAGGCCGAGCAGTTCATAACCCAGCAGTGCAACGATATCTTTGAAGAGGTCGTGCGAAGTGCGCCCGAGCAGTGGTTTTGGATGCATAATCGCTGGAAAGTTGATTGATGAGAGCGCTTATCTTTACCGACGGGCGCAAGGGGCATGAGAGCCAAAGCGTGGCGTTTTGCGAGTTAAAAGGCTTGGAATTTGAGCTTTGCAAAGTTAGCTATAAAAACAAAATTTTAAAAATTCTCTCATATTTTTTGGATTTTTTGGGGCTGAAATTTAAAATTTTCGAGTGCGAAAACAAAAATTTTGCGAATTTTGATATTTTCGTAGGAGCTGGGTCGGCGACATACTATCCCTTAAAATACTGCGCCGCGAAATTTGGCAAAAAAAGCGTCGCGCTAATGTATCCAAAAGGCTATAAAAAGGACTTTTCGCTCATTTTCGCAAACGCTCACGATACCACGCAAACTGCGCCAAATGTGGTGATTTTGCCGACAAATTTAAACCTTAGCAAAACGGGGAATTTCTACACTCCCAAAAAAAGCGCGGTTGCATTTGTCATCGGTGGGCCAAACGCTTCGTTTGATATGAATAGCGAAATTTGCGACATTGTAGAAGAGATTAAGGCAAAATTTCCGCTCCACGAATACGCTATAACCACTAGCCCACGCACCCCACGCGATATCGAGGCGCAGTTTGAGCGCGCGAATTTCGATTTTAGCGTGATTTACAGCAAAAATCAGATTAATCCAATCGGCGATTTTTTGGAGGGTTGCGAGTGGATTTTTATCACGCAAGATTCTGTTTCGATGATAAGCGAGGCTGTGTGCAATGGTCGCGCAAATGTCGCTGTTTTGGCACTTCCACGCAAAAATTCGCACAATAAATTTGACGATTTTATCGCAAATTTAGCGCAAAATGAGTGTTTGCGAATTTACGCTAAAAACGGCGAGTTAAAACCGACAAAAAAGATAAATTTAAGCCAAATTTTGCAAGGAATTAGCCTATGAGAGTGGTGCAAATACTGCCAGAACTTAACGAAGGTGGCGTCGAGCGCGGTGTAGTCGAGCTCACGCGCGAATTTGCTAAATTTGGCGTGGAGAGCGTGGTGATTAGCAATGGCGGAAAGCTAGTAAGCGAGCTAGAAAAAAACGGCGTGCGCCACATAAAATTCGATGTTTGCTCCAAAAATATATTCACAGCATTTTCCCGCGCTAGTGCGCTAAAAGAAATTTTGCGCGAGATTGCCCCAGATATCGTGCATGTGCGCTCTCGCGTGCCTGCGTGGCTAGTGAAATTCGCCAAAAGGGGGCTAAATTTTGGGCTAGTTAGCACCGTGCATGGGCTAAATTCTGTGAATTTTTACAGCAAAATCATGGTAAAAGCCGATAAAATCATCTGTGTCAGCAACGCTACGAAAGATTATGTGGTGCGAAATTTCGGCGCAGATGTCAGCAAAATCAGGGTGATTCCGCGCGGAATTGATTTGGAAAAATTTAATCCTAGCAATTTAGACCACGATTTTATGGCGAAATTTCGCGCCGAATTTGGGCTAAAAGATAGCGATTTCATCGTCGCAAGTGTCGGCCGCATAACGCAACTCAAAGACTATGAAACGCTCATAAAAGCGGGGCAAATTTTAAAGCAAAGCTTTGGTGAGGGGCTAAAAATTTTAATCGTGGGCGGTGTGCGAGAGGATAAAAAAGAGTATTTTTTGGGGCTGCAAAATTTAGCGCGTGAGTTAAATTTGGCGCAAAGCGTGATTTTTACGGGTTCGCAAAGCAAAATCCCTGAGATTTACGCGCTAAGCAATGTGGTCGTGAGCGCATCGAAAAAGCCAGAGAGTTTTGGACGAAGTGTAGCTGAGGCGATCGCTATGGGCGCGCCTGTGGTGGCGAGCAATCACGGTGGCGTGCTAGATATAATCAAATCTGGCGTAAATGGTGAGCTTTTTGCCGTGGGCGACGAGAGAGATTTGGCTGATAGGATACTGCGCGCGAAAGATTATAGCTTTGATGGATACGGCTACATAGCAAAGAATTTTAGCCTAACGCAAATGGTGGAGAAAACTATGAGTGTGTATAAGGAGATGGTGTGAGTAAAATTTTGGATTTTATCAGATTAAATCCTTGGCAAAGTGCGCTAAAATTCGGGCTTATAATTTGGCTTTGTTCGATTGCATTTGAAAATAGCGTGTATCAAATTTCGACGATTTATATAATAGTTTTGGCGATTTTGCATGTTGTAATTTACAAAAATTTCAGCGTTTTAATCGCAAATTTAAAAGAAGTCAAGCTTTTTTCGTTTTTTGTCTTTTTAATCATTGTTTCTATGGTTATCGCAAATCTCCTAAACCCCGAGCTTTTGACAAAAAAATCGTGGCGAAATATCATTATTTTTGTCACTAGATATGGTTTTGTTTTTATCGCATTGGCTTATTTTTATAAGTTGAAATTTTTCTCCAAAAAAGAGATTATTTTATATTTATTGCTTGGAACATCGATTTTATTGGTATCGGCGATTTATCAAGCGATAAATAATCCAGACTTAATCCTAAGCAAAAAGGTAAATAATATCAAAAAAACAGGTCTAACTGGGCTTTTGGATAATCGCAACAGGCTAGGGCTTATGATGGGCATAGGGGCTGTGTTTAGCTTGATTTTTACAAAATACAAGCCAAAGCTTGGCATAGTTTCGTTTTTATTGCATATTAGCGTTTTGGTTTTTACATATTCGCGTTCGTCGTGGGTCGGCGTGAGTGCGGCTATGCTTTTATGGGCGGCTTTAAATTTTAGAAAAAATATAAAATTTATACTCTTAGTTTTGATTTTATTTAGCCTTATTGTTTTGGGGATTTATTTTTATTTTGATGCCGTTGCGATTAGGTTTAATCATCTTTTAACTGGACGCACTAGTTACAGAGATATTATCTGGGAATACACGATTACTCAAATCCAAAACAATCCTATTTTTGGGCATGGTGTGCAAACTTGGATTAGCCTAGAAAAACCAAAAAAACTTATGCAATTTGTCATGGTGCATAATGCTGAGCTTGAAATTTTGCTTTTCACTGGAATTTTTGGTCTTCTAGCATGGCTTGGGGTGCTGTTTTGCGCTATCAAAGAGATATTTAGAAGTAAAAATTTCATCTATTTTTGCGCTTTGGCATATTTTTGCATTGTAATTCAATTTGATTTTAGTCTGTTTGATACAAAAAGGCTGATGAGCTATCTAAGCTTATTTGCGTTTTTGATTTTTGCTGATAAATTTACACAAAAGGCCGATGCGTGAAAATAGCCTATTTTTCGTGCTCTACAATCTATGGCGGCGTAGAAAAAATCGTTTGCGATAGCATAAATGAGCTATGCCAAAACGATGAAGTGCTTTTAATCGTGCCAAACGGGTGTTTGTATAAAGATAAAATTTCGCCAAAAGTTAGAATTTACGAGTATAAAAACTATGATAAAAGGTGGAATTTACTTTTATATTTTGAAATTTTAAAAGTATTGAAAAAATTTGGCGTCCAAATTTTACACACTCACGGCGCAAAAGCTTCGCAAATGGGATTTTTGCTGAATAAATTTATGGATTTTACGCAGGTTGCTACAAAGCATAATGTGCGAAAGGGCAAAATTTTTAATAAAATTTCAAATGTCATTTCTGTATCAAAGAGCGTAGCCCAAACCATAAATCACAAAAGTGAAGTTATATATTTTGGCATTAAAGAAAGGCAAATTTCACGAAATTTAGGCGATAAATTTAGCATTATTGCGGTTGGAAGACTAGATTTTATCAAAGGTTTTGATGAGTTGATAAAATCTGTTAGTAAGCTTGATTTTGACTTTGTTTTGCAAATTGTCGGCGAGGGAAAAGAGAGAAAAAATTTGCAAAATTTAATAAATTCTCTAAATTTGCAAAGCAAAGTGGTGCTCCTCGGATTTAAAGACGATGTCGCACAAAGGCTAGCAAATTCGCACCTACAAATCATATCATCTCGTAGTGAGGGGCTTTCGATTAGCTTAATTGAAGGGATTTTTTATGCTAATGTTTTACTTGGCACCAAAGTTGGTGGAATTAGTGAAATTTTAGATGAGGAATTTTTTATCGATTATGAAAATATGAGCGCAAAAATTAGTAAAATTTACAAAAATTACGATATGTATTCGCAAAAATTTAGCGAAAAACACAAAGAGATAAAAAATAGTCTGAAATTTGAAAATTATATATCCACTCTAAAAAATTATTACGAAAACTGCCTAAAATAGGCAATTTATACGCTAAACCCCAAGCTAAAATCACTCAATGCTCTTGTTTGCTCTAAAAGCTCATTTTGGCTCATATTTTTTGGGTGTTTTTCGCTTTTGTGTGAGGTTTGTAGCGCTTCTTGCATTTTTTGCATATATTCATCGTATGTGCAAATCAGCCTTGCTGGATTTCCGCCGACAACAGAATTTGAGGCTACATTTTTTGTGATTACGCTTCCGGCTGCGATTATGACCTTATCGCCGATTTTTGTGCGTGGTAAAATAATGCTTCCATAACCGATAAAAACATCATTTCCTATCTCGACTTTGCCGATTTTAGAGTAGCCAAGGACTTTTTTTGTGCTTGCATCATGGGCTAAAATTGTAGCGTTTGTAATGGTTACATTATCGCCGATACTGATGAGATGACCGAACGCCTCATCGATGCAAGAGTTGATAATATGGACATTACTGCCCATTTTTATATTTTTGTATGTGGGTTTGCCTTTTAGCTTTTTTATCAAATTTTTAAACATAAATTTTCCTTAAATTTTTTGCCCATTATATAGAAAAAATAATTAAATTTAACGAAGTATAAAGCGGTAATATGAGATAATCGCAGGATTTAAAATTTAGGAAATGGTTTGAAAATCTTACACGCTCTTAATTGGATAAAATTTGCAGGAACAGAAAACGCTTGTGTCCAGCTATGCAACGAATTAGTTAAAGAACACGAAATTTATCTAATGAGCGATAAAAATATTTTAAAATACATAGACAAAAATGTAAAATTAATAGAGATAAATTTTAAAAAAAACAGATACAACCCCATTTTTTTGCATAAAATTGCTAAAATTTTAGATGAAATTAGCCCAGATATCATACACGCTCACAATGCAAAAGTGATAGAGATTATCTATAATGCTAGATTTTTTATGAAAAAGAAAATTCCGCTGATTGCCACAAAACACACTTTGGAATTCAAAAAAAATTATAAATTAGCTGATTTGTGCGTGGCTGTGTTAGATGAGACAAAAAAGATTTTACCGCCAAATTCTATAATTATCGAAAATGGAATTTTGTATAAAAAGCCAGAAAAGATTAAAAAACTAGATAAATTTCACATCATCAGCTCTGGCAGATTAAGCGCCATTAAGCAAATGGATGTGGTCATCAAAGCGCTTAGTTTGGTGAAATTTGACTTTGTGTGCGAGATATTTGGTCAGGGCGAGAAGCAAGGTGAGCTAGAAAGGCTAATTAGCGAGCTAAAACTTGATAAAAAGGTCTTTTTGCGCGGTTTCGTGGATAATATAAATGATCATTTAGCAAGCTGCGATTTACAAATCATCGCTTCGAAATTCGAAGCTTACGGACTTGTGGCGATTGACGGGATTTATTATTCGCCACTTATGATTTCAACGAATACTGGCATTTGTGAGCGAATTTTGCCTAGTGAGCTAAAATTTAGCGCCACGCCAGAAAATTTAGCTCACAAACTAGATGAAATCCACGCAAACTACGATAAATTCGTGCAAATTTTCGCCCCTATCAAAGCCAAAAAAGACGAATTTAGCGTAGAAAAAATGGCGCAAAAATACATTAATGCTTATGAAAATTTGATAAAGGATTTTAAAAAATGATATATTTTTTCGCAATTTTAGCTGTGGCGTTTATAGCGTTTTCGTGCAGGTATAACTGGTGGCGGATCCCGCAGGGCTGGGACAAGGCGCGCGTGCTGATGTATCATAGCATAAGCGAGCATAAGGGCGATAAATTTGATAAATGGCGCGTTCGCCCAGCTGATTTTGAGGCCCAAATCGCATGGCTAGCCAAAAACGGCTTTACTACTTTCACGCTTAGCGAGCTAGCAAATTTAGCCCAAATCCCGCCAAAATCGGTCTGTATTACCTTCGATGACGGATTTATGGATAACTACACAAACGCCTTTGAAATTTTGAAAAAATATAATTTCAAAGCCACGATTTTTGTGGTGGCTACCGCTACGCAAAACGACTGGGAGCGCGGAAATACCGAGCATTTAAGCCAAATTTTAACTAGCGATGAGATAAATTTAATGCACCGCTCAAATTTAATCGAGTTTGGCTCTCACACGCTAAGCCACGCGAATTTAGATCGTTTGTGGGCGAGCGAGCCCGAAAAAGCGCGAGATGAAATCGAAAAATCCAAAAAAGAGTTAGAAAAAATCACTGGGCGCGAGTGCAGAGTTTTCGCCTATCCTTACGGCAAATTTAATGATGAAATTTTATCGCTTACGCGAAATTCAGGATACTGCGCCGCGGTCGTGGTAAAGCGCGGACTTTACGAAGCGGGCGATGATAAATTTGCCATTAAGCGAATTGGCGTTTTGGGGACGGAGAGTTTTTTTGATTTTTGGCTGAAATTTACGCGCATAAGGAATAAACTATGATAAATGCAAGTGTCTATGCAATCGTGCAAAACGAAGAAAAACATATCGAACGAATGCTAAAAAGTGTCGCGGATTTCGCTGAAATCATCATCGTCGATAGCGGCAGCACCGATAAAACGCTAGAAATTGCGCAAAAATACGGCGCGAAAATCCACCACCACGATTGGCAAGGCGAGGGTGTGCAAAAAAACTATGCTTTTTCACTCTGCTCACACGAGTGGGTGCTAAACCTTGACGGCGACGAGGAAGTAAGCAAAGAGCTAAAAGCTGAAATTTGTGAGTTTATGGCGCAGAGCGAATTCGACGGGCTTGATATTAAATTTCATGAATTTTATATGGGCGGGATCGTCGATGATAGAGTGCGCAAAAACACCCACATTAGATTTTTTCGCAAAAGTGCTGGCGAATACCGAAATTTGGGCGTGCATGCGCAAGTTAGCATAAATGGCAAGGCGCGAAAATCTCGTGGCGTGATTTATCATTTCAGCGATAAACCAATCAAAGAGCTAGTGAGCAAAAACAACAACTATTCGAGCCTGCGCGCACAGCAAAAATTTGAAAAAGGCAAAAAACCGAGCCTAGCCAAACTGCTTTTTATCTTTCCGCTTGTCTTTTTCAAATCGTATTTTTTAAGGCGAAGTTTTTTTGACGGCAAAAAAGGCTTCATAATCGCCGTTATAAACGCATTTTACGCATTTATGAAAGAGGCAAAATTGTATGAAATTTGGCTTAACAAAAAAGGAAATTAAGCAAAATTTAGCTATTATAAAAAGTTATTAAATTCCACTAAAAGGGCGATAAAATGGATAAAAAAACCATTGCGGCACACAAAATCAGCGAAGACGAATATGCGAAAATTTTAGAAATTCTAGGGCGTGAGCCGAATTTGCTAGAACTTGGCATTTTTTCGGCTATGTGGAGCGAACACTGCTCATATAAATCAAGCAAAAAATACCTAAACGGCTTTCCGACCAAGGCTCCATGGGTCATACAAGGTCCCGGTGAAAATGCCGGTGTCATCGACATTGGCGGTGGCATGGCGGCTGTTTTTAAAATGGAAAGCCACAATCACCCTAGCTACATCGAGCCGTTTCAAGGCGCAGCCACAGGCGTAGGCGGAATACTGCGCGATATTTTTACAATGGGCGCAAGAGTTGAAGCAAATCTAAATTCGCTTCGTTTTGGCGATGTCGTGGGAAATTCCAAAACAAATCGCTACCAAAGATATTTAGTCAAAGGCGCAGTTAGCGGTATCGCACACTATGGTAACTGCATGGGAATCCCTACGATAGGCGGCGAAACGACATTTGATAGCAGTTTTAATGGAAATATTTTGGTAAATGCCTTTGCTCTTGGAATTGTAAAAAGTGATGAAATTTTCTACGGCAAAGCAGAAGGCGTGGGAAACTCAGTCATTTATGTAGGCTCAAAAACAGGCAGGGACGGGCTTGGCGGAGCTGTTATGGCAAGTGATAGCTTTAACGATGAAAACAAATCTCTTCGCCCAACCGTGCAAGTTGGCGATCCGTTTGCCGAAAAACTTTTAATGGAAGCTTGTTTGGAGCTTTTTAAAACTGATTTCGTCGTTGGAATTCAAGACATGGGCGCGGCGGGTCTTACTTCTAGTAGCTTTGAAATGGCAGGGCGAAGCGGAAGCGGTATGAAAATGCACCTTGATCGTGTCCCTATGCGTGAAAGTGGTATGACGCCATACGAGCTAATGCTAAGCGAAAGCCAAGAGCGTATGCTAATTTGCGCGAAAAAAGGTTGCGAAGATAAGATAAAAGAGATTTTTGCGAAATGGGATTTAGACGCAGAAGTCATCGGCGAAGTAACAAATACCGGTAAAATGGAGCTTTACTGGCATGGCGAGCTAGCTGGCGAGATTCCAATCGAGCCTTTAAGCGAAGCAGCTCCAATTCTAGACCGCCCTACAAAACGCCCAGCGTATTTGGACGAAATAGCAAACCAAAATTTATGCACATGCTCTGATAAATTTGACATAAACGCCGATTTCGACAAGGTTTTTTCGCACCCAGATGTGCTAAATAAATCTTTGATTTACGATCAATACGACGCAAATGTGGGGCTAAATTCAGCCAAACGCCCGGGCAAACTAGGCGCAGCGGTAATGAGAGTCAAAGAAAATGGCGCAAAACTCGCAATCGCTATGGATTGCAACACCCGCATGAACTATATCGACCCATACACTGGCGCGGCTCTTGCTGTGGCTGTGAGCGGACGCAAGGTGGCTCTTAGTGGCGCGACACCGCTAGCCATAACTGACTGCCTAAACTACGGCAATCCGCAAAACCCAGAGGTTATGTGGCAGTTCGCACAGGGCGCAGAGGGTATCAAAGAGGCCTGCAAGGCTCTAAATACGCCAGTTGTGAGCGGAAATGTGAGCTTGTATAACGAAACAGAGGGTGTGAGTATCCAGCCGACCCCAGCTATCGTAACTGTGGGTGTAAATAATGGCGAGATTATCCCTAGCGATTTCACTCAGGCTGATACTAGCGTCTATTTGGTGGGCGATACACACGGCGTGTTTTCAGGTTCGCTGTATCAACAAGCCGTAAAAGGCGCAATCGGTGGCATGCTACCAAAGCTAGACTTAGCCAAAGAGCGCAAACTTTGGGATTTTGCGATTAAAGCGGGCAAGCAGGGTGCATTGCGCTTCGCAAACTCCGTAGGAATCGGTGGCGTGGCAATCACCCTAGCCAAAATGGCGTGTGTGGGCAAAATGGGTGGCGAGTTTAAAATGCCGTGCGATGATGAGAGAGATATTTTCGACGAGAGCTTTACTCGCGCGATTTTCGGCGTAAAAGATGAAGCAAAATTTGAAAGCTTGGCGCGCGAAGCAGGGCTAAATTTCGTAAAACTTGGCATTACTGGTGGTAAAATTTTCCAAATCAATAGCATTTCGCGCGATTTGGGAGAGTTGAGCGAAATTTATTTCAACGAATTTGCGAAAATAATTAGAAGCGAAGATTAATAGTGTCGAGTATTTTTTATCTATTTTTGGCTTTTTTGCTTTATCATTTTATAAAGGGATTTATAAGCGGTATTAGCGGAAATTCCGGCTATGAGAGAAAAGAGCCAAAAATGAGCCTTGAAGAGGCGAAAATTTTAATCACCCTAACTGCAAAGGTCGCCAAAAGCGACGGCGTGGTAAATGAAACAGAAGCCACGATGATAGGCGAGATTTTGGACGATTTGGTTCGCAAAATGGGTGGCGGCGAAAACGAGAGAAAACTTTTGAAGCAAGTTTATAAGATAAACAAAGACAAAGAGCACGATATCTACTCTCTCGCGTTTCATTACAATCAAAAATTTCACCTAAGTTCGAGCCGAAAAGCGGCGCTAATTTATTTTTTCTTAAACATAGCCTATATCGATCGCTCATTTAGCGAGCAAGAGCGAGATATAATCGCCAAAATCGCGCGTGGATTTGGTATGCCTTCACATGTGGTAAGTCAAATTTTTGCTATGTTTGAGGCGAGTTATTATGGCACATACGGCGGTTCTAGCCAAAATTATGACAACCGCGGGCGTGGTGGCTACCAAAATAGTCGAAATTCTGGCGGTTATGGCGGCAGTTATGGCGGAAATTATGGCGGCGGATATGGTGGCTCTGCGCGCAATGCCAGCTCGAAAAAAGACCCTTACGAAGTCTTGGGCGTGGATAAGGGTGCTAGTTTTGGCGAAATAAAGAAAAAATACCGCGAACTAGTCAAAAAATACCACCCAGATATTTTAATGGGCAAGGGCGCAGATGACGAGATTATCCAAGAAGGCACGAAAAAGCTTCAAGAAATCAATGAAGCGTATGAGAGCCTAAAAGAGCGTTTGGGCGAAAGCTAAATTTTAAAATTTAAAAATTTCAATTTATAAAGGAGTGAGCATGAGAGCGTTAATCAGCGTTAGCGACAAAGACGGCGTAGTGGAATTTGCAAAAGATTTGGCAAATTTGGGTTGGGAAATTTTAAGCACGGGTGGCACTTATAAGCTACTTTGCGAAAACGGCGTAAATGCTGTGGAAGTGAGTGCTTACACAGGAAGCCCTGAGATGTTTGAAGGCAGAGTAAAAACCCTGCACCCTAAAATTCACGGCGGAATTTTGCACAAAAGGGACGACAAAAATCACGCCGAACAAGCCCTAAAACACGGCATTGGCGGGATTGATTTGGTTTGTGTAAATTTATATCCTTTCAAGCAAACCACGATTCGCACAGATGATTTTGATGAGATTATCGAAAATATCGACATTGGTGGACCTGCTATGGTGCGCAGTGCAGCAAAAAATTTCAAAGATGTTTTGATAGTAACGGACATTTTGGATTATGATTTAGTTGTGGAAAAAATTCGCTCAAATTCGGCTGATTTGGAATTTCGCCGAAGCCTTATGATAAAAGCCTACGAGCACACTGCCGCGTATGATAGCATGATAGCAAACTATATGAACGAGCGATTTAACGGCGGTTTTGGTGCTAAAAAATTTATCACAGGCTCAAAAGTCATGGCGACAAGATACGGCGAAAACCCGCACCAAAAGGGCGCTTTGTATGAATTCGAAAACTTTTTTAGCCTAAATTTCAAAGCCCTAAAAGGCGAAGCAAGTTTTAACAATATGACCGATATTCACGGCGCAGTTATGCTAGCAAGTAGCTTTGGGCAAGCCCCAGCAGTAAGTATCTGCAAACACGCAAATCCGTGCGGGTTTGCCATAAAATCAAATTTGCTAGAAAGCTACATAGAAGCGCTTAAATGCGACCCTGTCTCAGCTTATGGTGGCGTGGTGGCGATAAACGGCACACTTGATAAAGCATTAGCTGAGAAAATCAATGAAATTTTTGTGGAAGTTATAATTGCTGCAAATGTCGATGACGCCGCGCTTGAAGTATTTGCAAACAAAAAACGCATTAAAATTTTCACACAAGAGAATAAATTTTTAATGCGCGAAAATGATAAATATGACTTTAAATTCATAGACGGCGGATTTGTCTATCAAGAACGCGACTATGTGGGCGCTGATGAGGTTAAAAATGCTAAATGCGTTACCAAGCGTTCGGCGAATGAGGGCGAATTTACCGATTTGCAAATCGCTTGGCAGGTGGCAGCACTAACTAAATCAAACTGCGTAGTTTATGTGAAAAATTCGGCAATGGTGGCGATCGGCATGGGTATGACAAGCCGTGTCGATGCTGCGCGCGCAGCTGTGGCAAAAGCAAGGGATTTGGGCTTGGATTTGCAAGGTTGCGCACTGGCAAGTGAAGCGTTTTTTCCTTTCAAAGATAGCATAGAAATCGCTAATGAAGTAGGCGTAAAAGCCGTAATCCAACCGGGTGGCTCAATCCGTGATGATGAAGTCGTCGCAGCGGCAGATGAATTCGGTATGGCGATGTATTTTACAGGAATTCGCCACTTTTTACATTAATTCCCAAATCTGCTAGATTAAATGTTTAAATGTTTCGCATTTCGTGCTCACTACCGACAAGGTAGCAATGCTTGAAATGCGAAATTTACTAAATTTGCCGAATTTGTCATTGCGAGCTTTCGTAGAAAGTGAAGCAATCTACGACTTTAAAACAACTAAATGCCAAAATTGTAAAATTCATAAAATTTCATAAATTTTGCAAAAACACTGACCTTAAATTTTACACTCGTAGATTGCTTCGAATTTGCTATGCAAATTCTCGCAATTACAAACCAAACAACTAAACCCAAATTTCTTATAAATTTATCTCATTTCTAATCCATAGCATTTCACTACGCTATTAAGTAAATTTAAACTTATAAAAGGCTATAATCTAGGCTTTTTCAAACCAATAAAAAGAGGGTTTTAAACAGATGAATTTCTTATCATTGCCCAATGCCGGGCGACAAAACGAGTTGGATATAGCGAGGGGTCTTGCTGTAATCTTTATGGTGCTAATCCACTGCGTGGAATACTTCTACAACGGCGAAGATTCCGTGTTTTTCAAGGTCGCAAACTTTCTAGGCTCACCGCCTGCTGCTCCTGTTTTTATGTTTATTTTGGGTTGCGGTATTGTGTATTCTAGGCGTTCTGCGCCGGGACTACTTTTTAAGCGTGGCGTGATATTTTTGGTGTTATCTTATGTCTTTAATGCGCTTGTGTATGTGTTTCCATACTACATTAGCTCTAAGCTAAACGATGACACTGAAATTTTCGAAGAAAACTGGACGCAGATTTACGATGCGGATATTTTGCAGTTTGCGGGACTTGCGTTTATATTTTTTGCGCTAATGAAAAAGCTAAATTTATCAAATTTAGGCTATCTCATAGTGGGAATCATCTGCTCAGGCGTGGCAATGTATCTAGGCGAGAATTTCGCAGAGTTTGAATCTGACGCAATGTTGGCAGTAACAGGGCTATTTTGGGGCACACATGAGGGAAGCTATTTTCCATTTTTAAGCTGGATTGCCTACCCGATAGCTGGGTATTTATTCGCTGATATTTTAATCTACACTCGCCCAGAAGATAAAGGCAGCCTATACACAAAGCTAAGCCTTATTTGCGCGGTTATCTTCATCGCCTCGGCTGTGGTATTGGCGAAGTTTTATGCGTGGGACGATATGATGGACGGCGACCCATACTACCACCAAAACATATTTTTTAACATAATGTTTATCGCTTTTGTTTTGGCGTGGATTGGGCTAATGTATCTGGTAGCTAAGGTGCTTCCAAATTTGATTATGTCTTGCTTAAAAACAATAAGTGTGCTTGTAACGCCGTTTTATGTGTTGCAATACATTTTCATCATTTATATTGCCGTGCTTATTTTTGGCGACGAAGCAGAGTGGGATATGAATCCTGTGCTATTAATGTTTGTAGCTGTGAGCGTGCTATCATACATCGTAGCGGTAATCTACTCAAAAATTCGCAAAGCATAAAAAAAGGCTACCGAAATTTCGGTAGCCCAAATTTTAAATTTTACTCTCCAAATTTAGCTAAAAAATAGCAAATTTACCATTATTATGATTATTGCAAGAGGGGCTATAAATCTTAGCGAAAAATACCAAATCTCAAACGCACCCTTGCCCATATCTTCGCCAAAAAACTCCGCTAAAAGGGATTTTTTCATCACAAATCCGACGAAAATCGCCGAACTTAGTGCGCCAAGAGGAAGCATGATATTTGAGGTCAAAAAGTCTAAAATATCGAAAAATCCCTTGCCAAAAAATGTAAAACTCTCGCCAAATTCCGCGTTCATTGATAGCGTGCAGCACGCCCCTAGCGCGCCTACGACTATGCCTGATAACCCGCACGCTCTGTTTCTAGAAATGCCAAAATGATTGACAAGATACAAGATAAATGGCTCTATCATCGAAACCGCGCTCGTAATCCCAGCAAAAAACAGCGACACAAAAAACAAAATCGCTAAAATTTGCCCCATAAAGCCAAGCTTAGCAAACATTGTGGTAAGCGATACAAACACTAGTCCTGCGCCCTGAGATGGGCTAGCATTAAATTCGAAGATAAATGTAAATACGATTAGCCCCATCATTAGCCCGATTGCGATATTGATAAATACGATATTTACGCAACTTTTCACTAGCTTTACACCCTCTCCAAGGCTAGCAGCATACGCAGCGATACAGCCAATCCCGATACAAAGGGTAAAAAGTGAAAGCCCAAGCGCGTCAAGCACGCTAGCGACGGTGATTTTGGAAAAATCAGGCGTGAATAAAAACTTCACCGCCTCGCCAAACCCGTCCATAAAAACCGCATATCCTAGCATTAAAAGCAAAAGCACGAAAAGCAGGGGCATCATTATCAAATTTAGCTTTTCTATGCCACTTTTGATTCCGCGCGATACCACAAAAAGTGTCAGCACAAGCCCTAACGCATAAAATGCAAGGCTTGAAAATAGCGAGTGCGAAATCACGCCCCCAAAGAGTGCGCCAGCCTCATCTACTGAGCCAGGAAGCGCGCTAAAACCGATGAAAATGTATCTCATAACCCAGCCAAGGATTACGAGATAAAATGACAAAACAAAAATTCCGCCCACTATGAAAATTCCAGCGAATTTCCACTTTTCGCCGTTTTTGGGGTCGAGATATCTATACGCGCTAGGCAAATCGGCTCTGCTAATGCGCCCAATCGCCATTTCGGCTAAAAATAGGCTAAACCCAATCCCAAGCGTTAGCACGAGGTATAAAAGCACAAACGCGCTTCCACCGTTGCTGCCGACTAGGGTTGGAAACTTCCACGCATTTCCAAGCCCCACAGCACCGCCGGCGACCGCTAAAACAAAGCCGATTTTGCTAAATTTATCGTTCATAATCTTTCTTTAAATTTCAAATTTGACTATCCAAAATTTACGATTCCTAGCTCTCTTAGCGCGATTACAAAAATCGCAAGCGGAGATACCACGCGAAGTAGGACATAATACCAAATCTTAAATCCCAAATCTCCCATATATGGCGAAAGTATGGCATAAACGCCGTCTTTTTTGATGACATATCCTACGAAAATGACGATGATTAATCCGCCAAGTGGCATTAAAATTTTAGATGTCAAATAATCCAGCGCGTCGAAAAACGGCTGTCCTGCGATGACGAAATACTCGCTTGTCGCGCCATAGTATCCCAAAATGCAGGCAATCCCTAGCACATAGGTAAATACAAAAACCGCCACGCAAGCTTTCGCGCGAGAAAATGCGCGGGATTTGACTAGGTAATAAACAGCTGGTTCAATCATCGAAATCGCTGAGGTAATGGCGGCGAAAAGCAATGTTAAGAAAAACGCAAACGCCAAAATATGTCCGATAAAGCCAAGTTTGCTAAATAGCACAGCAAGGGAGACGAAAATCAACCCAGGACCTGATTGGGCTGGATCGCCGTTAAATTCGAAAATAAATGTGAAAACAACCAAACCCATCATAACGCCAATCATTACATTAATCAAAACGATATTAATGCTCGAAGTTAGGATATTGGTGCGCTCTGGCAGGCTTGCAGCGTATGTCAAAATCGTAGTTACGCCAAGGCTAAGTGTGAAAAACGCTAATCCTAGCGCGTCAAGCACGCTTTGTGAATTTAGCGCGCTAAAATCAGGCAAAAGCAAGAATTTTGCGCTTTGTGCGAATCCATCGAAGCTAGCCGAATACAAAACCATAAGCACAAGCAGGATAAAAAGGCTAGGCATCATCCAGATATTTAATCTCTCAATGCCGTTTTTGATACCCTTTGAGACGATCAAAAAGCACACAAGCGACATTATCGTAAAGCAGATAATCGCTACAAGCGGTGAATTCGAAATCAAAGCGTTAAACATCGCACCGCTATCGTCTAAATTTTGAGGCAACGAAAAAATCGATGTGGCTGTGTATTTCAAGATCCAGCCCATTACGACGCTGTAAAATGAGTAAATCAAAAGCGCAGTAATCATCAAAAATCCAGCCTTGCTCCAAAGCTCTTTGTTGCTAGGGGCAAGTCTTCGGTAGCTATCGACTGGATCGCTCTCACCAAGGCGACCTATGGTGATTTCGCCGATAAAAATGACAAAACTTACCAAAAATGTGAGTAAAAGATAGAGCAAAATAAATGCGCTACCGCCGTTTTGACCTACGAGTGTGGGGAATTTCCAAGCGTTTCCAAGTCCCACGGCTGAGCCTGCGACCGCCAAAATAAAACCAATGCGTGTGAATTTGTCGTTCATACTTTTCCTTTTGGTAAAAAATTTGCCAATTTTATCAGAATTTAGCTTACATTAAGCTATTTAAATTTGATTAAATTTATAAAATTTTGGCTAAAATCACGCGTTATAAAATTTAATCAAGGAAAATTTATGGAAGTAAAACTTTTGAATTTCACGCCACTTTGGGTATGCTCAAACGCCATAAGAACTTGCTGGCAAAGCTTCGAGCGGGGCGATAACGGCGGTGAAAAGGACTTAGCGTTAATCAACCGCGTGGGAAATGAAATGAAGCACTCATCTACGCTCGAACATATTTTTTATAATTTTTATATCAAGGGCATCTCGCGCGCGCTTTTGCAAGAATTAGCGAGGCATCGTATGGCAAGTCTGAGTGTGAAATCCACCCGCTACACGCTAAAAGAGCTAAGAAATGAACCTGAGATCACGAGCGATAGCGCCGCAAAATACATCGTGCTAACAGGCAACGACGCCGTCGATAGCGCAAGCATAAAAGCTCTAAATAATCTAAGGGAAATTTTAGGTGCAAACACTAGCCTAGATATCGCCAAATACTGCCTGCCAGAGTGCTACAAAACCGAGCTAGCGTGGAGCATAAATGCTAGAAGTTTGCAAAACTTCCTCTCTCTTCGTTCTAGCAAATCGGCACTTTGGGAGATACGCGCACTCGCAAATGCGATTTATGAAGCACTGCCAGAGGAGCATAAATTTATCTTCGAGCATTGTATGTATAAGGCAAATCCGCAAGAATTGTAAAATTTGTGTCATTGTAAAGAAATGCGAAGCATTTCAGTTAAATAAAACTAGCTAAATTTAAAGCTTCGCTTTAAATTTAGCCACCTTGTAAAGCGTCGTCGGGGGTTGGGGGTTTGTAAGGGGGAAGGGGAGCGACCTCGCAATTCAAGCCCCCTTC
>NZ_JAOVUA010000005.1:0-124017 GCF_027737785.1 Campylobacter sp. JMF_06 NA1
GCCACTTCTAAGGTTTTACAGGGGTGGGGGTTGGTAAGGGGGAGGGTAGCGTCTCCTAAAAAGCGCGCCCTCCCCCTTACGAGAAAAGCAAAATTTCGCCTAAAATTTACAAAATCGTTCAATGCTAAATTTAGGTTGAATTTTGAATTTAAATTTCCCTGGATTGCTTCGTTCGTTACACTCGCTCGCAATGACAAATTAGGCAAAATTTACGCTTGATTTGTCATTGCGAGAATTTTGCGTAAGCAAAATTCGTGGCAATCTACAAGTATAAAAATCAAGGTCAGTATTTTTGCGGAATTTTACCCATTTTTTCTGTTATACAAAATCGAGCAAACAAAGGCAGAAAAAATAAAAAATATCCCCAATGTGCCGGTTATTACCTCGCTGATTTCAAATTCGAGCTTGATAAACATAATCACTGCAAGCGTGCCAATCGCATAATGCGCGCCGTGTTCTAAAAAAATAAACTTCGCCAGCGTGCCACGCTCGACCAAATATATCGTGAGTGAGCGCACAAACATCGCCCCAGCCCCAAGTCCTAGCATGATAATAAAGATATTGTTGCTTAGCGCAAACGCCCCAATCACGCCGTCAAAGCTAAAACTAGCGTCCAGCATTTCGAGGTAAATAAAGCCGTTTAGGCCATTTCTCACGCCACCAGCACTAAAAATTTTATCAAACGACTTTATCAAAATAAACAAAATTATCGCGCTAAAATATGCAATAATCGCCGTTTTTGAGGGGATTAAAACAGCCAAAACTGCGCCTAAAACCACAGCGAGTAAAATTTCAAATTTTGGGAAATTTTTGAGCCTTCTTACCAAAGCATTTTCTTCTAAAACCCGTATCCAAGGCTCTCTGTCCTCATCATCAAAGAAAAAGCTCAAAAACACCATCATCAAAAACGCCCCGCCAAAAATGTAAATGCCGTCTTTGTTTTCTTCTAAAATTTCACTATATCGCGCAGGGTTGTTTAGTGCCAAATTTAGGCTCTCAAAAAGCCCCAAATGCGAAGCAACGCTTACGATGATAATCGGAAATGCGAACCTCATACCAAAAACCGCCACAGGTATGCCCCACACGATAAACCTTTTGCGCCAAATCGCGTTCATATCCGTTAAAACCTTGGCATTTACCACGGCATTATCGAAGCTAAGGCTGATTTCTAAAATAGATAGTAGCGCGCAAATATACGCCCCAGCAAATCCACCTAACCAAAACCCGACCAAAACAGCTATAAATAATATAAAAAATGATGAATAAAAATAACGCAAATTTTTCCTTTTTTTGAGCGATTTTAGCGTAAATTTGCCTTGAATTTAATATAATTTGCCCAAATTTCACACAAAGGCAAAAAATGTTAAGCAACCCAGTGTTTTTAAGCATACTTTTGATGAGTATTTTGTGTTTGCTTCGCTGTAATGTCATGCTAGCTATCCTAATCAGCGCGATTTGCGCGGTGCTGACTAGCCATATCCCGCTAATGGACGCCATAGGCTATTTCATCAACGGCAACCCGCAAACTGGCAGTGTCGGCATGGGCGGAAACTTGGAAACTGCGCTATCGTATATCCTGCTTGGCGTCATCGCAAGTGCCGTAGCACGGACAAATTTGACGGCGATTTTGGTGCGAAGCGTGGCTGGATTTATCAGCGATAAAAAATTTATTTTCATCGCTATGATTGCCTTTATTTCGTGTTTATCGCAAAATTTAATCCCTGTTCATATCGCATTTATCCCGATACTAATCCCGCCACTTGTAAAGATTATGAACTCACTAAAACTCGACCGCCGCGCCATAGCCTGCGCGCTGACATTTGGTTTGCAGACCCCGTATATGGCGTTTCCTGTGGGATTTGGTCTGATTTTTATGGGAATTATCCAAAAAGAGATGAGCAAAAACGGCATGGATGTGGGTATCAGCGATATCGCTGGGGTCATGTGGATGAGTGCCATACCTATGGTAATTGGCCTTGTTTTGGCCATGCTTTACTACCGCAAGCCACGAAGTTACACTCAAACCAAAGAGAGCATTGAGGCGCATTTTGAAGAGTTTAAAATGCAAAAACGAGAATGGGGCGTGCTAGCTGGGATTATAGTGTGCTTCATCGCTCAACTTATCCTTAGCATGGTAATCCAAATCGACGCTGGTTCAATGCCCTTTGCCGCTCTGGCTGGAATCCTTACAATGCTACTTTTAGGCGGTATTCCATGGGGCGA
This sequence comes from Campylobacter sp. JMF_06 NA1, assembly GCF_027737785.1. Classification (NCBI taxonomy): domain Bacteria; kingdom Pseudomonadati; phylum Campylobacterota; class Epsilonproteobacteria; order Campylobacterales; family Campylobacteraceae; genus Campylobacter; species Campylobacter sp. JMF_06 NA1. The sequence goes on from NZ_JAOVUA010000005.1 coordinate 2,224, forward strand.
GCTAGATAGCATTTTCGACCAAGGCGTGCATATGCTAGGATACATCGCGTTTTTGATGCTTGTAGCTGGCGGATTTGGCACGATTATCAAAGAAACAGGCGGCGTGGGCGAGCTAGTAAGCGCAGTGGCTAGCCTAAGCGGTGGCAAAATCGGCGGTGCGGTGCTAATGATAGGCATAGGGCTTCTTGTAACAATGGGAATCGGATCTAGCTTTGGCACGATTCCAATTATCGCGACGATTTATTGTCCGCTAGCAGCCGAGCTTGGATTTAGCGTGGCTGCGACGATTTTTATCATCGGTGTGGCAGCGGGACTTGGGGACGCTGGAAGTCCAGCCAGCGATAGCACGCTAGCCCCTACTGCCGGGCTAAACATCGACGGCGAGCATAACCATATCTGGGATACTTGCGTGCCGACATTTATATTTTTCAATATCCCGCTAATCATTTTTGGCGTAATTTTTGCGATAATTTTATAAATTTTTAGGGTTAAATTTCAAAATTTAACCCTAGATAAATTTTGAAATTTGCAGAATTAGGCAATAAATTTGGATAATCTTTCTAACTAAAATTTCTTAAATTTGCTAAAATTTTCTCACTAAATTTCAATCAAGGAGAAAATATGAAAAAAGTCCTAATTTCACTAGCTCTCGGGGCTGTTTTGGCCACCACTGCAAGTGCCAAAGGCGAAGTGGATATGCCAAAAAATGTAGTGAGCGCGTGGGATAAAACCTTTGCAAAAAGCGACAAAGTAAATCACAAAAAAGTAGCCTTCAAAAACCGCTACGGAATTGTAATCGTTGCGGATTTATACACTCCAAAAAATATGAACGGCAAACTCCCTGCAATCGCCATTTCTGGCCCTTATGGCGCAGTCAAAGAGCAATCTAGCGGACTTCACGCGCAAACCTTAGCCGAGCGAGGATTTGTAACTTTGGCGTTTGATCCAAGTTTCACAGGCGAGAGCGGTGGCGATGTGCGCGACATTTCCAGCCCTGATATAAACACAGAAGATTTTAGCGCAGCTGTGGATTATCTGGGCGTGCAAGACTTCGTCGATAGAGAAAAAATCGGAATTTTAGGCATTTGTGGCTGGGCTGGATTTGCGCTAAATGCCGCTATCAGCGATACTCGCATAAAGGCCGTCGCAGTTACTACGATGTATGATATGACACGCGTTACGGCAAAAGGATACAACGACAGCGTGGGTGAAAACGAGCGATATGAAGCCAAAAAAGCTCTAAATTTGCAACGCTGGATGGACTTTGAAAAGGGCGAGGTAGAGTATTTGCCAAGCGGAAATATCGACCCTAAAACCATTACCGAGCAAACACCAAAATTTGTCGCTGATTATGCGCTGTATTATAAAACACCTCGCGGTTACCACGAACGCGCAATCAATTCAAAAGAGCATTTTTGGAGCAAAACAGACGCATTAGCGCGTATGAGCGATAAAATTTTGACCTACGCTAATGAGCTTCGCGCCCCTGTTTTACTAGCGCACGGCGAGATTGCGCACTCACGATATTTTAGCGAGGACGCATTTAAGGAGCTTGGAAGCAAAAACAAAGAGCTTTTTATCGTTCCGGGGGCAAGTCATACGGATTTGTATGATAAAAAAATTCCGTTTAATAAATTTGAAGAATTTTTTAAAGCAAATTTGAAATAAATTTGGCAAATTTGGCGCGAATTTGCGCCAAATTTAACTTAAATCACCAAAATTCCAGCATTTCTCATTAAATCTAGCGCGCACTTTTCATAATACTCGCGCTCATGATTTGGCGCGTCGTATGTCGCCACGCACTCGCTAGGCACCACGATGTCTTTGTTGATATCATTTTCGTTGAAATATGTGCGAAGCGCAAGGGCAAATTGCAAAACGCAAATATCCGTGCAGCACCCCGTAATCACAAATCTATCAAATTCGGCCAAAAGCCCCTTATCAAAGGCATAAAAGCCGTTTGTCGAGCGTTTTTTGGTAGTGTTTTGGGGGGTGGCAAATTCGGCAAGTTCATCGATTATTTCGGCCTCTGGCGAGCCCTCGATACAGTGCGCTGGGTAGCGTTTCATCTCCAAATCCCGCTCGCCGTGTGCGTCGCAGATGAAATGCACGCCTGCGCTTCTGCGGATTTGCGAAGCGATTGCGGGTGCGATTTTAGCGATGTTTGGATCTGCCATTGCGCCAAATTTCGCAAAACCATTTACCATATCGATTACAAAAACTAAATCCTTCATAAAATCTCCTTTAAAATCTCTTTTCTCTCATCTTTTAAAATATCCATTTTAGCCCGAACTAGCGAAATTTGGGCTAGATTAATACCGCAAATTTCACTTTCTTGCCCCACTCCAAGCTCGCACAAAATCTCTCCCTCAGGGCTAATCACGCACGAATGCCCGCCAGAGGCGCTATTTATGGCTACTAAAAAACACTGCGCCTCAATCGCCCTAGCCCGCGCGAGAGTGCGGAAATGCTCTATGCGAGAGTGCGGAAACTGCGCGATGACAAAAATAATTTGCGCGCCATTTTTGGCAAGGTAGCGGAAAATTTCGCCAAATCGCAAATCATAGCAAATCGCAAGTCCGATTTTTAGGGGCTTTCCGCCCTGCGAAATTTCACAAAGCCCGAATCTATCGCCAGCGCGGACAAATTTATTTTCACCTGAATTTGAAAAAAGAAAAATTTTATCGTAATGATAAATTTCACGCCCATTTTGATACACCAAGGCACGGTTGTAAATTTCGCCATTTTCGCTAAGTGCAAGCCCAGCGATTGCGACTTTTTGCGCTGAAATTTCGCGTAAAAATTCGCGCGCTTTTTCGTTTTGTTCTGACGGAATTTCGCTAAAAATTTCAGGCGCAAATCCGCTTAAAAATGTCTCAGGAAGCACGATAATATCGCAATCCCTCGCCTGCGAAGCCAAATTTCGTGCATTGGATAAATTTTGCTTGAATTTTAAAATTTCGCTTTTAATCTGCGCTAGTGCGATTTTCACTTTTTTACCCCTTTTATTTTTCCAGCCCTCTCATAGCGTTTGCGTGAGTGAGCGCAACCGCGATAGCATCGGTTATATCGAGCGGTTTGATCTCGCCTTTGAGCCCTAGTATTCGCTTGACCATGAAGGCGACCTGCTCTTTTGCGGCCTTTGCCTTGCCGGTTACGGATTTTTTGATTTGAAGTGGCGTGTATTCGGCGAAGTTGCCATAAACTTGCAAAATTTTTAGCCCCAAAGCCCCGCGAAACTGCGCTAGTTTTAGCACGGATTGGGGATTATAGGCGTAAAACATACTCTCGATTGCGACCTCGTCGATTTTGTGTTGCGAAAATATAAGATCAATCGCCTCCGCCATTTGTGTCATCTGAAACTGCACATTTTCGGCCTTCATTTTCACTAAACCTGCTTCGACGAGCGAAATTTTATTCACATTTTTTTCTAAAATCGCATAGCCTAAATTTCTAGTTCCCGGATCAATTCCTAAAATTTTCATCACAATCTTTCACTTTAATTCACGCCTTATTCACTTGTGAATTACTTTATAAATTTAACACAAATTTAGCGAAATTTTGCTAAAATTAAGGATTAAACAAAGGAAAATTTATGGCAGAAACTCAACCACAAGAAATTTTATTAAGTTTAGCGGGCGAAATTCCACCGCTTGATTACGAAAGATATATCAAAAATTTAAAATTTAATGAAAAAAACTCTACCTTTGAATTCTTTGTTTATCACGCAAGTAACGAGCTTGTGGCTAGATACATACAGACTAAATACGCTGAGAGGATCAAAAACGCGCTAGTTAAAAAATTTGGCGTTAGCAATATCACGGTCAAAATCACTTCAAAAGCCAAAATTTCCCCAAAAGAAATTTCAAAAATGATCCCACAAGACAAGCCAAAAAGCACGATTGTCAATGATAATTACACATTTGAAAATTTCATTGTGGCTGATTCAAACAAACTCGCATTTTCTAGCGCAGTCAGTGCCGCCAAAAACCCCGGAAACAAAATGTATAATCCGCTGTTTTTATACGGACCGAGTGGGCTTGGCAAGACCCATTTGCTCCAATCAATCGCAAATCATTGTATCAAAAAAAATCTAAGCGTCATTTGCGTAACCAGCGAGCAGTTTGTAAATGAATTTATCTCAAATTTAGAAAATCAAACAATGGATAAATTCAAGCACAAATACCGCAACTGCGATATTTTGCTAATCGATGATATTCAGTTTTTGGTAGGCAAAAGCTCGACGATTGAGGAGTTTTTCTTCACTTTCAACGAACTAAGAGAAAAAAAATGCCAAATCGTCCTAACCAGCGATATCGCGCCAAAATACCTAAAAGGCTTTGAGGAGCGTATGATTTCGAGGTTTAGCGACGGGCTAATCGCTGATATCATGCCGCCAGAGTTAGAAACCAAAATCGCAATCATCAAACGCAAAAGCGAAGAAAATAATTTTTATGTCCCAAACGATGTCATACAATACATCGCCGCGAATATGGGCGATAATATCCGCGAAATCGAGGGCGCACTAAACAAACTAAACGCATTTTCATCGCTTGTAAATGCCAAAATAGATTTAGCATTTGCCAAAACCACGCTTCAAGATCAGATCAAAGAACACTACCAAAATGTCGATTTAGAGCAGATTATAAGCGTGATTTCAAAAGAGCTAAATGTCAAACCAAGCGAGCTAAAAAGCAAAACAAGGGCCAAAAATGTCATCGAAGCGCGTCAAATTTGCATATATTTAGCCAAAATTTTAACCAAAAATTCAATGCCAAAAATCGCATCGTATTTCAATCTCAAAGATCACAGCGCGATTAGCAAAAATATCAAAAAAATCAACGAAACAATTGAGAAAGATGAATTTTTTAAAATCAAAATCGAAGAGTTAAAAAACAAAATAACCCAAAAGGAAAATAATGAAAAAATATGAAATAAAATCAAGATTTGTGAATAATGGTGAATAAAATGGTAAATTTAATTCACAAAGTAAATTTCGCTAAATTCAGCATTTGCGCGGGGTATTCACTAAATCCCACACTCTACTATAACAAAAACAAAAATTTAAAATTTAAAGGACAGCTATGAAAGTCATAATTGCAAAAAAGGTTTTAGAAGACATTGTTTCAAACACCAATCCTTACCTTGACAAAAAGGATTTAAGCTCGATTACTTCTCACATTTTAATCAGAGCTAGAAATGGCGAGCTTAGTATCAAGGCCACAGATCACGAAATTGGCCTTAGCTATGTTTTGCCTTATGCTATGATTGAAGAAGAGGGCGAAGCCACAGCCAATGGCTCAAAACTTCTTAGCGTAATCAAGGGTTTAGGGGACGAAAATGTCACATTAGAGACAATGAACGGAGCGCTTTTTGTAAAACAAAAAAAGTTAAAATACAAACTCCCTATGTTTGACTCAAAAGATTTCCCAAATTTCCCTACAATCGAGGGCAAAAACAGTTTTAATGTAAATGCTTTGGTGCTTGGCAGAAGTCTTAAAAAAATATACTCTTCAATCGATACAAACAACCCAAAATACGAGCTAAACGGAGCTTTGATTGATGTAAAAGATGGGTATTTAAATTTAGTCGGAACCGATACTAAACGCCTTAGTGTCTTTGTGCTAAATACAAATATGGGCGAATTTGCCAAAAAAGATACCCAAATTTTAATCCCTAAAAAGGCAATTGGCGAAATTCAAAAGCTATTTTCAGATAAAATTGAAATTTATTATGATGAAAATGTCCTTTTGGCAGTGAGCGAAAATTTCGAATTTTTCACAAAACTAATCAACGGAAAATTCCCAAATTATGAGCGCGTAATCCCAACTGAGACAAATTTTAAAGTAATTTTACCACGAGATAAATTTGTCGGCGGCGTAAAAGCAATCAACGCAATGTGCGAGGAAATGAAGGTTACGATTAAGCCTGATGGCATTATTTTTGAGAGCATTAACGAGGATAATTCTGAGGCAAAAGCCGAAATCGAGGCAAATATCGCAGTTTCATCAAATTTGATTTTTGGCGTTAAAAACAGATTTTTACTCGATTTTCTAAACAGCGTCGAGGACGATATGTTTGAGCTAGATTTTAACAACTCAGAAACAGCATTTGTGCTAAGCTCAGGCGAGCTAAAAACGGTCGTAATGCCGATCAATAAAATTTAAGAAATTTAAGGGAAAATTTAATGGAACAACAAAATTACGGTGCAGGAAATATTAAAGTTTTAAAAGGTCTTGAAGCGGTTAGAAAACGCCCAGGAATGTATATCGGCGATACAAATATCGGAGGACTACACCACATGATTTATGAGGTTGTGGATAACTCTATCGACGAGGCTATGGCTGGGTATTGTGATACTATCGATGTAGAAATCACGCGCGAAGGTAGCTGTATCGTCACAGACAATGGCCGTGGAATCCCAGTAGATATGCACCCCACAGAGAATTTGCCAGCAGCGACTGTGGTTTTGACCGTTTTGCACGCTGGTGGTAAATTTGACAAAGACACTTACAAGGTGAGTGGCGGACTTCATGGCGTGGGTGTTAGCGTCGTAAATGCGCTCTCATCAAAGCTTGTGCTTACAATCAAACGCCAAGGCAATGTTTATCGTCAAGAATTTGCAAAAGGTAAGCCAACTACCGATTTAGAAATCATAAAATCCACAAACCGCACTGGAACGACTGTGGAATTTTGGCCAGATGGCGAAATTTTTGAAATTTTAGAATTTAATGCCGATACTTTGTCAAAAAGATTTAGAGAATTAGCATATTTAAATCCAAAAATTACCATAAATTTTAAAGACCAAAGAGACGGCAGAAATGAGAGCTTTCATTTCGAGGGCGGATTAGAGAGCTTCGTAACTGATATGAACAAAGCAACGCCTGTTAGCAAGGCAGTTTCATTTAGCGATACCGTCGAAGATGTCGCTGTGGATATCGCGCTAATGTATAATTCAACCTACGATGAAAAATTATTAAGCTTTGTTAATAATATCAAAACCCCAGACGGCGGAACGCACGAAGCTGGATTTAGAGCGGGACTAACTCGCGCTATTACAAACTATATCGCAGCAAACGCAGCCGCACGCGAAAAAGACACCAAAATCACCGGCGATGATGTCAGAGAAGGTCTAATCGCAGTCGTAAGCGTAAAAGTGCCTGAACCGCAATTCGAGGGTCAAACTAAGGGCAAACTTGGTTCAAGCTATGTCAAACCAATCGTGCAAAAAATGACCTTTGAGGTGCTTTGCAAATATTTCGAAGAAAACCCAAATGAAGCACGCGCGATTATGGAAAAGGCTCTTTTAGCAGCCCGTGGTCGCGAAGCAGCGAAAAAAGCGCGTGATTTAACGAGAAAAAAAGATAACATAAACTCAGTCGGCACACTTCCAGGAAAACTCGCTGATTGCACTAGCAAAGATGCTAGTATGAGTGAAATTTTCCTTGTCGAGGGCGATAGTGCGGGCGGATCTGCCAAAGGTGGTAGAGATAGGGAATTTCAAGCGATTTTGCCTTTGCGCGGTAAAATTTTAAATGTCGAAAAAGCGCGCTTGGATAAAATTTTACAATCAGAAGAGATTAAAAACATGATAACCGCCTTTGGTTGTGGCGTGGGTGAGGAATTTAACGCCGATAAACTTCGCTATCACAAAATCATCATTATGACAGATGCCGATGTCGATGGTAGCCATATCCAGACCCTGCTTTTGACATTTTTCTTCCGCTATTTGCGTCCGATTATCGAAAATGGCTATGTTTATATCGCTCAACCGCCACTTTTCAAATACAAAAAGGGCAAAAAAGAAATTTATCTAAAAGATGAGCGCGCACTGAGTGAATTTTTGATCGAAACTGGTATCGATATGGGCGAATTTGAAGGAATTGGCAACCAAGATTTAATCGATTTTCTAAAAATCGTTTCAAACTACCGCTCACTTTTAAACGAGCTTAAAAAGCGTTTTAGCGTCATTTCTGCGATTAGGTATCTAATCGAAAATGACGAAGCGCGCTCTATGGAATATTCTGCGCTTTTTGAAGTGATTAAAACCCGTTTAGAGAGCGAGGGATTTAATATTTTAAATTCAAATGTCAGCGAGAGTGAAATTCGTATCTATGTCCAAACTCCAAATGGTTTGGAGCAACTAAATATCAACGAAGCCTTGCTTACAAATCATATTTTTGCCGAAGCGATCCGTGTGTATGGGCTAATCAAAGAGCGTGAGGTCGATTTTGGCAGGGATTATATCGAGGTTTTGGACGAGATAGAGCGAAATTCGAAAAAAGGTGCGTATATTCAACGCTACAAAGGTCTTGGCGAGATGAACCCAGATCAGCTTAGAGAGACCACGATGAGCAAGGAAAATCGTCGTTTGCTTCGCGTGGGTATAGCTGATGCGCAAAGCGCTAGCGATACATTTAACCTTTTTATGGGTGATGAAGTGGAGCCTAGGCGAAACTATATCCAAGACCACGCAAAAGATGTTAAGAATTTGGACATTTAATGGGTAAATTTATCGAAAACGAAGTAATTCTAGTCTCAGAGCAAAAAGAGCGCGAAACCAGATTTATAACGGCACTTAAAATTTCAGTGCCTTTTACACTCCTGCTTATTGCTTTTGGATATACGATGTTCAAAAACGGTGAGTTTAACAGCGACGATGTGATACTTTTTTCGTTACTTTTGATTTGCTATGTGTATTATGTAATTTATCAAATTTACTTTGGTTTTAAAAAGACGCTAATCGATCCAGTCAGCCATGTATTCGTGCGTGATGAGATCGAGCGAATTTTAAAAAAACAGATGAAAAAAAACAAAATCAACCATGTGGTTTTGCTTCGTATCAAAAATATCGCCGATATCAACGATAGATATGGTTATCAAAACGGCGACGATATTTTGTATAATTTTTGCAAAGAATTTGCGAAATTTATGGCAAATCAGGGCTTTAAAAATTTGCATATTGGGCGTTTTATCAACGGCCACTTTATCTTTGGGCTTAATGGCAAAATGGCGAATTTAACGCACATTTTGAAAATGTTCGAGCATAAAATTTCAAACCAAAGTATAAACAATATCGAGATTAAAACCGAATTTGAAATCATGCCTACTTCGTATGACAAAAATCTCAGCAATATCACAAACGCGCTATTTTTTAAGATAAATCGCAAAGAGGTCGAAGAGGAAAAATCCAGCGAAAATATTGATTTAAATAAAATTTTGCTCGATGATTTTAACAAAGATGTCGTTGATGCGATTGACAATGAGAGTTTTAGCTTTAAATTTCAATATGTCGCCGATAAAAATGGCGTCAAATCGCATATAAACTTAATCCCAAAACTAGATCTCAGAACCGGCGATAAGGTTACAAAAAGCCGAATTATTGATATTTTGCACTTTAATAATTACGATATCAAATACGATATTGCGATGATTAAGCAAATTTCGCGCATTATCTATTTTAAGGATATCGAGCATAAAATTTTCATCGAAATCATGCCTCAGACACTGCGAAATGCCGAGTTTCGCAACGAAATTTTAAAGCTAATTGACAATAATTTAATCGATCCAAGCAAGATTGTTTTGGAGTTTAACGAAGAAGAAATTTACTCTGAAACAAAGCGATTTGCCGAAATTTTGCTTAAATTTAAAGAGCTAGGATTTAGCTTTGGACTTAGCCAGTTTGGCGGTGCGAACGCGAGTTTCGAGTATTTTAAATTTTTCGATATTGATTTTGTGATTTATGATATCGAGTATAATAAAAATTTAGGCAACGAAAAAATAAAAAATGTTTTTATGAAACTAAACGAAATGTGCCAGAAATCGGGCATTAAAAGCATTATTCGCTTTGTAGATAAGCCGAAATTCCAAGACGAACTCTACGAGCTTGGGGTCGATTTCGTGCAGGGTTTTTGCGTAGGCAAACCAGAAGATATTATAAATTTAAGGAAATAAAATGCGTTATGGCGAAAAAGAGATAAAAGAATTTGACATAGAAAAAATGGAAATTTGGCCAAATAAACACGAAAATGATTATTTGATCAAAATCACGCTTCCGGAGTTTTGTTGCCGCTGTCCGCGCTCAGGATACCCTGACTTTGCGACGATATATTTAGAATACATACCGAATAAATTTGTCGTAGAGCTCAAAGCAATCAAACTCTACATTAACTCATTTATGGATCGCTACATCTCCCACGAGGACAGCGCGAACGAAATTTACGCTACCTTGCAAGAAAAATTGCAACCAAAATACCTAAAAATCGTGGCTGACTTTAATCCGCGCGGAAATGTGCATACTGTGATTGAAATAAATTCGGATAAAATTTACAAATGATAAGTTCAAATTTAGTAGAAAAAATCTTTAAAAGTGCGAGTATTTCGCGCTGGAACGACTACCCAAAAATGGTAAATTTAGTCGAGCTTGACAAACAAGCACACAAATTTATCATTGCCTATTTTATCGCTAGTTTCGAGCGCGATATTGATATGAGCTATGTCATCGAGGCTGGGATTTTTGATTTTCTCTCACGCATCGTAGTAACCGATATCCGCCCAGATGTGTTTCACCAAATTCAAAAAAGTAAAAAAGATCAAATTAACAAATGGGTTCTCTCACAGCTTGAAAACGACCTTTCTAGCGTGCAAGATGGCGAATTTTTGAAACGATTTATAGCCTATCAAAACGGCTACTCGCACGAAAAAGAAAAACTCATTTTAAAGGCGGCAAGTTATCTGGCTACGAGGTGGGAATTTAATATCGTTTATCAAACTAGCCAGTTTTTAAACGATATCGAAGAGCTTAAATTTAAGGTCGAAGAGGAATTAGAGGATTATTACGAGCTAATCGGCGTGCGAAAAATCGTAATGAATAAAAAACTAGCTCGAATTGTAGATCTTAGCGGCAGATTAAGGTTTCAAAAGCGTTGGGCGCAAACCCCACGCATACCTGAGACTAGCGTGCTAGGCCACATGCTAATCGTGGCGATTTTAAGCTACTTTTACTCGCTCAAAGTCGGCGCGTGCAAGAGTAGAATTTTTTATAATTTTTACTGCGCGCTTTTTCACGATCTACCTGAAAGCCTTACCCGCGATATCATCAGCCCCGTAAAATACGGCGTGGCTGGGCTTAGCGACATCATCAGCGAATACGAAATGCGCCTAATAGATGATAAAATTTTGCCCTTTGTGCCAGAGCATATCAGAGATGAGTTTAGCTATATTTTGGGCATTAGAAACGACGGCGAGAAATTTATAAAAGATGAGTTTGAAAACAGAATTTACGAGCTTGGCGGTAAGCCAAATTTCGCAGACGGCTCGCTTGGCGCGTATAACGAGGATAAATTTCGCGCGATTGATGGCAGGGCGCTTAAATTTTGCGATAAACTAGCCGCGTTTTTCGAGGCTGGAATTTCGATAAGCTATGGCGTCAAAAGCAAAGAATTAGTCAGCGGGTATAACTCAATGCTCGAAAATTTTAAAAGAAATAAAAGCATAGAAGGCGTCGATTTTCACAGCGTTTGTGATGATTTTATAGAAAATTTTGGATTGGATAGGGTTGAGTTTTAAAACCCCTTCCCAGATGACTGCGGCACACGATAGGTAAAAGTGCTCTGCTGTGTTCCCACCCTGAAGCGGTGTTTTTAAAAACCGTTGCACAGGTCTAAGAAAGGGCGAACTGGATTATAATTAAAAGTTTCTTAAAATAAGGTTATAAATGAATTTAAAAGATTATATTTTTTCGGTTTTTCGTGAAATTTCGATTTCTCACCACCGCTCTATCGAATTTAGAGCGAAAATTTTCGCTGCAATGTTGCTTGCTAAAAAGAAGCAAACCGATGAGGATTACGAAAATCTGCGCGAAATCGCAAGCGAAATTTACAGCGACGATTCGCGCAGAGTGGGGGTTTTGGTATCGATTGTGAGCGAATATATCCAAAAGGCCCACACCTACAAAAGTCTAAATTTAGACTCACTTTTAGTAGAAATCGACAAAGAGATAAAAAATGCGCCTCGCTATGTCAAAAAGATCGATTTCTCGCACCTTAGACGCCTCATTAGCGATGATGAAAACGACGCTTTAATCCAGCAAAGAGTGTATGAGTTTTTGGTAAATGAGGTCAAAGAGTATTCTTAGAATTTAAGAATTTTTAGTGTATAATCATCAGTTTTTAAACATAAAATTTTGGAGTAAAATTTGGAAAATATTAGAAATATCGCAGTTATCGCCCATGTCGATCACGGAAAAACCACTATCGTAGATGAACTTTTGAAACAATCAGGCACATTTAGCGAGCACCAAGAGGTCGGCGAGCGCGTAATGGACAGCAACGATATCGAAAGAGAGCGTGGAATCACGATTTTATCGAAAAACACAGCTATTCGCTACGGCGATACGAAGATCAATATTATCGACACCCCAGGCCACGCGGATTTCGGTGGCGAGGTCGAGCGCGTGCTAAAAATGGTCGATGGCGTTTTATTGCTCGTCGATGCGCAAGAAGGCGTAATGCCACAAACCAAATTTGTCGTTAAAAAGGCCCTATCTTTGGGACTTCGCCCAATCGTCGTGGTAAATAAAATCGACAAACCAGCCGCAGATCCAGATCGTGTGGTAAATGAGATTTTTGACCTTTTTGTCGCACTTGATGCCAACGACGAACAGCTCGAATTCCCAGTCGTGTATGCTGCGGCAAAAAACGGCTATGCTAAACACAATCTAAGCGATGAAAATGTTGATATGAAGCCACTTTTCGAGACGATTTTATCTCATGTGCCAAGCCCAAGCGGAAGCGATGAAAACTCTTTGCAACTTCAAGTCTTCACCCTTGATTACGACAATTATGTCGGTAAAATCGGAATTGCTAGAATTTTCAATGGTAGAATTTCAAAAAATCAAAGCGTAATGCTTGCCAAGGCTGATGGCACAAAGGTAACGGGCAGAATTTCGAAGCTTATCGGATTTAACGGCTTGGAGCGTATTGATATCGACAACGCTGGCACTGGCGATATCGTCGCTATCGCTGGATTTGACGCGCTTGATGTAGGCGATAGTGTGGTAGATCCCGCAAACCCTATGCCACTAGATGCACTTCATATCGAAGAGCCAACTCTAAGCGTAATTTTTAGCGTAAATGACGGGCCGTTAGCTGGAACTGAGGGTAAATTTGTAACTTCAAACAAAATTGATGAGCGCTTGGCAGCGGAGATGAAAACAAATATCGCAATGCGATACGAAAATGTCGGCGAGGGTAAATTTAAGGTTAGCGGTCGTGGTGAGCTTCAAATCACGATTTTGGCTGAAAACATGCGCCGTGAGGGATTTGAGTTTTGCCTAGGTCGCCCAGAGGTCATCATCAAAGAAATCGACGGCGTGAAATGTGAGCCGTTCGAGCACCTAGTAATCGACGCTCCTGATGATTGCACAGGCACAGTCATCGAAAAACTCGGCCGCAAAAAAGCCGAAATGAAGGTGATGAACCCAACAGGCGATGGTCAAACTAGAATCGAGTTTGAAATCCCTGCTCGTGGCTTAATCGGATTTAGAAGCCAGTTTTTGACCGATACTCGTGGCGAGGGCGTTATGAACCACAGCTTTTTGGAGTTTAGGCCGTTTTCAGGCGCAGTTGAGAAGCGACAAAATGGCGCACTAACTAGCATGGAAAATGGCGTCGCGCTGGGATATAGCCTATGGAATCTTCAAGATCGTGGCGTGCTATTTATCGCTCCACAAGCCAAGGTTTATGTCGGTATGATTATCGGCGAGCACAGCCGTCCAAACGACCTAGATGTCAATCCGATCAAAGGCAAAAACCTGACAAATGTCCGCGCTAGCGGTAGCGATGACGCGATTAAGCTAGTTCCGCCAAGAAGCCTAAATTTGGAGCGCGCATTAGAGTGGATCGAAGAAGATGAGCTAGTCGAGGTCACTCCGATAAACATCCGCGTGCGCAAACGCTACCTAGATCCGACGACGCGCAGACGCATGTCAAAAACTAATTCGTAAATTTTAAAATTCGTGCGAAATTTGGCTAAATTTTGCACGAATTTGCCTCAAATTTTTTCTAAATTTTACTTTTTAAATTCCGCTATCGCAAATCCTAAGTACTGCGCCGAATTTTGCATTTTTATGCTTGTGCAAATTTTGCCCATAAATGTCATTGCGAGCGAGCGTTTTCGCTTGCGAAGCAATCCAGGGAAATCGTTGAATTTTGAAATTCAAAATTTAGTCAAATTCCGTTTTTAAGTGTCATTGCGAGCCGTGCGAAAGCACGGCGTGGCAATCTACAAAGCCGAAATTAACGGCAGGGCAAATGGCAGAATTTTGAATTTCATTAAATTTGACTTTTAAAATTCTGCCATTTGCGCGGTTAGAATTTTAAATTTTGTAGATTGCCACGCCCGCAAAGCAGGCTCGCAATGACACTTAAAAAACAAAATTTAGCGAAATAAAAATTTCGGCGCAGTGTTTAGAATTTGCGATAGCTAAATTTTGCCTGCAAAATTTGGTAAATTTCCCGTAAATTCGGCTATTAACACACCATAAAATTTCCGAATTTTTATTCTAGTTTTGTAAAATTTAGCCAAAAGGATTTTTATGAAATTAGTTTGTTTTGACTTTGACGGGACGATTACCAGAGATGATTCGTTGCTCGAATTTATCGCCTATGTCGTGGGGTTTAAGAAATTTTTTCGCGGGATTTTTAGGCTTAGCCCTATTTTGCTGGGCTACAAGCTTGGGCTGTGTTCGAATAATTTCACGCGCAGGCGGCTAATGGTGCATTTTTTCGGTGGTATGAGCGTGGATAAATTCGCCAAAATTTGCAAAAAATACTCCACCACGCACATTGAAGATATTATCAAATTTGAAGCCATGGCAAAAATCAAAGAATATATCGCAAATGGCGATAAGGTCGTCATCGTAACGGCCTCTTTGGAGGACTGGCTAGCCCCTTGGTGCAAAGAAAATGGGCTCGAACTTTTGGGCACAAAAATCGAGAAAAAAGGTGGCGTAATCACTGGCGAAATCGACGGACTTAATTGCTACGGGGCGCAAAAGGTGGTGCGCATAAAAGAAGCTTATGATTTGAGCGAATTTGAAAAAATCATCGCTTATGGCGATAGCAGAGGCGATAAAGAGATGTTAGAATTCGCAGATGAGGCGCATTTTAGAGCATTTGAGTGAAATTTTGCTAGTGCAAATTTGGGATACTGCGCCGAAAATCTAACCAAGGAGGAAAAATGAAAAAAATTTTAATCCCAAGCCTTGTGGCTATGGGTTTTGTGTGCGGATACGCGAACGAGCAGCCAAGAAGCTATGAATACTTCGCGGCAAACTTGCAAATCGCTAAGGCAAGGGTGCAAGAGTGCGCGAAAACGGGCTCTGTGGCTTATATAGACGCGGTCGAGTGCAATAATGCTAGCAACGCCGTAAGCGAAGCGAACGAAAAAATTATGGCGAAGCTCCCACGCGAAAGAGTAGAAATTTTAAATGGTTTAAGAAGGATTTCGGTCTTGCTTGATGATTTTTACGCATACCACACTGCTATGGGAAAATTTGAAAACCAAGCTGAGCAAATGACAAATATCCCAAACCCTATCGCCGTAGCTGGTAAAAACTGCGCCAAATACGCTATCATTGGCTCCCACGAAGTAGAAATCGCCATAGATAAAAATGACGAAATTTGCAAAGGGCTTGCTAACGAATTTGAGAAAAATTTCGGGCAAAAACAAGCACTTTCACGCAAAGAAAATAGCGAAAAAAGCGATATTTGGACATTTGATGTCACGAAAAAATATAGTAATTTTTACTATATTTTCTTAAACGCTGTGGAGTAACTTAGAAAAATTTCGCTTCGCAAACCTAGATACTGGTGCGGGAATTTTGAATTTGGCGATTGCTTCGAATTTTGCAAAGCAAAATTCTCGCAATGACACTAAAAAGCAAAATTTAAAAATTCCGCGCCAAATTTCAAATTTAAAATTCCAAATTTCACGCTTTCGTAATTGCAATTTTGACAAGTTGCGAAAATTTCACACCTTTAAGTCCGCCAATTTTGGCGCTAAATTTCTCGATTTCGCCCATTTTGCCACGCACATTTATGGTTTCTAAGCAGTTATCGTGATCGACATGGATATGGTTCGTGCAGACAACATCGATTTTAGCGTGGTGTTCGAGCTCGATTAGGTTTTCGAGCAGGTCGCTTTGGTGGTGCGAATACGCTATACAAATCACGCCAAGCCCCTCGCTGTCGCTGTTTTCCTCGCTCCATTTATCATTTACGATTTTTTCGCGGATTAGGTCTCTGATATACTCGCTCCTGCTAGGATAGCCCCTACTTTGCACGCGCGAGTTTAGCTCGTCAAAGAGCTCCTCTGGCAGTGAAACGCTAAATCTGATTACATTATCCATTTTCGCCCTTTTAATTTTCTTTTTTCTTGACCCTAAGCGAGGCTATCGAGGTGCCGTCCATCGCAAGCACGGTGTAATCGCAGTTTTCGTCGCTTATCTCATCGCCATTTTCTGGCAAACGACCAAAGAGATTAAAGACATATCCGCCGATCGTGAGCTGCTCGGTCTCATCGTCAAAGGCGATTTCCATTATCTCCTCGACATTTTCGATCTCGAAGCGACCTTTAAATTCGTAAGTATTATCGTCAATGCGGGTGAAATTTTGCTCTATATCGTCGTATTCGTCCTCGATCTCGCCAAAAATTTCCTCGATTATGTCCTCCATGGTCAAAAACCCAGCCGTTCCGCCGTATTCGTCGATGACAAGGGCGGCGAAAATGCGTTCTTTATTCATCATTGATAAAATTTTCGTTATCGGGGAGTTTTCTGGCACTATGATGAGTTTGCGCACGATTTTATCGAAATTTTTCTCGCCGTTTTGTTGCATGATATCGCGGATATGAATCAGTCCTAACACCGTGTCTTTGCCTCCGTCGATGTATGGGAAGCGGGTAAATTTCGACTCCAAAACTACGCGATAATTATCTTCGTAGCTTTCGTTTTTATCTAGGCAGACCATATCCTTGCGCGGAGTCATAATCTCCTTTGCCACAGTATCGCCAAAATCCACGGCGTTTTTGATGATTTCGGTCTCCACGCTATCTAGCACTCCGCCTTTTAGGCTTTCGCTAGCGATGATTTTGATCTCTTCTTCGGAGTGGGCGACTTCGCTATCTTTGACCGCGCGGATTCCAAAGAGCCTAACCACGCTTGATGCGACGAAATCAAATGCCTTAATCGCAGGCAGACACAAAACCCAAAAACAATAAAGCGGTCTAGCTATCCAAAGCACGATTTTTTCGGATTTTGCGATTGCGATTAGTTTTGGGGCTTGCTCGCCTAGGACGATATGCAGTGTCGTAATGATACTAAACGCGATGATCACAGCCACGGTATGCACGCTAGCCTCGCCTAAATTTAGGCTGGCAAGTGGCTTGCGGATTAGGCTAGCTACGGCTGGCTCGCCTATCCAACCAAGGGCGAGGGAAGCCAGCGTAATGCCGATTTGGCAGGCGCTTAGGTAGGTATCGATTGAGTTTGTCATTTTTAGAGCGAGTGAGGCGTTTGCGACCTTGTCTTTGACGAATTCTTCGAGTTTTGAGCGTCGAACTTTAACAAGGGCAAATTCAGATAAAACAAAAAAAGCATTTAAAAAAATTAAAACAAAAGCGAGAAGTAACATAAAGACCGAACGATCCGTGTCCAAAATTTAATCCTTTGAATTTAAAATAAAATGCAGATTATAGCAAAATTAAACTAATTTTCACAAATTTTTTTAAATTTTAAAAGTGCGGAATTTTGAAATTTAGCTGGTGCGAAATTTCACAAATTTCGCACCGATGAAGCTTACGAAGCTATTTTTTACCTTTTTTGGCTTGTTCGTATAGTGGCATGACGAGTGGGATTGTTTTTTCTAGGTTTTTGATACGGGTTTCATCGCCTGGGTGAGTTGAGAAAAACTCAGGCGTTTTGCTACCACTTTCTAGTTTTGCCATTTTGCGCCATACATTTGGGGCTTCGTTTGGATTGTATCCAGCGCGCGCCATAAGCTCTAAGCCCATGATATCGGCTTCTGTCTCGTGCGAGCGAGAAAACGGCAGACTAAATCCATACTGACCTAAAATCGCTAATCCAGTCGCGCCCAAATCCCCTAGCCCAGCGGCTTGCGCGCCGATTGAAATGCCTAGATTTTTTACAGACTCTGTGCTGGCTCGCTCTCGTGAGTGTTCGCGAAGAGCGTGAGCAATCTCGTGTCCTACGACAGCCGCTAACTCGCCATCAGTTAGGCTAAGCTTATTGATAATGCCTGTATAAACGGCAATGCGACCCCCTGGCATGCACCACGCATTTACGGTCGGATCTTCGATGACATTTACCTGCCAGTTCCAGTTTCGCGCATCTGCTCTAAAAACGCCTACTTGGTTAATCAATCTATTTGAGATTGTTTTGACCCTTTTGGTTTGTTTGGCGTTGGTGTTTAGCTTTTTTTGGCTTTTTGCTTGGCTGATTACTTGTGTGTATGAGCTTGCCGCTGCCTTGTCAAGCTCAGCTTCACTGACTGTGAGAAGCTGGGTGCGATTTACTCCCACAGCGCCACCTTGGGTCGTGCTAGCACAACCGCCCAAAAAAATCGTGGCGAAAATCGCCAAAATTAAGGAAAGTTTTTTCATCTTTTCTCCTTTTGAAATTTGAAAATTTAAATCTGCCAAATTTTAGCCAAAATTTTTAAAATTTCATTATAATTGAGTAAAAAAGGAAAATTTATGAAAAAAAATCTACTAGTTTTTATCCTCGCTCTGCTCGTTGGTTTGGGCGTTGGTGTGTATATGATGGGCGGGACTAACACTCACGGGGACGGCGGAAATGGCGAATTTAGCGCAGGCGAGCATTATTTGGTTTTGGATAAGCCACTAAGTGTGGATAAGGGCAGTTTCGTGGCAATTTCGAGCTATGCTTGTCCGTTTTGCTATAAATATTATCAAAATGTCCTGCCTGAAATTTTAGGCGAAATCCGTGCTACTTACGAGCCGTTTCACATGCACGCTATGGGCGAATTTGGCGTGAGTGTGAGTAAAATTTTGGCTGTGGCGAGAGTTTTGGATAAAAGAGAAAATATCGTCCCAAACTCGCCAAATTCGAAATTTAAGAAAATTTTATTTGCATATTTTGAGAGTTATCACGACAAAAAAGAGCGTCCTAGCGCGGAAGCAGACGAGATGAAATTTTTGCAAACGGGCTTTGAAGCAGGCGGTATTACGCGCGAAATTTACGAGAGCGAATTGCAAAATAGCGAAGTTTTGGATTTGCTTGGGCTTTGGGACGAGGGCTATGATGTCGCACTTATTCAGGGCGTGCCAGCCTTCGTGGTGGGTGGTAAATACCTCATAAAAACCGAAAAAATCGCCTCCACAGCCGAATTTGCGAAATTAATTGATTATTTGGCGAGCAAAAATGAGTAGAGTGCTGTTTAAAATTTGCGCGTGGCAAAACAGCGCGAAGCCTTGGATTTATCTGATTTTTGTCTGCGCGCTTTTAATCATTATCGCGCACTATTTTTTCCAAGAATACCTATTTATGGCGCCTTGCGAGCAGTGTGTGTATATTAGACTAGCATTTTTTGTGATATTTTTCGGCGCGATTTTAGGCACGATTTGCGGGGGAAATTTGCTGCTTAAATTTTGCGCTTATGGCGTATGTTTTGTGGGCGCATTGTATGGAATTGCCCGCTCAATCCACCTATACAAGGTGCATAGCGCGATTTTGGATAAACTGCCTTTTGGCGTGCATGGTTGCTCGTTTAAGCCAAATTTCCCGCTAAATTTGCCCCTTGATGAGTGGTTTGCTAGCTTTTTTAAGCCAACTGGTGATTGTGGCTTAGACGCGCCCATAGTCCCGCTAGGAACGAGCTTAGATCCTATTCAAAGCTTTTTTGTGGATTTGTATTCTAATGGCTGGTATTTGATCCCGGGCGCGAAATTTGGCACAATGGCTGAGTGCATGATTTTAGCCTTTGGCGTGATTTTAGCGGTTTTATTTGTGATGATGAGTGCGCAAATTTACGCTATGTTTTCAAAGAAAATTTAGGGCAAAATTTTAAAATTTTGATGATCTAATTTTTGGATTTTTTTATTTTTGATTAGCTTATTTACAGCCACGGAGACATTTTGGCGTGGGGCTCCGACGAAGCTTGCGATTTCGCTGACACCGCCATTGACATGTGCTATATCGCCGTTTGCGATTTGAAGTAAAAATTTATAAGTTCGAGTTTCGACACTATCAAAAACCAGCTCTTTTATCACATTTTTTTGCATTGTCATATTTTTCAAAAACGAGTTAAAAAGATAAATCGCAAAGTCTTGGTTGAACTCAAACAGATCAATCACGGTGGATAAATTTGCCTCTAAAATTTCAGCGTCTTTTGTGATTTCAAATGACGAAAAGGTATCGACTAGCACGAAAGAACCCGCCCCAAAGTAGCTTAGCACATACTCCCTGCCGCTTTCGTGGTAGGTATTTAGCTTGCCCTCGCCTTTTAGGATTATCATAAAAAGTTTTTTTTGTGCGTAAATCATCGAGCCTTTTTGATAGGAAATGCGTCTGAATTTATCCAAATCCTCTTTGCCGAAAAACGATAACTTCTCGCCCTCAAAAACCCCTGTCGTCCTAGTCCCCATAAAATGCCTTTTTATTTTTATTATCTCACAAAAAGGTTAAGTATCGATAATAAAAACTAAATTTGTCATAAAAATGACAAATTTTTATTTTTGTTTTTTATAAAATTTCGCAAATTTTAAAAAAGGAGAAATTTTGAAAATTCTAAATTTAGCTCTTTGCCTAGGTCTTTTAACCTGCGCCGCAAATGCTCTTAGCGTGGGCGATAGCGCGTATAGCGTAGCTGTTAAAAATATCAGCCTAAGCGCGGATTTAAGCGATAGTGTTGGAAGATTAATGCCGACAAATGAGATCAAAATCATCGAAGCAGATGATAAAAAGGTCAAATTTAGCCTTGAAGGCTACCAAAGCTCAAAGGCGCAAAATATCATTTATTTTACCCCTAAGGCGAGAATTATCTCGGTTGCCTTTTCAAAACAGGCGAAATTCGACGCTGAGGTTTTGGAGAATTTAGGCGAATACAACAAGGTGAAAATTACAGCCTATACTTCGCCAGACGCGCTAGAAACGGATTTGAAAGCGATTTTTAGCACAGCGAAGAAAAACCACGAAGAAAACTGCGGCACCTGCCACCCGCTTCACAGAGGCGAAACTCAGGTCGCAAATAGATGGCCAGCGCTGATTAAATCAATGCAATCACGCACGCCATTAACCCAAGATGAAATTTGGGTTATCACTCAGTATTTACAAAAACATTCAAAAGACATTAATGTCGATTAAAGGAGAAAAGATGAAAAGACGAAGTTTTCTAAAAGGAACAGCTACGCTTGGCGCAGCAAGTGCTATGCCTAGTTTTGTTTTCGGTGAAGCCGCAAATACCGCTTTGGTTAAAAACGGCGAAGTTATCACAGGGGCGCACTGGGGAATTTTAAAAGCTACCGTAAAAGACGGTAAAATCGTAAAATCGGAAGCTTGGAAAAAAACTTCAAATGTGCCAAATCCTTTGCAAACTGCGATGGACGATTTGGTTTATAAAGCAAGAATCAAAGCTCCAATGGTTCGCAAAAGCTACCTTGAAAACCCAGATAGCCCAAAACCAGAGCTTCGTGGTAAGGACGAGTGGGTAGAAGTAAAATACGAAGACGCTATCAAACTAGTCGCAAAAGAGCTTAAAAAAACACGCGAACAAAAAGGTATGAATAGCATTTGTGCAGGAAGCTACGCTTGGCAAAGCTCAGGCGCACTTGGTATGGCAAGAACGCTTCTTCATAGATTTATGAATATGACGGGCGGTTTTGTGGGCGTTACGGGAGACTTTTCAACCGGTGCTGCGCAAGTGATTTTGCCACATGTCGTGGGATCTAGCCAAGTTTATGAGCAACAAACCGTTTGGCCTGTGGTTTTAGAAAATTCAAAAGTCGTTGTGCTTTGGGGTATGAATCCAATCGGCACTTTGCGTTTGTCATTTACGGTTTCTGATGAAGGCTCATTTAAATATTTTGAAAAATTGCGCGATAGCGGTAAAGAAATCATCATCATCGATCCGCTCAAAACAATCACAACTAAATTTTTTGAAGGCAAAGCTACTCATATCAGACCTACTCCAAATACCGATGTAGCGATGATGTTGGCTATGGCAAATCACTTGCTAAAATCAGGCAAATATGATAAAGAATTTTTAAGCACTTACACCGTTGGCTTTGATAAATTCGAGCAGTATTTACTAGGCAAAGAAGACGGCGTAGAAAAAACACCTGAGTGGGCAGAGAAAATTTGCGGAATCGAAGCAAAAGTTATAAAAGAATTAGCTGAAAAATTCTTTGATAATCGCACTATGATTATGGCTGGTTGGGGTATGCAAAGAGCGCATCACGGCGAACAGGTTCATTGGATGATAGTAACTCTTGCTTCTATGCTAGGTCAAATAGGGCTTCCTGGTGGCGGATTTGGTTTTAGTTACCACTATGCAAACGGCGGAACGCCAAGTTGCGTTGGTGGCGTGATTAAAACAATCAACGCAGGAAGCGTAGGCGTTATCAAAGACGGCAAATATATGGGTCCTGCTAACGCTGATGGTGCAAAAGAAAACGCAGCGCAATCTTGGCTATCAAATACTGCTTTGATGTCATATCCTGTCGCTAGAAATGCTGATGCTTTGCTAAATCCGGGCGCAACGCTTGATGATAACGGAAATAAAATCACATATCCTGATATGGATTTTATCTACTGGGTCGGTGGAAATCCACTAACTCAACAACAAGATACAAATAAAAATGTTAAAGCTTGGCGAAAACCGCGAACTATCGTCGTAAATGAAATTTACTGGACGCCGACAGCGAAAATGGCTGACATCGTGTTCCCGGTAACTAGCTCGTATGAGAGAAATGACATTTCTATGACAGGGGATTATACAAATATGCATATCGTCCCGCAAAAACAAGTCGTAGAAAAACAATTTGGCGCAAAAGATGATTATCAAGTTTTCGTTGATTTGTGTAAAGCTTATGCAGACGGTCTAGCCGAAGCTTATACAGAAGGCGGCAAAACCGAAATGGACTGGATAAAAGAGTTTTATGAAACAGCGGCAAATCAAGTAAATGCAAACGAAGCGCTTGGAATAAAAATGCCAAGTTTCGAAGAGTGGTGGAACAAAAACGAACCGACTGAATTTTTCCCTACAATGGAGAGCGAAAGCTATGTAACTTTTGCAGATTTTAGAGAAGATCCGATTTTAAATGCACTTGGCACACCAAGCGGACTAATAGAAATTTACTCTGAAACTATCGAAAAAATGGGCTATGATGACTGCAAGGCTCACCCGACATGGTTTGAGCCAATCGAGTGGCTAGGTATGAAGGATAAACCAGCCAGATTCCACATGATAAGCCCACACCCAAATGATCGTTTGCACTCACAACAAAACCAAACTAAGCTAAGAGATAGCTATGCAGTAGCAGGTCGTGAGCCGATTTTCATCAACGAAGAAGATGCAAAAGAGCTAGGTATCAAAAACGGTGATTTGGTAAGAGTTTTCAACGCTAGGGGTCAAATTTTAGCAGGTGCGGTTGTCAATGACGATACGCCAAGAAATGTCGTAAAACTATGCGAAGGTGCTTGGTATGATCCAAACGAAAACGGACTTTGTAAAAACGGCTCGGCAAATGTGCTTACTATCGATATTCCGACAAGCAAACTAGCCAACGGAAATATCTCTCACACTTGCCTTGTAAATATCGAACCTTACAAACCAAAAGACGGCGAAGACATCACGCTAACTGCGTTTATGCCGCCAAAAGGCGCTAAATAACCCAAATTTAGCCAGAGAAATCTGGCTAAATTTTTACTTTTTTAAATCTATGTTTGATTTGTCATTGCGAGAAACTGCGTAGCAGTTTCGTGGCAATCTACGAGTAAAAATTCCTTACGCTAAATTTGCTGTCATTGCGAGAAAACGAAGTTTTCGAAGCAATCCAGAAAAATTTAAATTCAAAATTCAACCTAAATTTAACATTGAATTATTTTTTGAATTTAACCTGCGCCGTGCTTTTCTCGTAAGGGGGAAGGGGGCTTAAATTACTCTGCTTCGCTTCGCTCGCAAGAAATGCCGGCTGTCGCCGTCGCTACGCTCATTTTGCGAGGTCGCGCCCCTTTCCCCTGCATTTAATTCGCACGCAAAAGCGCTGTTCGCGCCTTTTGCATCGTGCGAATTTCCCCCGACGACGCTTTACAAGGTGGCTAAATTTAGCTGGTTTTATTTTTACGGAAATGCTTTGCGTTTCTTTGCGAAGTAAGTTAAATTTCGGCGCAGTGTTTCCGTGAATTTCTCAAATTCACGGAACGAAAATATTCCCGCCGGCGCGCGGATTTAGCGGATCGTCGCCGTATTTGTTAGGTCCATCGCTGCCCTTTAAAATCGTAGAGATAAAAATATAAATTATAAGCCCCACAGCAACAAATAAAAACAGCATAGCCAAAATTCTAATTCCATCAGCAAACATTATCCCAAGCACGCACAAAAGAAAAATTGCGCCAAAATACCACCCGCTGATATCTCTATCGTGCAGTCTTCTCCACAAAACCGCAAATGAGGGCACAAGCAAGCCAAGAGCAACCACGCTAGCTACGATTCCTATGACCTCTGGGTTGCCGTTTTTGTCAAACCCCAAAACGATATTTGTGCCAAGCACAGCGTCGATTACGGCGGTTGCGACATTTACTAAAACGCTAAAAAGGTAAAACCACCAATACTCACTTCTGCTAGCCCTGCCAGAAAATGTGGCGTATTTTTGTTTGAGGCAAACGCTAATCGCCTCGCCAAAACTCATCATTTTTTCTCCTTATGATTTGATTTTGTTAAATTCGCTAATGTGAAATTTCAAATTTGAAAAATAATAGTTGTTTTTCGAAATTTCGAAATTTCGGCTATCTTTGGCACAAGCAATGATAAAAAGCGAATTTATAATCGAGCAAATTTGCACCGCGATTATCGCTAAAATCGGATTAAAATAGACTAAAACTAGCCCAATCACGCACGAGAGCGCATATACAAAAAACGCCTTAACGAAAATTTCGCACCCGCTCGTCTGGAAAAGCTCTTTGTAAATCAGCAGAGCAAAGCATGCGCCAAGCCCCGTAAATACTGCGCCGAAAACAAATACAACCAGGCTTTTATCCCCAAACATCATCATCAAAAACGGGATTAGCGCAAGGCCGTCAAATACGACAAAAAGGGTTAAATTTCGCAAAAGCGTCTTTGAACAAATTGTGCTAGCGATGAAATACGCGCTCATTGCTAAGCACACTTGCCCCGCTGTTGAGGCGAGTTCGGCGCCGTTAATCTTGGTGCCAAAAATGTTTAAAACTGCCATTAAAATCAAAAGTCCGCACCCAATGTAAGCTAGCTGTCTAGCCGAGGCTAAATTCGCGCTTTTTTCTTCGAAATTTAGGCTTTGGCTGGGATTTTCGCTGGGGTTTTCGCTGGGATTTTCGATCTCGCACCCTGCGCTAAGATTTGCGTTATCTACCATTTTTTCTAAATTGAAAAAATCATAAATAATCCACGCCAAATAGGCTAAATTTGGCAGTGCAAAGACCATAATCGGTTTTATTAAATTTTCCCTAGCCCTAAGTGTATCTTGGTCGTCAAATTCGAGGCTTGGCCTTATTGAGCGCAAAATTTCGAGCGCGCTATCGTTTGATATCAAAGCATACGCCACCAAAAAGCAGACAAAGATGATAAACCCAAATCCGCCAAGAAGTTGGAAAATCGCGCTTACATTTCTTTTCAAATAAAATCTGTGCGCGCTAAAAACCCCTAGCGTCAAATATAGCGTGTAGGCGGTGTTGAGGTGAAATTTAGGCGCGTTTTGCGGGAGGGTTTGCATGGATTTCCTTTTTTTAAATTTGGGCGAAATTATAGCCAAATTTTAAAATTTTGCGCCAAAAAATAATCTGTTAAATTTTATGAGATAAAATGTGTTTTATTTTTACAAGGAGAAAAAATGCAAGTAAAATTTTTAGGAAACCCCGTAAATTTGGGCGGAAATGAAGTAAAAGTCGGCGAGGCTGCGCCAGAAGTCGTAGTCGCTGGCAAGGATTTAGAAGATATCGTAATCGGAAAAAGCGAAAAAAAACAAATCATCGTAGCCGTTCCGTCGTTAGATACGCCAGTTTGCGCTAGCGAGGCTCGCAAATTCAACGAAAAAGCAGCAAGCCTGCCAAACACCGAAGTAATCGTGGTTTCAATGGATTTGCCGTTTGCAATGGGTAGATTTTGCACGACAGAGGGTATCGAAAACTTGCGCACAGCAAGCGATTTTAGAGCGAAAAAATTCGCCAAAAGCTATGGAATTTTAATCGAAGATAGCGCACTAGCTGGGCTAAATGCAAGAGCGGTTTTCGTCATCAGTGGCGGCGTAATCGCATACAAAGATATCATGGCTGAAATCACCGAAGAGCCGAACTACGAAGCAGTTTTAGAGGCTGCAAAAAACGCATAAATTTTTAGCTTCCCCCTTAAAAATACAGCGAAATTCCGCAAAATTTGCGGAATTTCTAATTTAGATTTAAAATTTCCTTCGCTCTTGTTTTTTTGTATAAAATTGACTTCAAATTTTGCATTTCACGCTCGTTTAAAGGGCTAGCGTCAAGCAGTTTGGCGCAGTTTTTTTGCCTAGGATTTTCGCAAAATTTAGGCGCGAAAAGCTCGCTAATACCGCCGTGAGTCTCTCTGCTTTGGAGCGGATTTTCGTGGCAGGCTTCGCAGGATTTGCCGATTTTTTGCACGCTATGAGGCGAAAACGGCTTCCAAGCCTCGAATCTCTCGCCACTCTCGCCAAATTTAGCCACGCTAGCATTTTCATTTTTTATGCCAAGATTGTAGCCAAACACAGGACGCGCAAGGGCGATTTTGCCGTTATTTTTGCGCACTAAAAGGACATTTTCGAAGCGTTCTAAACTAAACGCGCTATGCCAAATGCCAGGTTTTCTCTCGCCTCCAAGCGTGCGCGAAAACGGCGCAGGGTGTGTATTTTGGCGCAGGGCGCGTGCGTTAAATCGCTTAGTGCTCGCGTCAAATTCGATTAAATTTTGCCAGTTTTCGTAATCCTTGCTAAAATCAAGCATAGCATTTAGTTCGTAAAAACTCCCGCCCCATGCGCTGTGGCAGGTGGCGCACTCCAAATTTTGGTGGAATTTATGCGAGGTGTTATTTTGCGCGGCGGTTTCGTGGCAAGCCTCACAGCTTTTGGTTTCGCTCATTTTGTGGCAATCCGCGCACACTAACCCCGCGCTAAAATGTGCGTCAGGGCGCAAATTTGCGTATGTTACGCCATGCCGTAGCCCTGGGAAATTTCCATTTTTTTGCAACGGCGTGCGGTAGTCTTTGTGCGTGTTTTGTGGGAAAAGCCCCATAAAATCGGCGCCGATGAAGTATTTGTTGTGGCAAGAGGCGCAAACTTCATTATCCGCGCGCGAGAGCGTGTGAGTGCGCGAGTGAGGGCGCGCGCTAGTATTCGCGTCGCTGCCGCTGTATTGCGCGCTGGGTGCGTAGCTAGCGTGGCATGCCATGCAGCCCTTTCCGTGAGCCGAAAACAAGGAACTCTCGCCATTATCATAGGTGTGGCATTTGAGGCATTTGCGCTCCACGAAGTCCGCTACCACGCGCTCTTTTGCGCTTAAATTTGGCAAATTTTGGCTTAAAAAATCTTGCAAGCTGGGATTTAAATCCATGTTAAATGCGCTAAAAATCGTTTTTATCTCGTTTTTGTGCGTGAAATGGTTGCTTTTTTCAAATTCGCTGATTTGCTTCGCGTGACAGCTGCCGCAAAACTCGCCATAATGCGCGGGGCTGGCTGGGTGAGCGATGATATTTTCGTGCGAAAATCCGCCAAATTTGGCTAAGCTTTGCGGGAAATCCGAGGGTGAAATTTTGCTTTTATGACAACTTTCGCATGAAAAATTGTGATTTTTAGGCTCGAATTTTTCCACGCTGTGGCAGTTTTCGCAGGATAAATTTTGAGAAAAAGCGAAATTTAAAAACGCAAAAAATATCAAATTTATCACTCTAAACATTTCGTCTCCCCTGCCCTAAATTTCGCTTTTGAGGCGTTAAAATCGGCATAAATTTTATCATCATAGCGATCGTGGCAGATAGCGCAGGCATAGGCGTCAAGGATTTTTTTCATTTGAGCTAAGCTTAGCGTGGAATCGTTTTTAGAAATGATTTGATTTTGCGCTCCTTTTGGGCTAGCAAAGGCGTCAAGGGCGAAATTTAACTCGCCAAAATTTGCCAAATTTGGACTAAATGAAATCTCACCGTTTTTATAGCCCAAAACTCCGCGCCCAAGCCCAAGCGCAGTAGGCGAGAAGTGGCAAGAGACACAGGTTTTGCTCTTGCCAACGCTGTGTTGCGCCCAGCTAGCTAGGCTAAGGGCGTCAAAGTGCTTCGTGGCGCCATTTTCGTAGATACTAGCCACGACCTGACAGCCTGGGGCTAGGTTTGCGTTTTTGCCGTCATTTCTCACGCCCAAAGCGGGGTCTTCGAAGCGCAAAAAACTGCGCATTTCGCTCCACGCACCCTCGCTGTATTCGCCCTTTTGCCACTCAAACTGCTTTGCGCCCGCAAATCTTTGCTCGTGGCAACCAAAACAGCTTGCTACGCTTTTTTCGTGGCAGGCTTGGCAGGATAAATTTGCGTGCAAAGGCTCGTGTGCTGGGTGTTTTAGCGCTGAAATTTCAAATTTTGCTCCGTCTTTTTTGCGCGTAAGAACTGCTTTTTCGCCTACTTTGGTGACATTGTAAAGTGGGAAATTTCCCTTTTTTGTGTAGGCGATGAGCGCGCTATCTGGGATATTTGGATTTGTTTTTGCTAAATTTCGCGCCGTCTCGTTTGGCGTGGCAAAATTTGGCGCGTGGCAGTCCTCGCATGCGATAATCACGGCCTCTCTCATATTTGCGTGGTTTTTTTTATCGCCCATTACCCCAAGGCTAGTATGGCAATCCACGCACTCTAACCCTGCCCTTTCGTAGTGAATATCGGCGCGCAAATCGTGGAAATGGCGCCCGTCAGAGAGTGTGTGCTCACGCTCAAACGGAGCTTTGCTTCCCTCGCTTTCGAATTTTCCATAATACGCAAAACCAATGCGAGCCGAGCGGTTGTGGCAGGCTAGGCAGTTTTGGCTAGGGATTGCGGTGGAAAATCGGGTGTGGGTTTTGGGCGCAGTGTTTGGGGAGGTTGCGTGCGCGCTGGAATTTACACTGGAATTTGCGCTTAAATTTGGCGCAGAATTTGCATTTTTGCTAGCAAAAAATGGCGAGAGCAAGAAATTTTCATCTAAATTCGAAGCCTTATGACACGCCCCGCACCCGCCACCTTTGGCGATATTTTGATTTATAAAAACCTCTTTTTCTTGCGAGATATGACAACTAGCGCAGGCTTTGGCGTAGTGGTCCTTGGCGAATTTTTCGATTTGCTCTGCGCTAAAATCAGAGCTCGCGCCCTGCTTCGCCCACTCGCCTAGCAAATTTTGCTTGATTGGATTTTGGGTTTGCATTACTGTGGTGCTAACGCGGGCGATTTGGTCCTTGTGACAGCGCGCACAACGGCTTTTGGCGTTTTCTAGCGTGGCTGGATTTGGGATTAGGGCGATGTGAGCGAGCGATTTTTCGTTAGCAATCTCGTTGCCCCCATGGCAGCTCTGACAGGCAACCTCATCGTGTGAGGGGCTTAGTGAGCCGTAATTTTCGTGGCAAGCGGTGCAAGAATTTGGCTGCGAAAATGCACTTAGCGAAAAAAACAAAATAGCAAAATTTGCGAAAATTTTAAAATTTAGCCCTTTTAAAATTTCGCAAATTCTTCTCACTAGCAACCCTCAAACTGCGCTGGTGCGCCACTGGCTTTTGGTGCAGCGGCTTCGCTTTCATCGGCTTTGGCGCCAAATTCGTCTATCATACCTTCATCGGCTAGGCGCTGAATAACATCATCATAGCTTTCCCATGCTTTTTTGTTGTAAGCGTCTGCTTGAATCGCCTTTTTTGCGTATGCCCTAGCAAGTGTGAGATTATTTTTTGCCACAGCTTCGCGAGAGAGATTTACAAAATGCTCCGCCTGCGCTTTTGAAGTATTGTAGCTTTGCAAATTCTCAGCAAAGCCAAAACTGCAAAGTAAAACCATGCTTAAAATTATCTTTTTCATCATTTTCTCCTATGAATTTATCGTTACATAATAAACATTTGGTTCAAGTCCGTCGCTCTCTTTTAGGCGAGTAATGGAGGTCGCGCGCGCCAAAATTTGCGAAACATCGCTATTTGGGTCATTTAAATCGCCAAAATTTCGCGATTTTCCCACGCAGGTGGTTACACAAGCCGGAAGCAAACCTTTATCCACTCTTGGGGCGCAAAATGTGCATTTATCGACACTTTGTTTGTGTTCGTCGTAATATCTGGCATTATACGGACAGGCTACCATACACGCCTTGCAGCCTATGCAAAGGGACGGATCGACGATGACGATGCCGTCTTTTTCGCGCTTGAAACTAGCTTCTGTCGGGCAAACTGCCACGCAAGGGGAGTTTTCGCAGTGGTTACAAAGCACAGGCAAAAAGTTTAAAATCGGATTTCCTGCGTTGTCTTCGTTTTCTACTTCAAAAACCCTTGTGCGATACGCTTCTTTGAAAAGCGGCACTTCCCACTCGGTTTTACACGCTACATAACACGCATCGCACCCGATACAGCGATCGCCGATAATCACCATAGCTAGGTTTTTTTCTTTTTTGTGATTTTTATTTATTAGTGAGTTCATCTTACGCCCTTTCAAGTCTAACAAAGCCGTTGTTTAAGCCACTACAACCACTAACAGGATCGACGCTATTACTACAAAAATAAACATCGCTAATGCCTTTATCAAAGCCGCTCTTCCACTCTTTGCTAACATGCCCAAAGCCGTGGTGGATAAAGACATTTCCCTTGGTTATTCGCTTTGTGATTTTTATATTTTGCGGTTTTGATTTAAGCCCTGTTTTAGCATTTATCATTATGACTTTGTCATTCGTTTTTAAACCTAAATTTGCCGCGTCATCAGGATTTATCCAAATCGGGCTATCATCTTCAAGTTCAAGTAAGAGCTTGTTATTTTGGCTTCTTGCATGTGAGTGAGCTGGACCCCTACCAAAAAGCAGTCTAAGCTCGCCGTCTTTTGGCTGTGGCGGTGCTACCCAAGTAGGCAGTGGCGCACAGACATCGCCATATTCTTCATACATTTTTTCCATATCAGGATTGTATAGATGAATTTTGCCCGTGCTGGTAGGGAAGCTTAGTGGTTTTCCGCTACTTTGCGGATACGCATCGGCTAAATAATCACACAAAATGCCGTCTTTTTCAAATTTTTCTTTATCTTCGGGGCTAAGCGAATTTACGAAATTATTTATCGCGTCGCTTGGCGAAATGGTAAAATACTCGTCCATATCAAAGCGTTTGCAAATCCCACGCACTATGTCAAAAACATGCTTAGTATCGTATAGCGGCTTAATCGCAGCTTTTCTCACAGCCACAAACGGCACATCGTATTTTTGGATATATGGGCCGTCGTCTTTTTCTAAATATGTGCTTTCAGGCAAAACTATGTCGCAATACTGACAAAAATCGTTCATCTGCGTATCAATTGCCATTAAAAAATCTAGCTTTTCGATCGATTTCATAACGCCGTTTGCTTCGACTGCCGTGTGTCCTAGCGGATTTGTATCGTAGGTCAGCCACGCTTTTATCGGATATGGCTGTTCGCTTAAAGTCGCGCGATAAATTTCGCCACTTAGCCCTAAATTTGGCGGATTAAACGGCCACCTAACCCCAACGCCATCAGCCCTTGGCTCCCTTACAGCTGGTGCTTCATCATCTTTTGGGAGCTTGGCTAAATTTATACTTTGATTTACCCAAGTTCCGCCCTTTACGCCGTAATTTCCCATAATCGCATTTAATATTGCAATCGCTCTTGCTGTTTGCGTGTCGTTTGCGTATCTTGAAAATCTACGCGGTGCGATAGCTAGGACATGTGGGGCAAATTTGGCAAATTCCCACGCTACTTCTTCAATAGTTTCAGCCTTTATACCGCAAATTTCTTCTGCCCATTTTGGGGTGTATTGTTTGACATGGCGGGTAAGTTTGTCAAAGCCGTAGCAGTATTTATTGATAAATTCCATATTTGCTAGATTATCTCTTATAATGACATGAATTAAAGCTAGTGCTAGTGCCATATCGCATCCCGGTTTTATGCGAAGCCATTTGTGCGCTCTAATCGCACTTTCGCTCTGGCGTGGATCTACATAGACGAGTTTTGCGCCGTTTGCCAAGCCCTCCATAAAATCTCTTGCTTCTCTAACCTGAATCGCTCCTGCCATATTTCTACCAAATAAAATCATATATTTGGTGTTTGCCATGTCGTAGTTTTCATGACCCCCGATACCGCCACCGCCAAATGTCAAAGACCAGCCAATCGCTCTACTGCCACGACACTCAGAAAATGAAGCATAGCTTACATTTGGAGTGCCAAGTAGGCTAGCAAATTTGTGAAAATAAGAAGAACAGCTTCCATGAGCAAAGGCTGCAATGCTTTTTGCGCCGTATTTGTCGATGATTTTTTCTAAATTTTCATGCACGAAGTCAAATGCTTCGTCCCAGCTGACTTTTTTCCATTTGCCTTCGCCCCGTTTGCCGACTCTAATCATCGGGTATTTTAAGCGATCTGGATCGTAAGTAGAATAAACCCCCGCATTTCCCTTAGCACAAATCGTACCGTAATTGTATGGATTTAGCTTGTTTCCTTCGATTTTGTGAATTTTGCCGTCCCTTGTAAAAACATTTACGCCACAATTCCAAAAACACATTTCGCAGTAATTTGGAGTTTTTACGCCCTCGTCGTATTCTAATAAATTTGAAAGCTCGGGCGAATTTTTATGAGTTTTTGCCATTAGCGGATTTGGAAGCCCTGTGATACCTGCCGTGCTGGCAACTGCGACACTAGAAGCCATTTTTAGGAAATTTCGTCTTGTTATTTTAAGCTCTCTCATTTTTCACTCTCCAAATTTAAAAATGTTTTTCCAAGTGCGTAAATAAAGAGCATTACGCCAATGCCCGAGATAAAAATCGTGATTTCTGCCACGCTTGGGCAGTATGAGCCAAACTCTATCTTGCCTAAAAATTCGCTCTCGACTCGGACGAGCTGACCGCCCACAATGCCGTCAAATCTAGCAAAAAATACGCCGATAATGGCTAAAATTCCAGCCAAAAATGAAATTTTTAAATTTTGAAATTTAGACAAAATTAATAAAATCATCGGAAGCAAAATTCCAACTAAAATTTCGAAAAAATAGAAATTAAACGACAAATTTCCGTTTGTAAAAACTTCGAAATTTTTTGTCAAATAACTTCCTGCGCCATAGCTTGAAATTACCGCGTTCCAAAAATTTATAAATAAAACAGCCAAAAGAAGCAAAAACATAAAAATATTCAAATTTCGCAAAATTCGCTCATTTAGGCTCTTTTTTGTCAGATAAATAAAGGCAAAAATCACGCTCACGCCACAAATCAAAGCTCCAAAAATAAATGAAATAGTAAAGCTTGGCGTATTCCAAATCGGTCTAGCTGCATTTACGGCAAAGACCATTGAGAGTGTGCTAAACGCGATTATTCCCATTATAAATGCGACAATTCCTGCGTAAAACGAAGCTTTTTCGCTGTTTTTTAGCATTAAAATTAGCTCGATTATTAAAAGCGGAGTTTCGATTAGATAAAAAGTGCTCATCCACCAAATCGGGCTTTCTACCGCGAAATTAAAATAATACCTTACGAAGCGTAAAACTTGCAGTTTAAACGGGCTTCCAAGCTCCCAAAAAATCAGCCAAAACGCCGCTAAAAGCGCAGCAATAGCCAAAAGCTGTAAATGGCGTGAAATTTTAGAAAATGCGTGAAATCCAAAAAGATGATCGGCCGTAGCGATTGTGGCAACTCCTACGCTAATGCCCACAAAAAAGGCATATCCCATAAGCAAAAGCCCAAGCGGAACCTCGCGGCTGACATTGTAGCTAGCCTCTTGGCCGTTTAAAAACACGCTACAAATCCCCACGAGCCCCACTGCGCACAGCGCAAGCGATAGAAAAAGAAGCCCAAATTTCGGGGTTTTGGCGACTTTTGTCATCTTTGCTCCTTTAAATTTGATATTAAAAATTTGGCAAAATTTAAAATAAACTCAAATTCTTTTAAATTTTCAAAATTTGCTAAATTTTTACTCAAAGGCTCTAAAAAGTCCAAAAATTTAGTAAATTTCAAAAATTTCTCCCACTCGCCCTGCTCTGCTAAAATCGCGCAAAATGCGAGTAAATTTGAGGCGTGGTCGCAGTTTTTTTCCACCACAAAACCACAAAATTCGTAAAATTTGCAAATTTCATTATAACTCTCGCCAAACATTTTTTTATCTAACCAAACCCCAGCTAGAAGCGAAGTGCCGAATTTGGCTGAGTTTAAATCAAAATAAAAAATGTAATTGCTGATAATTTCGTCTAAATTTGGCGTTTTTAAATCGTTAAATTTGAAATTTGAAAATTTATTGAAGCGCTTGGCGAATTCGCCGTTTGCAAATTCGCCAAGCGCGCAGTATTTCTCGCGCCAACCCTCCGCTGGAAAAGCGAGCAGGTCGGCGCATAAGTCTAGGCAATCAATCGAAATTTGATTATTTTTCATCGCCTTTTAGCACTTTTCTTTTTGGCAGGTTCGAATACTCGACCATGCTTGCTTCGTAGTTTTTGACTTTGTCATTTCCCATGATATATTTTGTCGCAAACCAGCCGCCACTTGCGTGCCAGCCTGTGTTGCAATACCAAATTTGTGGTGCGTTTGGATCTAGACCAGCTGTTTTAAATAGCTCGCCAACAGCTTCTTTATCGGTGTTGATATAAAAAACGCCGTCATTTTCTTTGGCAAGTTTGCCGATAAAGATATTTCCATCAACGCCCTCTAAGTGCCCTGCTTTGGCTGCTTTTGGGTGAGCTTTTTCGCCAGAGTATTGAGCTTCGATTCTGCCATCGATTAGTGCTACGCTGTTTGTAACCACAGCCTCGTCGATATCGTAAGCAGTCGCAACGATGTCTTTGTTAAATTTAGTGATTTTAAAATCGCTTTTTTCTGGTGTGGCGGCCTCTGTGCTTAGCTCGCCACCAGCTTTTTTCCAAGCGTCAATTCCGCCGTTTAAAATCGCTGTGTTTGTAAGGCCGTAGTATTCAGATACGAATAGAGCCAAAGTTGAAAGCGTATAATCAGGAGCCGCTTTTGCGTCGTTGTAGAAAACTACTGCGCTAGTATCTTTGATACCGCTTTTTTGAAATAATCTCTCAACCGTAGTCGGAGAAGCGATAAATCCTGGCATTTCGCCTCTTGCCTCTCTGAAATCAGCCTCTTTCCAAGCAACTGCGCCTTTGATATGACCTGCGCCATATCCTTCGCCTTCTTGAAGGTCGATTAAAACTAGGTCTTTATCAGCCAAATTTGCTTTTAGCCACTCGACATCTACGACCTTGTTTTGTGGTAAATCTAGGGCAAATGCGCATGTGCAAGCAGCCGCTAGTAATGATGAAGTAAGTAATTTCATGATATCTCCTTAAAAATGAAATTGTTGCAAAAAAAAATTGTAACAAAATTTAGTAATATTAAATTAAAAATTTATCGAAATTTTATAAGTTAGATTAAAATTTTCCGTGATTTTGTCACAAAAAATGTGAAAAATTTAGAAATATTAAATTTTCATTTACTTTTGTGTTAATAATTTATTTTGCAGAATTTGGATAAAATCGACAGCTTTTTACTTTAATTATTAAAATTTAATAACCGAGGTTTGTATGAAGAAAATTTTCTCACTAATTGCGACGCTAGCACTGCTTAGCGGATGTTCGTATTTCGAAAAAAAAGAAGAGGGCGCAGGAGCGGGTGCCAAGGGCTCTGGCGGTATGCCACCGCTTCAAGTAGCTGTTTTTAAGGCCCAAAAATCCGATGTTCCAATCGCACTAAAATTTAACGGCGAAACCGCGAGCGATTTAGATGTAACGCTAAAATCGCAGGTTTCTGGCACGATAGAAAAACAACTTTTCACTCCTGGTGTGCGCGTAGAAAAGGGCGAGGGGCTCTATGAAATCGACAAATCCCGCTACCAAGCGATTTTTAATAGCGCAAAAGCTAGCCTAAACAACGCCAGCGCAGATTACGAGCGCGCTAGGAAATTAAAGGCGAGCAATACCATTTCAGCGCGCGAATTTGACGGCGCAAAATCAGCTTACGAAGTGGCTAAGGCAAATTTCGAACGGGCGAAAATCGACCTTGATAATGCCCTTGTCAAAGCCCCATTTGACGGCATTGTAGGCGATACGCAAAAAGATACTGGCTCGTTTGTGGGTGTAGGCGAAAATCTAGTCAGACTTACAAAGCTAAATCCAATTTATGTGAAATTTGGAATTTCTGATACCGATAAGATGAAAATTGATAGAAATTTAGCCAGCAGCGATTGGTATATGAAAAACACAAAGGCTACAATTTCCTTTAATGACAAAATTTATGAAGGAAATGTGGTCTTCATCGATAGCGTCGTAGATAGCGCGACTGCAAGCGTGAGTGCCAAAGCGCAATTTAACAACCTAAATTATGAAATTCAACCAGGAATTTACACTAGAATTTCAGTCGATGGTTTCGTGCAAAAAGATGGCTTCCAAATCCCGCAAATCGCAGTTTTGCAAGATTTAAGCAACTCTATCGTTTATGTCGTAGATGCAAACAACACTGTGGCTAAAAAAATCGTAAAAGTTATAGCGCAGGATTCTACGACGATGACCATTTCAGAGGGTTTGAGCGAGGGCGATTTGATTGTTTTGGATAATTTTTCAAAAATTCAAGTCGGCGCCAAGGTAACCCCGCTTCCGCCAGAAACAGACGCGACAAAGGCTAGGTAGGCAAGTATGTTTTCTAAATTTTTTATCAATCGCCCAGTTTTCGCAAGCGTTATTTCGATTATTATCGTTATTGCTGGAACGATTTGTCTATTTATCGCCCCTGTGGAGGAATACCCGCAACTCACCCCACCTCAAATTTCAGTTACAGCCACATATAGTGGCGCAGACGCGCAGACTATCTCTGATACCGTCGCTTCGCCACTAGAAAACGCAATCAACGGCGTCGATGATATGATTTATATGAGTTCATCATCTAGCTCGTCAGGTAGGGCAAATATCAGCGTGTTTTTCAAGGTCGGCACCGATCCGCAAGAAGCACTCGTAAATGTAAATAACAGAGTAAATCCAGCCCTAACCACGCTTCCAACCGAAGTGCAAAGAA
This sequence comes from Campylobacter sp. JMF_06 NA1, assembly GCF_027737785.1. Taxonomy (NCBI): domain Bacteria; kingdom Pseudomonadati; phylum Campylobacterota; class Epsilonproteobacteria; order Campylobacterales; family Campylobacteraceae; genus Campylobacter; species Campylobacter sp. JMF_06 NA1. The sequence goes on from NZ_JAOVUA010000005.1 coordinate 39,710, forward strand.
TGGGCGTTAGCGTTACAGAGCGTTCATCATCTATACTTTCTGCGTTTTTCTTTTATGACCCAACAGGTCAAATGAGCCCGCTTGATATCCAAAACTATGTCAGCATTAATGTCGTCGATGAGCTAAAACGCGTTAGTGGTGTGGGCGACGCGCAGGCCCTTGGCACGAAGGATTACTCAATGAGAATTTGGGTAAATCCAGGACTTATGGCCAAACACAATGTCGTATCATCTGACATAATCGCAGCCATTAGAGAGCAAAACAGCCAATACCCAGCCGGAAAGCTAGGCGAGCAACCAAACGATTTGGGTAACCCTTATGTCTATGCAATCCAGCCAGAGGGGCGTTTGAAAACGGTCGAAGAGTTTGAAAATGTAATCATTAGAGCCAGTGATGATGGTAAATTTTTGCGTGTAAAAGATGTCGCTAGGGTCGAGCTAGGGGCTGAGAGCCTTATCATCAATGGTAAATACCAAGGATACGACGCAACGCCAGTTTTTATCTATCAACAAAACGGCGCAAACGCCATTGCTACGCTTGATGCCGTAACTGCGCGTTTAGAGCAGTTAAAGCAAAATTTCCCAGGCGCGCTGACTTATAGCAACGGATACGACACGACAGAATTCGTAAAAGTCTCTATCGAAGAGGTTATTCATACTTTTATCGAAGCGATGATTTTGGTCGTTTTGGTTATTTATATGTTCTTAGGAAATTTCCGCGCGACGATTATTCCAATGCTAGCGGTGCCAGTATCGATTTGTGGCGCGTTTATCGGAATTTACGCTTTTGGATTTTCGATAAATTTAATTACCCTTTTCGCCCTAGTTTTGGCTATCGGTATCGTCGTCGATGACGCTATTATCGTTATCGAAAATGTGGAGAGAATTTTGCACGAAGAGCGAAATTTAAGTGTCAAAGAGGCCACGATTAAGGCAATGGACGAGATCGTAAGTCCGGTAATTTCAATCGTGCTTGTTTTGGCGGCAGTTTTCGTGCCAGTTGCTTTTATGGAGGGATTTGTCGGCGTTATCCAAAGACAATTCGCGCTCACACTTGTCTCATCTGTGGTTTTCTCTGGATTTGTCGCCCTTACTCTAACCCCTGCGCTGTGCGCGCTTTTACTTCGTAAAAAAGAGGCCGAGCCGTTTTGGTTAGTGCGCAAATTTAACGAATTTTTCGATTTTTCAACCCGCCTTTTCTCAGCAGGTGTTGCAAAAATTTTGCGCCATGTGATTTTATCGTTGTGCCTTGTGGGAATTATTATTTTTGTGATGTTAGAGTTATTTAAAATTACTCCTGGCGGACTTGTGCCAGCAGAGGATAAAGGCTATGTAATGGGCTTTTCGACACTTCCATCAGCTAGACCTTTGGTGGCTACTGAAAAACACATGGATTTCTTGCGTGGCACACTTTCACAAAACCCAAATGTCGAAGCAATCACCACAATCGCGGGATTTGATATGATGGCAGGTGGTGCTAGGGAAAATTCAGGCGTATTTTTCTCTAAACTCAAACCTTGGGAAGTCCGCCCTGAGGCAAACCAATCAGCCCAATCAATCGCAAACGCGCTAACTGGACAGCTTTTTGTCATGGATAGAAGCGCGATGACCTTTGCCCTAACCCCACCTCCGATCAATGGTTTATCAATGACTGGTGGATTTGAAGTGTATGCAGAAAATACTACGGGTAAAAACTATCAACAAATCGCCGATGATATGGCGCGAATAGTCGCCAAAGCTTCGCAAAATCCAGCTTTGCAAAATGTCCGTTCTACGCTAGATGTAAATTTCCCACAATACAATCTAAGCCTAGATAAGGAAAAAATCAAAATGCTTGGAATTTCAATCCCTGATATTTTTACGACGATAAATTCGACTATCGGACAATACTACATAAACGATTTTAACCTTTTGGGTAAGACATACCGCGTCTATATGAGAGCAGAGCAGCTCTTCCGCGATACGCCAAATGATTTAAGGACGCTTTATGTGCGCTCAGCTAGTGGAAATTTGGTTTCGCTTGATTCGGTTGTAAATTTAGAACGCGCCAAAGGCCCTGATATCGTCGATCGTTTCAACGGCTTCCCAGCAGCTAGACTTATGGGCGATCCTGCCCCTGGATATACTTCTGGTCAGGCAATTGACGCTATTAGAGATACGATTCTTGGCGAATTCCCTACTGGATACACTCTTGGCTGGTCGGGCACGGCTTATCAAGAGGTAAATGCAGCAGGAACTGGTGCAAAGGCCTTTGCGTTTGGACTTTTGTTTGTATTTTTGATTTTGGCGGCGCAGTATGAGAGGTGGCTAATGCCAATGGCTGTTCTTACAGCCGTGCCATTTAGCGTGTTTGGTGCGCTTTTATTCACATGGGCTAGGGGATTAAATAATGATATATATTTTCAAATCGGACTTATTTTGCTTATCGGACTTGCAGCAAAAAATGCAATCTTAATCGTCGAATTTGCTATGCAAGAGTATCAACACGGCGGAAAAAGTATCGCAGAAGCGGCGATTAGTGCTGCAAAAATGCGTTTTAGACCGATTGTTATGACATCTTTGGCTTTTGGTCTTGGTGTTTTGCCTATGGTACTTGCCACAGGAGCAGGTTCTGCTAGCCGTCACGCGCTAGGAACTGGCGTGCTTGGTGGAATTTTGGCTGCTTCGACGATAGCGATTTTCTTCGTGCCGCTATTTTTCTACCTTTTGGAGAGCTTTAATGCGTGGCTAGATAAGCGAAAAATAAAATCAGAGGAAAAAGATGAAAACTAAAATTTTACTAGGAATTTTAACTGGCGCACTGATTAGCGGTTGCAGCTTTAAGCCTGATATGCCTACTCGCCATATCGAGTATAGATCTGGATACGAGGCGACAAATGTGAGCCAAATGTGGTGGAAAAGCTACAACGACACCCAGCTAAATGCGCTAATTGATAGTGCTTTGGCGAATAATTCTGATTTAATGCTGGCTTTAAATAACATCGAGCGCGCAAGGCTAAATTTAGGTCTAAGTAAGCTTGAATATCTACCAAATATCGGAATTTCAGGCTCTGCAATGCGCCAAAATAATTATGCTAATATGCCTGATTCAAATTCTCACGCTTCTTACGCGATTTCGGCGCCACTTAGCTATGAGATTGATTTTTGGGGTAGGGTGCGAAACAGCGTGAGTGCTAGCGCGGCGCAGTATATGGGGACTAAATACGATTATGAAACAGCCAAAAACACAATCACTAGCGCGGTTGCAAGCTCGTATTTCGCACTTTTATCCCTAAAAGAGCAAGAAAGAATTCTAACTAAATCGCTAAAAAGCTACGAGCAGACGCAAAATTACCGCAAAAAAGAGCTAGAAGCTGGTGCGATAAATCAAATCACGCTTAGCCAAGCAAGTGCCGCTGTGCAAAACGCCAAAGCAAGCCTAATCGCCGTGCAAAACCAAATTTCTCAGGTGCAAACCTCGCTTGCGATTTTAGCCGGCAAAAGCTACGATGGGGTCGTAAATCCGCAAATCCTCACAGCTGCAAAACTGCCTAATGCCCCACAAATCCCAAGTGGCGTGCCAAGCGATGTTTTGCTTCATCGCCCAGATGTGGCAAAGGCCTTGGAGGATTTGCGTGCTAGCAATTTCCTAGTCGGCGTTGCCAAGGCAGGGTATTTCCCGACTATCTCGCTAACTGGGGCGTTTGGCTATGCAAGTAGCGATTTTGATAGATTGATTAGCTCGACTACTAGCTCGTGGAGTATCGGTGGCTCACTCGTGGGACCTTTGCTTGATTTTGGGCGAACTAAAAAGAGGGTCGATATCGCAAATGTCGATCAAAACTCATCTTTTATCGCTTATGACAAGGCGCTAAAAACGGCTCTTGGCGATGTCAAAGACGCCCTAACTACACTTAAAAACGCAAAAGAACGCAAAAAAGCGATGAGTGATTTGCTAAGCTCGCAACGCAAAATTTACAAAGACGCGACCGAGCTTTATAACGCTGGGTATTCTAGCCATTTAGAATTCCTAGACGCGCAACGCAATCTTTTAAACACAGAACTTGCCAAAGTGGGCGCTGATTTGGAGGAATTAGAAGCTAGCGTAAATGCTTACAAGGCGCTTGGCGGGGGATTTAGCATAAGCGACGAGGAGCTAAAAGAGATTTTAGGAGCTGATGCCGATACTGCGCCTGATATGTCTGCTGTGCCGATAGATAGGATATTTAGGTGAAATTTGCGGAATTTTAAAATTCCGCAAATTTTCAAATTTCAGCTTCAAATTTAAAATTTTAGTTATAATCCAAACCTTTTTAGACAGGTGTCCGAGTGGTCGAAGGAGCACGCCTGGAACGCGTGTGAGGTGCAAGCCTCCGAGGGTTCGAATCCCTTCCTGTCTGCCAGAATGCAAATTACAGAATAAATTTTATTTAAATCAAATTTTGCTTATAATTGCGCCTTAAATTTTATTACAAGGAGGGGTGATGTTTTCGCCTGTTTTGATTGGATTTGGTGGCGGTTTGGTCGCTATTGTAGTCATTTGTGTGCTTGCGGCTATGTATTTTAGGACCGTCGTGGAGACAAACGAGGTTCATATCGTCCAAAGCGCGCGCAAAACGCAAAGTTTTGGCAAAGACACTGGAAATGGAAATGTGTATTATAATTTCCCGGGTTGGGTGCCGATTTTAGGCGTTAGCAAGATAATTTTGCCAGTTTCAGTATTTAGTATCAAAATCGAGGCTTACGAGGCTTATGATGTGGGCAGGCTACCATTTGTCGTGGATATCACGGCGTTTTTCCGCATTGCCGATTCAAATTTAGCCGCCCAAAGGGTCAAAGACTTCGACGATCTCAAAAAGCAACTCACAGATATTATCCAAGGCTCAATCCGCTCGATTTTAGCCAAACGAGAGCTCGAAGAAATTCTCACAATCCGCTCCGCCCTAGGCGAGGACTTTACAGTTTCGGTTCAATCTCAGCTCGAAAACTGGGGCATTGCGCCTGTGAAAAATATCGAATTAATGGATATTAAGGACAAAGATGGCGAAAAGGTCATTTTCAACATAATGGAAAAGAAAAAATCAGCTATCGAAAAAGATAGCCGTGTCGAGGTCGCCGAAAACCGCAAACGAGCCCAAATCGCCGAAATCGAAGCCAAAAGAGAAACCGAAATCAAAGAGCAAGAAGCCCTAAAACTCGTAGGACTAAAAACCGTCGAGCAAGAGCGTGAGGTCGCAATCAGCAAAGAACAAGCCAAACAAGTGGTAAAAGAGCAGGAAAAAATCACCCAAGAAAAGGCAATGGAGGTCGTGCGCGTCCAAGATGTCAAAAAAGCAGAGATTAAAAAGCAAGTAGAAATTGTCCAAGCTGAGCAAGAACAGCGCAAAATCGAAATCGACGCGGAGGCCAAGAAAACAGCCAAAATCAAGGAAGCCGAAGCCCAGAAAGAAAACCAAATCCTAATCGCGCAAGGCGATAAAGAAAGGCAGTTTTTGGAGGCGGCTGCGCTTTTGGAAATCAAAGACAAAGAGAGCCAAGGTATCGCAAAAATAGGAACCGCTGAGGCTGAGGCTTTGAGATTAAAAGAGCTAGCCCCTGTCAATGCGCAAATCGAGCTAGCGCGTGAAATCGGCGAAAACGAGGGCTATCAAACATATCTAATCTCAATCGAGCAAATCAAGGCTAACCGCGACATCGGCTTAGAACAGGCCAAAGCCCTAACTAGCGCAGATCTAAAAATCATCGCAAACAATGGCAATGTAAGCGAGGGGCTAAATTCGCTTGGTGGCGTGCTAAGCACGAGTGGTGGCACAAAAATCGCCTCCATGCTAGAAGGGCTAGCCCAAAGCGAGCTAGGAAAACAGCTTGTCGATAAAATCACCAAGCCAAAAGAGGGCGAGAAATAAAATTTAACCCCAAATTTGGGGTTAAATTTTATAATACTAGACTTGACATTAATTCGAAATCTAACTATAATACGCCCTAAATTTCAGGGGCAAAAATGAAAAAAGAACGCAAAAGCATATTTTTAAGCGCACAGCTTGTAAGAGAGGCAAATGATTACATTATAAACGAATTTAAAAGGCTTGAAATTTTAGGGATTTCACCCAGCCACGGGGATATTTTTCACTATCTTTTTGGGGGTAAAATTTTAAGTCCAGCCCAAATTGCCACTAAAATCAACCGCACAAAAGCAACTGTTACAACCCTGCTTGATAGGCTCGAAATGGACGGCTATTTGGTGCGAGAAAAGGACAAAAACGACGCAAGAAGCGTAAATGTAAAACTCACGCCAAAAGGCGAGAGTTTAAAGCCGAAATTTGATGAAATTTCAAAGAATTTAAATAAAATTTTAGCGAAAAATTTTAGCGAATTTGAATTAGACGCGCTAGATACGCTTTTAAGCCGTGCGATTAAAAATTTTAATAAAAAAATTAATTAGATATCAAAGGAAATTTATGAAAAAATTTACGATTTTTGCTGTTTTTGTGAGTCAAATTTTATGCGCTAATTCAAATTTAGCCCAAAGCTTAGAGCCAAATTTTAACCAAATTTGCTACCAAAGCAGGGTCAAATCCGAGTGCAACAAAGAGGCTATGGCGCACTTCCAAACCGCCATAAATACCGCTGATACCGCCTTGGCAGAGAAGCTAATAAACCAAAACGCTACATTTTTTACCCCAGTTTCCAAAGACCCGCTTTATGGCGGCGCAGGGTATATCTCGGTGGTAAATTTCATGAGACAAAGCTTCCCTGATATCAAATGGCAAATCAAAGATATCGTCGCAAACGACGCTGTGGTGGCTGTTTTGTGGGAGTGTAGCGGCACACACGAGAGGGGCGAATTTTACGGCAAAAAGGCGGACGGAGCAAAATTTTCGTTTAGCACGATGAATTTTTACTATTTTGACGAAAATGGCAAAATCACAAACGATGTCGCAGGCGAGGGGCTTGCGGGGCTTTTAATCGATCTTGAAATTTTAAAATAATCTTATTTAAGGAGAAAAAATGAAAAACTACACTTTTGCAAGGCTCGATAGCAACGAGCGCGTCGAGTTTAAAGAGCTTTTAGGTCTAAGCGGTTGCGAGATTAGCTTAAACACCCTGCCAGCTGGCATTAGCGTGCCTTTCGTGCATGCGCATGTCCAAAACGAAGAGGTCTATATCGTGCTTGAAGGCAGCGGCAAGCTTTTCATCGACGGCGAAGAAATCGCAATCAAAAAGGGCGATATTTTCAAAATCGACCCAAGCGGCGAACGCTGTATCAGCGCAGGCGACGAGGCGATTAGATTCCTTTGTATCCAGGTCAAGGCAGGCTCTTTGGAGCAATACACCGACACCGACGGCGTTTTGCGCGAGGGGATTAAGCCAAGCTGGCTATTTAATGTAAAATAGTGGAATTTGGAAATTCCGCTTCGCAAGCTTGTAATACTGCACCCGAATTTTAAAATTCGGCGCAAAATTAGAAATTTGCGAAGCGGGGAAAATTTAAAATTTAAGGGGTTTTTATGCCGTATATCGATGCGAAATTTAGCGCGAAATTTGATGAAAAAACACTACAAAGCGTCGCGGGTGCGCTTTGTAATGCCGTAAGTGAGGCGTTTGGCAAAAAAAGTGAGAGCATAATGAGCGCGGTAGAGTGCGACAAGGCGCTTTTTATCTCGCAAAATGCGGTTGCAAATGGCGCGTATATCGCAATCTCGCTGCTAGGAATTAGCGTAGAAAAGCAAAAATGCGAGGTTTGCGTTAGGCTTGTGAGCGAGGCGTTGCGTGGCTTTGGCATAAACCCCGATGAGGTGTATGTGACATTTCACCCAATCCTGCTATGGGGCAGAGGCGAGAAGATGTTTTAGGGCGAAATGAGCTTTAAAATTTGGATTTAAATTTAGGCGAAAAATTTAGCCAAATTTCAAAATTTGGCTAAATTTTAAATTTACTTGATTTTTTCTATCTGTTCGACTAACTCTTTTGCGATTGCGACAATGGCACCATTTTCGAAATCATCGCTTCTGTTTGCGCCAGCAATCGTTTTTAGGTTGCCAAAAAATCCAGGGTTATATCGCATTTTGTTGTTTTGGGTTACGGCTCTTACGATTTCATTGTTTTTTATGATTTTGATTTCGTAAGTAAAGAAGATATTGCCGATAGAATCGGTTTTTGCAAAGGTTGCCTCCCCTACAAATTCTCTTTGATAATCTAAATCTATATGAATTTGCTCACTAGAATTTGCGTTTAAAAGATTTTTTTGTGCTAGTTGATTTTTGATTTCATTGTTTAACTTGGTTTCTACGACGCTTTTGTCTTGATAAACAACTTTTTCTGGCTGATGATTTTGTATGAAATTTAGATTTATAGCATCAAATTTATACACGCCACTTATCGGCCGGGAGGGCGTTTGTGCGCTATTTCCCACGCAACCTGTTAAAAATAGGCTAAAAATTATAGCCAAAGCAAAAGAAAATAATTTTTTCATAAGGTCTCCTTAAAATTTTCATTAGCAAGGCAGACGCCAAGCTCTGTTTGATTTTTAAATTCGAAAAATGATTTTATCGGTAAAATTTTAAAAGAAAGTAAAAAAAATTGATTTAAAAAAGTGGCCGGGAGATAGGGATTCGAACCCCAGGAGGTGTTACCCTCAACGGTTTTCAAGACCGCCGCTTTCGACCGCTCAGCCATCTCCCGATAGAATTATTCTGTTTTTTCGCTGACCCACTCTGCGCCGTTATGAACCTTTTCCTTCGTCCATTGACCAGCGTTTTTTGAGTCTTGTTTCACGCCTTGCCATGTGTTTGAACACCCGCTAAACGCCAAAACTAAAAGTATCGTAACTATATATTTCATAGACTCTCCTTGTTGTTTTGGAAGCGACACCCGGATTCGAACCGGGGATCAAGGCTTTGCAGGCCCATGCCTTACCGCTTGGCTATGTCGCCACACTAAGCCGTTTTTGGTGGTGCCCGGAGCCGGACTTGAACCGGCACGGAAGAAAAAATTCCGAGGGATTTTAAGTCCCTTGCGTCTACCAATTCCGCCATCCGGGCACATTTTCAACACATACAAAATCATGGAGCGGGAAACGAGAGTCGAACTCGCGACATCAACCATGGCAAGGTTGCGCTCTACCACTGAGCTATTCCCGCGTCAAAAACGAAAGCTGATTTTAGCAAATTAAAACTTAAAATTTTATTTTATTTGCAAAATTTCTCTTTTTTAAATTCATTATAAGCTAAAAAGTGTAAAATTACAGAGCTTTTTGGGGTTATAGCTCAGCTGGGAGAGCGCTTGAATGGCATTCAAGAGGTCGGCGGTTCGATCCCGCTTAACTCCACCATTTTATTTTAAATCCACACTCATTTAACACTGCGCCGAATTTGAAATTTCATATATTTTATCATTGTTGGTGAAGCGAAATAAGCGTGCTAATCTAGTAAAATTTAGAGAATTTTAAAAATTTGAGAATTGAAATTTGTTTGAATTTCGCTATATTGTTTGCCCGCGATGACAAACCGGCCAAATTTACAAAATTTCATCATTAAATGCTATACTCGAAAAAACAAAAGGAAATCCTATGAAAAAAGCATTTAGTATGGTTGAGCTTGTTTTTGTGATTGTGATTGTTGGGATTTTGGTTGGCGTTGCGCTTCCACGCTTACAAGCTTCGAGAGATGATGCCTTGGTCGTGGCGGCCAAAAACGACCTAAAAACCGCACTTAGCGATGTCATCGCCTATAATCTCACGCAGGGGCGGTATTCGACCAATATCAAGGACATGACGAGCGTGGATTTTAAAAACAGCGTTTTTCGCGTGAAAAAGCGGGATTGTTTGAAGTTTATTTTCCACGGCATGAGCGTTATGGAGGTGCGGATTGATAGAGCTGGGCTGTGCGGGAGAGTGCTAGAAGGCTCTGCGGTCGAACCATACCTCAAAATGGACGCAGGAGAGCTCAAACACAGCGATAGCGTATCATATATCCCGCTGGATAGTTCGACGATTTCTGCGATAAATGGAGCGAAATTTTAGTAAAATTCTGCAAATTTCAAAATTTAATGTAAAATTTTGGGCAAATTTTGCCCAAAATTTTAGAAAAACGATTTATAAACATTGTCGAGTAGGAAGTATTTTTTATCAATCGTGCCCTTGTAAAACGGCTCAAAGGTCTCGTTATAGGCTTTTGTGAAAAATCCCTCTTTGCTCAGAGCGATGATTTGCTCGTTTAAAAATTCAAGCAAACTTGTGTTACCTTTTTGGATTGCGATTGATAGAAAAACGGTGTTGCCAAGGTTTGAGAGTTTGACCTCCATTGTGGGGTCAAAAATCGGATAAGCATAGACAAAAAGGTTGTTATTGACATAGCCGTCAAGTTCGCCATTTTTGACTTTTTTATAGCAATCGACGCTGTCGTTGCAATAAGTGATAGGAATCCCCTCTTTATTCAAAAATGCTTCGCCTGTGGTTTTAAGCAATGCGCCGATTTTTTTGCCTTTTAAATCCAAGACAGACTTGATGTCGCTACCTTTTCTGGTGAGAAGACCCAAATTTACAGTAAAATACGGAGCCGTGAAGTCGGCTAAATGGGCGCGCTCTGGCGTTACAGACACAGCGGCAACTATCATATCAGCTTTATTTTCTTGTAAAAGCGGAAAACGCACATCGTTGGTAACGCCCATGAGGCTTATGTGACCTTGTTTCTCGCCAAAAATCCTTTTTGCCAAAATTTCGGCAAGCTCGACCTCAAATCCCTCGAATTTACCATTGACAAGCTCGCCAAATGGCGGTTCAGCGTCATACACGCCGATACGGATTTCACCTCGCGCTCTAATCTCATCGAGCGAATACGAAAATGCGCTTGTCGCAAGGACAGCCAATGCCAAAAGAAACTTTTTCATGGTATTTCCTTTTTGTAGTTTTGCGCAAATCTGCGCCTGGCAAATTGAAATTTGCAACTTTTGCGGGGGGGGATTTACTCCTTTTTGATATTTTATCGCAAAGAGTAGCGAAAATTTAATTAAAATTTGATAATGTAGTTACAAATTTAATTTAAATTTTACAAAAATTCCAAAATTTAATAAATTTCAGTAAAATCACGGATTAAATTTCACAAAGGCGGGTAATGTTTTCATCGTTTTTTAAAAGCAAAAAATGGCGAATTTTGGCTTGGGGCGGACTAATTTTTATACTCGGTATTAATCTTTTTCAAACCATTTTAAATGTCAAATTTAACGAGTGGTATAGGGCGTTTTACGATATGGGCGGCGAGATCGACAAGCACACGATTGACGAGTTTTATGAGGCTATGCTTTTGTTTTTGTGGCTTGCGATGTGGTTTATATTTGCGGCTGTTTCTGAGCGCTATATCACGCGCGTATGGGTGCTAAAATGGCGCGAGGCGATGACATTTTCATACATTGGCTTTTGGCGTAGGGTAGAGCGCGACATAGAGGGTAGCTCACAGCGTATCCAAGAGGACATTTATCGTTTCACAAAAACGCTCGAAGATGTGGGCATGCGAATTGTCTATGCTTTTATGACGCTATTTGCGTTTATTCCGATTTTATGGGGGCTAAGTAGCGGGATAAATTTGCCCTTTATCAAGGATATTCCAGGCTCTCTTGTTTGGATTGCGCTAGCTGTGAGCGTGGGTGGGCTTGGCGTGTCGTGGTTCGTGGGCAGGTATCTACCACGCCTAGAATACAACAACCAAAAGGTCGAAGCAGCCTTTCGAAAAGAGCTAGTTTTTGCCGAGGAGGACAAGGCGAATTACGGAAGCGAGGAGAAGCTCATTTCGCTTTTTGACAAGCTTAAATTTAACTACCACAAGCTCTTTTTGCACTATTTGTATTTTGATACATGGCTTCATACATACTCGCAAATTCTCGTCATCGTGCCATATCTGATAATGGGACCAGGTCTTTTTACCAAGGTAATCACGCTTGGCGTGCTAATCCAAACAGCAAATGCCTTTAACAAAGTGCGCCAAAGTTTTAGCGTATTTACGGAGAATTGGACGACGATAACCGAACTTCGCTCGATCCACATGAGACTTAGCGAGTTTGAGAAAAACATAGGCTACGACCCAAAACTAGCCTTGCAGGCTGAATTTAGGGCGTAAAATGGCGAATATCAACGACTATCTTTTTTGGCGCGGGGATTTGAAATTTAGCGAGCGTAAATTTAACGAATTAGACGCGCTTGTTTTGGCGCGATTTTCGTATTTGCCGTTTCATAAAATTTCGCTTTTTAATGGCGGAAATTTGGGTGAAATTTGCGAAAATTTGGCGAATTTAAGCGATGATGAGTTTTTGTGGGAGGGCGATAAAACACTCGCGCTAAATTTAGCCCAAAGCGCGCGTTTTGGGGATTTGCGCGTAAGCGATATAGAGCGAGATAACGACAAAGAGGCAATCAGGCAGTTTGGCGCGCTGTGTATTCATTTGGGCGAGGAAGAAATTTTCGTATCGTTTATCGGCACGGATAATTCGATTTTGGGCTGGCAAGAGGACTTTAATATGGCGTTTTTAAAAGAGCTTCCTTGCCAAATCTCAGGGCTTAAATATCTAGAAAAAATCGCGCAAAAATATCCGCATGCGCGCCTTAAAATCGGCGGACACTCAAAGGGCGGAAATGTGGCGATTTACTCAGCGCTTAGGGCAAATCCCGGCGTGCATGGTCGCATAATAAAGGTCTATAACTACGACGGACCGGGGTTTTTGCCGGAATTTTACGAACAAAATTTAAGTGGCGAAATTTTATCAAAAATCCAAACCTATATCCCAAATGAGAGCATTATCGGAAATCTGCTAAGCCACAAAGAGAGCATAAAAATCGTCCAATCTAACGCCAAACTTGTCTTTGCGCACGATATTTTTAGCTGGGAGGTGGGCAGGGAGGATTTTATCTACGCCGAAAATCTTAGCAATTCGAGCAAGATTATTGATAAGACTTTGAGCGATTTTATGCAAAACACTACCGCCACTCAGCGCAAAATCGCAATCGAGGCGGTTTTTGAGCTATTTAATGCGACCAGCCTCGATACCTTCGCACAAATCCCGCATAACCTGCCACTCGCGGTGCCTCAAATTTTGCAAAAATACAAAACGGTTGCAAAGGATGATAAAAAAATGATAGCAAATATGCTCTTGCAAATCGCCTCTGCCTACCTCGAAAATCTCGCCAAGCACACGAACGATAAAATCAAGGATAAAAGGCAGTCTTACAAAGATAAATTCAAGGAAAAATGGCAAATTTAGGGGCTAAAATTTAGTGAAATTTGGGCTAAATTTGGCGAAATTTTAAAATTTCGCCAAAAGGTAAATTTAATTGTGCGTTACTGGCAACCTTCGCACTCGATACTGCGATCTGCGACATCGGAGTTGAAATCATCAGTTGAAGGGCTTTCGCTTCGCAGATAATATGTCGATTTAATGCCAAGCTCCCACGCAAGGGTGTAAATGTCATTTAGCACCTTACCGCTAGCCTTATCAAGCGTGATAAAAATATTTAGGCTCTGCCCTTGATCTATCCATTTTTGGCGGATTGCACCTGCTTTTATAAGCAGTCGCTGGTCTAGTTCGTATGCCGGAACATAGGCTTGCCAAGTATCGGGGCTTAGATTTGGCACGACCACAGGAATCATACCGCTTAGATTGTGTTCGAACCATTTGCGTTTATAAACAGGCTCGATAGTCTGCGTCGTGCCTACTAAAATCGAAATGCTTGAAGTCGGCGCAATCGCCATTAAATAGCCGTTTCTCATGCCATCTTTCTTGACTTTTGCTCGAAGTGCGTCCCAGTCGCAAGAGTTATCTTCAAAAAGTCCCCCGCGACCGACTAGTTTTTTAGCATTTTCGTTTGCTAAATCGATTGGGAAAATTCCTTGCGACCATTTTGAGCCCTCAAATTCAGGGTATTTGCCCTTTTCAAGAGCTAAATTTGATGAAGCGTAAATGGCGTTGTAGCTTATGTTTTCCATGATTTTATCGATTGTCTCAAAATGCTCGTAACTTCCCCAAATAATGCCCTTTTCGGCAAGCATTTGCGCTTCGCCCATTACGCCTAATCCTATGGCGCGAGAGCGTAAATTCGTGCGTTTTACCTTTGCGTGTGGGTAAAAATTTAGCTCGATTACATTATCTAGCATTCGCACAGCGATCGGCACGACGCGTTTTATGTCTTCTTGGGTGTGAATTTTGCTTAAATTCAGACTTGCGAGATTACAAACTGCCGTTGCGCCTTCATCTACGCCCTTTTCGACGATGAAAATGTCTTTGCCATTTATCGTATCAAGTGCCGTGATTTTTTTGGCTTTTTTGGTGATTTTGCCATTTACGAGCACTTCTTCATTTTCTTCGAAAAGCTCTTCGCTTCCGTCAGCGTAAATCACTTTTGTTTTGTAGTGGTTTGCCTGTGTGTTTTGGAAAATCTCGGTGCATAAATTTGAGCTTCGAATTAGCCCTTTGTGCGAATTTGGATTAACCCTGTTTGCGTTATCTTTAAAGCACAAAAACGGCATTCCCGTCTCAAAATAGCTAGTTAGGATTTTTTTCCAAAGCTCTTTTGCTAGAACGGTTGATTTGCTGATATTTGGGTCGTTTTCGTAGGCGATATATTTTTGCTCGAACTCTTCGCCCCACACATCGCACAAATCAGCCACATCGACAGGGTCAAAAAGCGTCCATTTTTCGTTGTTTGCTAGGCGTTTCATAAACAAATCATTTATCCACAAAGCAGGGAAAATTTCATGCGCTCTACGGCGTTCTTCGCCTGAGTTTTTACGCAAATCCAAAAAGTCGTTTATATCCATGTGCCACGGCTCTATATACACGGCGATTGCGCCTTTTCTGGTGCCTAGTTGATCGACCGCTACGGCTATGTCGTTTGTGATTTTTAGAAAAGGTATTATGCCACCTGCAGCGTTTTTGTGCCCGTCGATACTACCGCCCATTGCGCGGACTTTGCACCAGTCCCAGCCGATACCGCCGCCGAATTTCGATAAAAGCGCCATTTCTTTGTAGCTATCAAAAATTCCTTCGATATTATCTGGCGTGCTTCCCACATAACAGCTTGAAAGCTGGTGGCGCGTGGTGCGAGCATTTGAGAGTGTCGGAGTGGCGAGCATGACTTCAAATTTGCTTATTAAATCATAAAATTTTTTCGCCCAGCCTTGGCTGTCTAGTTCGTTTTGGGCTAAAAACATAGCAATCGCCATAAACATGTGCTGTGGAAGCTCAATTGGCTTTGCTTGTCTGTCTTTTATGAGATAGCGATCATAAAGCGTTTTAATGCCAAGATAGGTAAATTGCAAATCGCGCTCTGGCTTAATGTAGGCGTCTAAGTCGTCTAGGTCGTATTTTTCTTTTAGCCCTAGCATGATGCGACCCTCGCTCTCACCGCGCTCAAAGTAGGTTTGAAGCGATTGATAGCCGGTGAAGCCCGATACTTTGTGATACAAATCATAAAGGAAAAGTCGCGCTGCCACAAATGTCCAGTTTGGGCGGTCTATGTCGATTTTATCGACGGCGGTTTTGATAAGGGTTTGCTGGATTTCCTCCGTGGTAATCATATCGCGAAACTGAATTTTCGCATCGACTTCTAACTCGCTAAGGCTGACATTTTCTAGCCCTACTACCGCGTCCCCTGTGAATTTTTTGATTTTTGAAATATCGAGTTCTTCGGTTCTACCGTTGCGTTTAATAACTTTCATTTTTGCGTCCGTTTCTAAGAAAAAATAATTGTGCGATTGTATCTTTTTAAAGCTTATGATTTAAGAAAATTTATCCAAATTTTGCTTTGGAGTTTTGCTAAATTTTAAGGTAAATTATTATGGGAAAATTTGGGTATTTTTTGATTTTATATATAGAAAATTTAGCCCAAAATGGGCTAAATTTATTTACCCAAACACCCTAGCGAAAATTTTATCCACATTTTTGGTGTAATATCCATAATCAAAGCAAGATTTAATCTCATCTTCGCTCAAAGCTTTTCTTAGGTCGTCGTCGGCTAGTAAATTTTGCAAATACAAACTAGCCCCGTTTTCGTCGATAGCTTTTTTGCCTTCTTGCAAGTCAGCCCAAACTTTCATCGCATTTCTTTGCACGATTTTGTAGGCTTCTTCGCGGCTCAAACCTTTTTTAGGAAGTTCTAGCAAAACTCTTTGCGAAAAAACTAGTCCGCCTGTTAAATTTAGATTTTTCATCATATTTTCAGGATAAACGACCAAATTTTCTATCAAATTTGCAAGGCGATTTAGCATAAAATCAGCCGTTACAAAGCCATCTGGCAGTATAAATCTCTCAACCGAACTATGACTTATATCTCTTTCGTGCCACAAAGCGACATTTTCCATAGCAGGGATCGCATAGCTTCGCAAAACTCTGCAAAGCCCCGTTACATTTTCGCTAAGCACCGGATTTCGTTTGTGTGGCATAGCTGAGCTTCCTTTTTGTCCGGGAGCGAAATACTCTTCGCACTCATAAACTTCGGTTCTTTGGTAGTGGCGGATCGCAACGGCGATTTTCTCGCAAGATGAAGCCAAAATCGCTAGTGCGTTCATCACTTGCGCGTAGCGATCTCTTTGTATGACTTGGTTTGACGCTGGGGCCGGTTTTAAGCCTAGATTTTGGCAAACTAGCTCTTCAAGCTCTAATGGAGCGTGAGCGAAATTTCCCATTGCACCGCTGATTTGACCCACACTTATGACGCCGTAAGCGTGTTTTATCAGCTCTAATGCGCGGTTAATTTCATCATGCCAAATCGCCAAAACTAAGCCAAAAGTTATCGGTTCGCCGTGAATTCCATGACTTCTGCCGACCATAAGCGTATTTTTGTGCTTCATCGCTTGATTTTTGATTGCCGTTTTTAGGGCTTCGATGTCGGCGATAATCAAATCCAAGCTATCTTTTATCTGCAACGCCACAGCCGTATCGATACAATCGCTACTTGTCATACCATAATGCACAAATCTGCTCTCTTCGCCCAAGCTCTCGCTCACGCTGGTTAAAAACGCAATCACATCGTGCTTTGTCGTTTTTTCGATTTCGTCTATGCGTTCGACGCTAAATTTAGCGTTTTTGCAGATTTTTTCGCAGTCGCTATCTGGGATAAAGCCAAGCTTGTTCCACGCCTTAACTGCTGCCAACTCCACTTTTAGCCAAGCGTCGTATTTGGCAAACTGCGTCCATTTGTCTTTCATAATTTTTCGTGCGTATCGCTCTACCATTTTTGTGCCTTTATTTGAAATTTGATATAATCCAAAATTATATTAAAAAAGGGCTGAAAAGTTAGTTAATATGGCGTATGAGAAATTTAGTTTAGGTAAATTTACAAATCGGCGAATTTTTGAGATTTTACTGGGCTTGGGTTATGATATGAAAACTGCACAAAGGCTGTGCGACAAGGGCAGGGTGCTAAGTGCGGACGGCGTGGTTTTGGCAAAAAACAGCGTTGCAAATGGCGAAATATTTTTGATAGATTATAAATGTGAGCCAAAAGGACTGCGCGCGATTTTTGAATGCGAAGAATTTGGGGTTTTTGACAAACCTAGCGGAGTGCTTTCTCACCCAAACGGCAGACACTGCAAATACTCGCTTTATGATGAAATTTGGTCGCTTTATGGTCGCTCTGCGGCGGTCGTGCATAGGCTCGATAAAGAGACAAGCGGCGTGATACTGGTAGCAAAAAATTTGGCTTCGCTGAACGCTTTAAAAACGCTTTTTGAAAATAGGGCGGTGAAAAAATCATATTTTGCTTTGGTGAGCGGGAGAGTGGAGCGAGAATTTGTAATCGATGAGCCAATAGGCGAGAGTTTGGAAACTGACGAAGTAATGATTAAAATGCGAATTTGCGAAAACGGCAAAAAGGCGATAACCGAAATTTATCCGATAGAGTATTTTAGCGAATTTAATGCGACTTTGGTTCGAGCCGTGCCACTGACGGGAAGACAGCATCAAATTCGTTTGCATTTGTTTCATGTGAAACACAAAATTTTAGGCGACCCGCTTTACGGGACTGATACGGCGACTTTCGAAGCGATTTTGGACGAGAAATTAAGCGTGTGTGAGCGGATAAATTTAACAGGCGCTTCTAGGCTTTGCCTACATGCAGCGAATTTGAGTTTTGAATTTAACGGGAAAATTTATGATATAAATACAAAAAGCGACTTTAAGACTGAATTTTTAAAGTCGCTTTGTAAATAAAGTAAATTTAGGCAATTTGGCTAAATTTATCCGAAATATTTTTATTAATATATGCTATTAAATTCATCTATTTTATTTTTTGTGTTACGGTCGTTTATGCCAACAATATTTGAAGCTAATCTGCAATTATTATCAAAATTTGTTTGCTCATCTAGTCCGTATTTACCTTTTCCTATATTCCATCTTATTTTTTTAAGTTCTTCTGTATTTCCTTCTTTCATAACTCTCATATCGACAGCCCAACAAATATCATGAATTTGTTGAGCTAATTCTTTATGGTTTCTACCGAGCGGTTCATAATCAAAGTGACTTACGCAATAAACAGTTGGCTTTACTCTACAATTTTTTAAATTTTTACTTGTCCAATCTACTTCGGTTTTTGAACTTGTGTTGCCGCCAAATGTTGGAAACTGTGGCAATTCTGGTAACCTAAATTCTGCACAACCACAAAAATTTAAACCTACAAAAGCCGTAAAGCTCAACACCAAAATTTGTTTCATTTTTTTATCCTTTGAAAATAAAATTAAAAATCCACAGAATATCAAAAAAAAAAAAAAACAAATGGTAAATAAACGGCAGTTTTTTAACATAATTTTTAAAATTTTATATGATTTAAATTTCGGCGCAGTGTTTTGGAGTTGCGCTAGCGAAATTTTAAAATTTGGTAAAATTTACTCTTTTTTTTCATTTAAAACTACATAAAAAATTCCACAAATGCCGATTATAGCGACGATTGCGATAAAAACTACTTCGATTATATCAAGGGCGGTCATTTTTGCTTCTTTCTTTGAGTTGTCCGCACGCGGCACTTATGTCAAGCCCCTTGCTTTGGCGAATCGTGCAGGTTACGCCGTGCGCGCTGAGATAATCTTGGAATTTTACCATATTTTCAGTGCTTGGGCGCAGATACGGGCTTCCTTCGTGCGGGTTAAAATATATCAAATTTACCTTTGCTTTTATGCCGTGAAGTAGCTTCACAAGGGTTTTTGCGTCGCCGGGGCTATCATTTACGCCGCCCATGACAAGGTATTCGAACATCACTCGCTTTCGCATATCTATGGGGAAATTTCGCACGGCGTCCATAACCGAAGCTATGTTGTAGGCTTTGTTTATCGGCATTAGCTTGGCGCGAAGCTCGTCGGTTACGGCGTGAAGTGAAATGGCAAGCAAAACACCCAAATCCATTTCACCCAGCTTTTTTATCTGCGTGGCAAGACCGCTCGTGCTGATAGTTTGGCGGCGTGGAGCGATGGCTAGGCCGTCATTTTCTTTTAAAATTTGCACGGCTTTTGAGACATTTGCTAGGTTGTCAAGTGGTTCGCCCATACCCATATATACGACATTTACGCGTCTTTCGTAAGGGATTTGGTTTGCGATTTTTATGTATAAAATTTGCCCGACGATTTCACCTGCTGTGAGATTTCGCACAAATCCGCCTTTGGCAGTCAGGCAAAACGCACAGCCCATTTTGCAACCGACTTGCGAACTAACGCAGATCGAATATCGCGCATGGCGTGAAATTTTGCCGTTTTCATCGGCGACTTCATCTTTCATAGGAAGCAAAACGCTCTCTATGGTTTTGCCGTCTTTTAGCTCGAAAAGATATTTTTTGCTTCCGTCGATACTCTTTTCGCATTTCACGCATTTTACGGGGTCTAAATAGAAATTTTCGCTTAAATTTGCTCTTAATTCCTTTGGCAAATTTAGCATTTCATCGAAATTTTTAACGCCTTTTTTATAAATCCACTCGTAAATTTGCTTGGCTCTAAATTTTGGCGTTACAAGCTGGGATAGTTCATCAAGTGTGAAATCTAGGATATTTTTCAAATTATTCCTTTTTGTTTTAAGTAATTTTCTAAAATTTCTTTGGCTTTTGCGTGATTTTTCAAAAAATCTGCGTGTGCGTTTTGATTGCAAAAATTCGTCGCGACGAAAATTCCGCGAGCTGGGATTTTGAAACTTTCGGCGACTTTGACGACAGAGTAAAATTCCATATTTTCGATTTTGTAGCCGAGCTCAGCGAATTTTTGCGCGCAAATTTCATCTGTGGTGATGAAATTTGATGAGTTGCAAAATGTTTCATATGAAACATTTGGGTCAAAAATCGGGCTGTATGAATAGCCTAAAAGCTCGGAAATTTCGTGGTTTGTGGCTGTTTCGCACTCGAAAATATCAAAAATTTTACCTTCGTTATACAGACCGCAACTGCCTACAAATAAAATTTCGCTATGTTTTTCGCTCGCTAAAATTTTGGTTAAATTGATAGCGCAATCCACGAGCCCTACGCCGACAGCGCGCGCGAAGCCGAATTCTTCGCCGTTTCCTGCGCACACTATCAACTTCGAACCCTTATGTCGTTTTGCAAAAGATAGGCTTTTAAATCTTTGATTTTTATCTCGCCGAAGTGGAAAATACTCGCCGCGAGCGCCGCGTCAGCCCCGCACTCAAAGGCTTCTTTGATATGCTCCATATTTCCTGCACCGCCACTTGCGATAACGGGGATTTTTAGCATTTTGCTAATTTTGCCCGTAACTTCCAAATCAAAGCCATTTTTGGTGCCGTCGCAGTCCATGGAAGTGAGTAAAATCTCCCCCGCACCGCGGTTTTGCACTTCCTCTGCCCACGCATAAGCGTTCAGTCCAGTGTCTTCTCTACCACCTTTGACAAAGACATTGTAGCCCTCACCGGTTCGTTTGACATCGATTGCCACGACGACGCATTGAGAGCCGAATTTTTTCGCCGCTTCGTCGATTAAACCTGGGTTTGCGATAGCCGATGAGTTTAGGCTGACCTTGTCGCAACCCACATCCAAAAGTCGCGAAATATCGTCGATTTTGCGGATTCCACCACCCACGGTCAGCGGGATAAAAAGCTGTTTTGCCACGCTTTCGACTACATGCACGATAGTGTCGCGGTTCTCAAAACTAGCCGTAATGTCTAAAAAACAAAGCTCGTCTGCGCCCTCGTCGTTATAGCGTTTTGCGATTTCGACAGGATCGCCTGCGTCGCGTAAATTTACGAAATTTACGCCCTTTACCACGCGCCCATTTTGCACATCTAGGCATGGAATTATTCGTTTTGCAAATGTTTTCAAAATTTTGCCCTTTAAAATTTTTGTAAATTTTAGCCAAATTTCGCTTATATAACCATTTTATAAGTAAAAATTGGATAAAATCTCTCGATGATAGTTGCAAAGAAAAAATTCGGACAAAATTTTCTAAAAGATAGTTTGATTTTAGACAAAATTATCCAATCGATTCCCAAAAATGCTGAAAATATCGTAGAAATTGGGCCTGGCTTGGGTGATTTAACTCGTAATCTTTTAAAGAGTTATAAAGTAAAAAGTTTCGAAATTGATAATGATTTATATCAGATTTTGTGCCAAAATTTCGCCACAGAGATAAAAAACCGCGATTTGGAGCTGGTTTTGGGCGATGTTTTGGAAATTTGGGAAAATTCTCTTAGCGAAAAACCATATTTTTTGGTTGCGAATTTGCCGTATTATATCGCGACAAATATAATCCTGCGAGCCATTGAAGACCCACTGTGTGAGGGTTTGGTCGTAATGGTGCAAAAAGAGGTCGCGCAGAAATTTTGCGCAGTTTCTGGGAAGCGGGAATTCGGCGCGATTTCGGTTTTGGCTAGCCTTTGTGGCGGGGCGCAGTATCTTTTCGAGGTGCCTCCACACGCTTTCGAGCCAGCTCCGAAGGTCATTTCAGCCGTGATGAGGATAGAAAAGACGCGCAATCCTTTCCAAAGCGTGGAGCAAAAGCGCGATTTTGAGGCGTTTTTGAGAGCGTGTTTCGCTTCTCCTAGAAAAACACTAGCCAAAAATCTAAGCGCAATCGCGTCCAAATCAGATATAACCCAAATTTTCGAAGAACTAGAAATTTTTGAAAACACAAGACCGCACGAGTTAAATTTCGCCTTATTTTTAGATATTTTTAAAAAATTAAAGGTGAAAAATGGAAGAGAAAAAAACTAACAACCAAGCGCAAAACTCTGATTTTACAGGCCCTGAGCGCTTAAAAAAGGTAAATAGACGCCGCAGACACAGGGAAAATTTAAAAAAATCGTTTGATGAGAGCAAAAATCAAAAAGATGAGCAAAAAACCCCAGCAAACGAAAATAAAAAAAATAAAAAATCAAAAAGTGAAAAAGCGCAAAATCTATCCAGCGAAACAGCCGTGCAAAGCCCAAATTCAGAGGAGGGCGCTAAAAAGAAAAAACGCTCCAAACGCAAGACAAATATGCCAAAAAGCCTAACCGGTACCGAGCCGTGGCATGTGGCTATGGACGAGGCGATCGCGGCGAATAAGGCTATGCACGAAGCAAGGCTCTATCCGCTAAAAAATGCGAGCTCAGCTGAAACTATCCGCATAACTCCGCTTGGCGGACTTGGCGAGATCGGCGCGAATATGACGATTTTCGAGACCGCTACGAGCGCGATTATCGTCGATGTGGGTATGAGTTTTCCGGACGATAATATGCCTGGCGTGGATATTTTGATCCCTGATTTTAGCTATGTTCGCAAGATCGCTGACAAAGTCAAAGGTATCATCATCACGCACGCGCACGAGGATCACATCGGCGCAATGCCCTATTTTTTCAAGGAATTTCAATTCCCAATCTACGCTACGCCGTTGCCTTTGGGTATGATTTCAAACAAATTTGAAGAGCATGGCTTAAAGGCGGAGCGAAGCTATTTCCGCCCAGTGCAAAAGCGCAAAATTTACAAAATCGGCGATTTTGAGGTCGAATTTATCCACATAACGCACTCGATTATCGACGCTAGCGCGCTTGCGATTACCACAAAGGCTGGCACGATTATCCACACGGGCGATTTTAAAATCGACCACACCCCAATCGACGGCTATCCGACCGATTTAAACCGCTTGGCGCATTATGGCGATCTTGGCGTAATGCTACTGATGAGCGATAGCACGAATTCTCACAGAGACGGCATTACCAAATCCGAAAATTCGGTCGGCAGGACATTTGACGGCATTTTTGCTAGCTCGAAAGGGCGCGTGATTATGAGCACATTTAGCTCGAATATCCACCGCGTCTATCAGGCGATTGAGCGCGGTGTGAAATACGGCCGCAAGGTCTGCGTGATAGGGCGAAGTATGGAGCGAAATCTATTTACGGCAATGGAGCTAGGCTATGTCGAGCTTGATCGTAAAATTTTCATCGATCCAGATGAGGTCAGCAAATACCCTGACAATGAGGTTTTAATCGTAACCACAGGCTCTCAGGGCGAGACTATGAGTGCGCTATATCGCATGGCCACAGACGAGCACAAATACATAAAAATCAAACCAACTGATCAAGTTATCATTTCGGCAAAGGCGATTCCGGGTAACGAAAACAGCGTCTCAACCGTGCTAAATTTCTTGCTAAAAAGTGGCGCAAAGGTGGCGTATCAGGATTTCAGCGAAATCCATGTCAGCGGACACGCTGCCCAAGAGGAGCAAAAACTAATGCTTCGCCTAATCAAGCCGAAATTTTTCCTACCAGTTCATGGCGAGTATAACCACATAGTCAAACACCGCGAAACTGCGATAGAATGCGGGATTGATGAGAAAAATATCTATCTGATGAACGACGGCGATCAAATGGAGATTTGCGAAAAATACCTAAAACGGGTCAAAACCGTTAAAACCGGCAAGGTTTTCATTGACAATCAAATCAATAAACAAATTTCCGATGAAATCGTAAAACACAGGCAAAATTTGGCCGACGCTGGCGTGGCTGTAATCATCGCTCAAATCGACAAAACAGCCAAAAAGCTTATCAAATCTCGCGTCATTACCTACGGGCTTGTCGCAGAGTCGCAGACATCTGCCTTTACCAAGGATATGGAGGGCTTAATCGAGCAGTTTTTGGCGAATATGAAAACCGAAATTTTGCTTGATAACCGCGTGTTGGAATCGCAAATCCGCCAAGCCGTGCGAAAGCATATTTTTAGAAAAACGAAAAAATATCCGACAATCGTGCCGGTTATTTACCTAATGTAAGGGGCATTTTATGGGCATTTTAGAAAACGCAAAAGAGGTTTTAAGGCTCGAAGGTGGCGAGCTTTTACGCCACACTGAGCTTATCGGGGGCGAAATCGAAAGAGCTGTAAATTTGATTTTAGAGTGCAAAGGTAAGCTAATCGTAACAGGCGTGGGCAAAAGTGGTCATATCGGCGCGAAAATCGCTGCGACTTTGGCAAGCACGGGAACTCCTAGCTTTTTCATGCACCCCACAGAAGCCCTGCACGGCGATCTTGGCATGGTAGGCAAAGATGATTTGGTTTTGGCAATAAGTTTTAGTGGCGAGAGCGAAGAGCTAGTGCGAATTTTGCCACACATTAAGCGATTTGGCGTGAAAATCATCGCAATGGCAAGTAACAAAAATAGCTCTTTGGGGCGAATTTGCGACGAATTTATTAGCCTTAAAATCGAGCGCGAAGCTTGTCCGCTTGGGGCTGCGCCTACTGTTTCTACTACGCTAACATTGGCGTTAGGCGATGCGTTAGCCGTATGCTTAATGAGTGAGCGAAAATTTCAAAAAGAAGATTTCGCAAACTTCCACCCGGGCGGCAGTCTTGGCAAACGGCTATATCTAAAAGTCGCTGATGTCATGCGAACTAACGATTTGCCGATTGTTAGCGAAAGTGTTAGTCTAAAAGAAGCCATAAATGCGATGACGCACGGCAAACTAGGCACCGTTTTGCTAACTAACGCTAACGGCAAACTAACGGCGATTTTAAGCGACGGAGATTTGCGTAGGGCGCTCATGAGCGAGAATTTTAGCCTTGAAGAAAGCGCGATTAAATTTGCTGCAAAATCGCCAAAAACCATTGAAAATTCGCAAATTTTAGCTTCAAAAGCGTTAGAGATGATAGAAAATTTCAAAATTCAGCTTCTTGCCGTTACCGATGAAAACGGCACCCCAATCGGCACTGTGCATATCCACGACCTTAAAAACATAGGGCTATAAAAATGGAAAAAATGCGTTTAAATAAATTTATCTCGCACAACACGGGCTATTCACGCCGTGAAGCCGACGAGCTAATCAAAAACGGCAAAGTTAGCATAAACGGGCGAGTTGTTAGCGAGTTTGTCGAAGTTAGCGGCGAAGAGAAAATTCGCATAAACGGGCGAATAATTAAGAAAAAAACCGAATTTAGCGTGATTGTCTATCACAAACCAAAGGGTGAGTTAGTCACCAAAAAAGACGACCGCGGTCGCAAGACGATTTATGACAGCTTGCCAAATGGGTTTTCTAAATTTGTTAGCATTGGACGGCTTGATTTTGCCAGTGAAGGGCTTTTGCTATTAACTGACGCCCCTGCTATCGCCACCGCACTCATGAAAAGCGACATCGAGCGCGAATACTACTTAAAAGTCAAAGGCGAAGTAACTGACGAAGTCGTAACGGCGATAAAAGAGGGCTTTTACGCGGACGACGCCACCAAGGGCGCTCATGCCAAAAGCAAAATCAAATCAATGGAATTTAAGCCCTTTTTGGCGTATCGCATAATGCCAAGTAGCGGCGGCTACACCAAAATCAAAGCTATCATAAACGAGGGGCAAAACAGAGAGTTAAGGCGGTTTTTTGGGTATTTTGACCTAGAAGTCGTAGATCTCAAACGCACAGCATTTGGGCGAGTTACACTAGGGACTTTGAAGCCGGGCAAATGGCGTTATTTAGATAGTTCGGAATATGATGATTTGAGAGATTTTTTGAAACAAGAAAAAATAGTGTATTAAGGGATAATATGAAAATAAATTCGAAAAGAATTTTAAAATTTATACTAAATGTAATTATAGGTTATTCGCCTATATTTTATTTGCTTATTTATACAATTATCGGGGCATTAAAAATTAAGGCTGGCACTTACGAAGGAGACTCTTCTGACTTTGGTGTATTCTCATTTGTAATTCCATTTAGTATGATGGGGATTTGTGGTGTTTATTTGATAGGAATGATAATTTGTCAAGTTGCAAAGTTAAAAAATGCAGTTGCAGACTTTTTTCAAGATAATTGCATTTTTTCATTTTGTTGTCCAGCTTTATATTATTATACATTGTTAGTTATGAGTTATTTTCAAGCAGGCTGACCATGTCTAAACACGAACACAAAACAAACGCTTGTCGCATACTTGACGGGCTGAAAATTCCTTACGAGATACTAGAATACGAAGTCGATGAAAACAACCTTGACGCTGTGCATGTGGCAAATTCGTGCCAAAAGCCTATCGAGCAGGTCTATAAAACGATAGTTTGCGAGTGCGGAAATGAATATATCACGGCGTGTTTGCAAGGTGATTTAAACCTTGATTTAAAGGCGTTAGCTAGAATTGCGAAAGTCAAACGCGCTGAACTAATGAGCTTAAAAGAACTAACAAAAATCACAGGCTATGTTAGGGGCGGTTGTTCGCCACTTGGCATGAAAAAGCACTTTCGCACATTTATCGACTCACGCGCACTAACACAAACGCAAATTTGCGTTAGCGCAGGTGTTAGGGGCAAACAAATTTGGCTAAACCCAAACGATTTAGCGACTGCGACAAAAGCCGA
Organism: Campylobacter sp. JMF_06 NA1; assembly: GCF_027737785.1. Lineage (NCBI taxonomy): Bacteria > Pseudomonadati > Campylobacterota > Epsilonproteobacteria > Campylobacterales > Campylobacteraceae > Campylobacter > Campylobacter sp. JMF_06 NA1. Next base: position 66,453 of record NZ_JAOVUA010000005.1, read on the forward strand.
ATTTGGCGAATTTGCCGTGAAATTAGAAGGCTAAATTTCAGCGCTCGAATTTACCCCAAATTTAAAAGCTAAATTTCGCTAAGAGCGCATTTCGTTTAGCAAAGCCGTAATCTTTGGCTCTTCGCTCGCTTTGATTTCGCTAGTGGCGAAGGGTGCGAGATTTCGCGCGATTTCTATCATCATATTTATGCTTAAAATCACATTTGCGTTTTGGTTCGTGTCTATGCGAGTAAAGAGCGTGTCGTTCGAAACCGCGATAAATACGGAGTTGCTCACAGCGTGCATTTGCACTGGGGAGTTTAGGCTAATGCTGATAAGTTCGAGCGTGGTTAGGATTTTGCCGTCTTTTAAAACCTCGCTGTCAAAATTCTCGCCAGCGTAAATGTCGAAAATATCGGATTTGGCGATATTTGCCTTTTGGAGTTTGAGGTGCGGGGTTTGGAGCATAAACTCACCCTTTCCAATCGCCGAAAAATCGCTAGCAAAGGCGAGCGGATAGTCAAATTTCGCTATAAATCCAGTGTAAATTTTGCCGTCATTTATGCGCCCCCACTCGAATTTATCTAGTCCGAGCAAACTTTTTTTGCGCCCCTTAGCCCGTGTTAGCGCGGCGTCGCCAAATTTCGCCTCGATTTCACCTACTTTGCCTACTAGTGATCGTTTGCAAACGCATGTGTTAGCGTCTTTTTTAATCGGAAGCGAGCTTAAATCCTCTAAAAAAAATGCGCCAAATGGCTTAAAAGTAAGCCCAGTTTCTTTGGCGATCCAGAGCAAAATTTCATTATCAAAGGCTTTGTCGAGCAGAGCTGAGAAGTGTTGTTTTTGGTTTTTGTCAAAATACGAGTGCGCCAAAAGCCCGCAAATCCCAATCAAACAGCCCAAAATGATTTTAAATTTCAGCGAATACCCGCCACTTAAAATCAAAAACGCCAGCGCACAAACCACGCAAACGACGATAATTAGCCGTTTTTTCGCGCTCGCTTCATTTTCTAAAATCGTCTTTTTTTTCAGCTCAAACGATACTATACTCATATTTTCTCCACAAATGCTTTTTGATTGTTTTTCAAAATTTTAGCCAAAATTTTAAATTTTTCCAACTCCTTTTTTAGCGTGACGGCTGGGGAGTTTTCGCCAAGGAGCGGGTATGAAATATTTGGCTCGAAGCTGTTTTTGCCAAGTGCGATATATAGCCAAATTTTGCCTCCCTCACACGCTAGGCTAAGTGGAGCTTTGAAATAATCCCTAAGTGCGATCAATTGCTCCATAAATTTGGGCGTTAGTATGTAATGCGCGCTGATAGGATCGAGTGAATATGTGCGGAAATACTGCTCAAACTCAGCGTTATCCATACTAACGCGTTTTAGGTGTGAGTTAGCTCTGGCGTTAGTGTCGATGACATGGAGCGTGGAGGCGAAATTTTGGTTAAATTCGGCTATAAGCGTTATGCCGTAAAACAGGGTTGTTAGTTTGGGCGTTTGTTTTTGGTTAGTGTGTGTTTGTGTTTGTTTGGCGAGGTAAATATCGCAAAAACTAGCCCTCACGCCCTCGATTTCGCCAGCGAAAAAATCATCGCCCCTATACACGCTAAAACCGCTTTCGTAAAACCCGGGCGCGTTAAATTCGGCGAATTCGAAAAATTTCTTGCGCTCGTAGTTTAAATTTTCGTCTTTGGCGATTAGGCTTAGGATTTCGTCTTTAAAGCGCGCGTTAAAGGGCGTTATAAGCCTAGCGTGCGAAATACTAAAAAATATAAGCGAGGCAAAAACGCAAATTATGCTAGAAATGAGCAAATCAGGCACAAATCGTAGCAAAACGGGGAGCAGGACAAAAATGAGCGCAAAGGAAGCGACCTTTAAAATGCGTAAATTTTTGGCGATTTTTGCGCGCTTTTTTTCTAAAATTTCCAAATTTTGGATAATTTCTTCGTTTTTAAATTTTAAAATTTTTTCCATTATTTTAGCATTTCTGATAAATTTGGTGCCTGTTTTTCGCTCTCATCGGCGGCGAAAAATTCGCTTTTTTTGAAGTGAAAAAAGCTAGCGATGAGGTTTGTGGGAAACATTTCGCATGCGTTGTTATACACCATAACTGCGCCGTTGTAAGCGCGTCTGGCTGCGCTGATTTGTTCTTCGACTTCGCTTAGCGTGGCTTGGAGGTGAAGGACATTTTCGTTGGCTTTTAGCTCTGGGTAGTTTTCCACAGCGATTTTTAGCGAGCCAAGAGTGCGCGAGAGTTCGGCGTTTAGGGCGAATTTTTGCGCGTCGTTTGTGGCGCTCATCGCTTCGCTTCGCAAAGCCGTGATTTTGCTCAATACTTCGCGCTCGTGCGTTAGGTAGGCTTTGACAGAGGCGAGTAAATTTGGGATCAAATCGTAGCGTTTTTTGAGCTGTGTATCGACGCTAGAAGCGATATTTGCGACCTGATTTCGCTTGGCAATCAAAGAGTTATAAATCCCAATAATGCTAAAAATCAAAACTAGGGTTATGATTAAAAAAATAGTAAAACCGCCCATATTTTCCCTTTGAAAATGAAATTTTGCTATTTTAGCATAAATTATATTTAAAATTTTGCGCTTTTTAAATTTTATATAAGTAAAATTTGGATAAACTCCATTTTTCCTACAATGTGTCAAGGTAGCTCAGCTGGTTAGAGCGCTGGTCTCATAAGCCGGAGGTCGAGAGTTCAAGTCTCTCTCTTGACACCATTTTTTTATACGATTTTAAATTACACCGATTTTAGCTCAGCGTCAATTCTTTTAGCGTTTGGATATGCGCTTTTGGGGGCAGTCCATACATGCGCGCGTATTCTCTGCTAAACTGGCTAGTGCTCTCATAGCCCACATCAAATGCCACTTGCGAGACCGAAGTCGTGGTATTTAGAAGCATAAATTTCGCCTCTTCTAGCCTAATTCGCTTTTGAAATTCTAGCGGCGAAAGGGCGGTAAATTTTTTGAAATTATGGTAAAAAGACGAAACGCTAATGCCAATTTTTTCAGCCAAATCGCTCATATTTATCGCTTCGTTAAAATGCGCTGAAATCTCGCTGATAGCGTGTGCGATTTGGTTTTGCATGGTGCCGTTTAGGATAAATTTGTATAAGAAATTCGCAGCTCCCTCATCGCCACTCATTAGCGAATACAAAACCTCTTTTATAGATAGATTTACCAAATACTCGCTGTGCGCGCCACCTCGTTCTAGCAAATGCACCAGCCTAGCGATAGAATCAGCCAAATCGAAGCTGATTTTGCTCACATACAGGCTCTCTTTTAGCTTTTTTTTCGACGGGGTGAAATTTATGTTTTTGATCGCCTCTGCCAAATCATCGACTTTAAATTCGACAATAATTGACAAAAGTGGGCATTGCGTAACCCTGCCAGAAATCGGTATGTGAGTAGGGGTGAGCATGAATTGGTCTTTGTTATAAAAATACTCTTTGCCGTTAAATTTCACTAGCTTGTTTCCGCGTAGAGCGATACAGATACTAGGCTTGTAAATTCCGCTGCGAAACTCGGTAATTTCGTCCGCGCGATAAAATTTAATCTGCTCAATTTGTGTATCTATAACGCCGTAATTTGGATAATTTTTATCAATAAAATTTGCGATTTCATCTAAAATTTTGTTTTTATCTTTCATTTTTACCCCTTTTGAAATTTTGATTTATTTTAGCAAAGAATTTTAAATTTTGCAGAATTAGGCAATAAATTTGTAAAATTTGTCTATAAGAATTTTGTAAATTCGGTTATAATGTGCGAAATTTTTTAAAGGAGAATTATGGAAAATTTCAGTTTTAAAAACCCTGTGCAGGTCGAATTTGGCAAGGGCAAAGAGAAAAATATCGGCGAGTATATGGCAAAATACGGCGCGAAAAAGGCGCTAATCGTCTATGGAAGCGATAGAGTGAAAAAATCTGGGCTTTTCGATACAGCCGTAAATTCGCTCAAAGCGCACGGCATAGAATACGCCGAGCTTGGCGGGGTCAAAAGCAATCCGGTGCTTAGCAAAGTCCATGAAGGTGTGAAAATCGCGAAAGAATTCGGCGCAGATAGCGTGCTAGCAATCGGTGGCGGAAGCGTGCTAGATAGCTGTAAGGCAATCGCGGCAGGAGCGTGCTATGAGGGCGATGTGTGGGACTTTTTCTTCGCAAAAGAGGTTCAAAAAGCACTTATGATTTTTGACATTATCACACTTGCCGCGACTGGTTCTGAGATGAATAGAGGCGGCGTAGTCACAAACGAAGCGACAAAGCAAAAATTTGGCATAGATGGCCCAGCTTTGTTCCCAAAAGTTTCAGTCATAAACCCAGAGCTTCAAGCTACCGTAACGCCTGAATATTTGGTATATTCAGCTAGCGATATCATCGCACACTCAATCGAGGGCTATTTCACAGCCACAAAACACCCTGAAATCATCGATATGTATATCGAAGCAAACATCAAAACCGTTATGAAAACAACCGAAATTTTGCTTAAAAACCCTGATGATTACGAGGCTAGGGGCGATTTCGCGTGGGCTGCGACAATGGCACTAAATGGGCTAACTTATGTGGGCGTGAGCGGTTATAGCTACCCAAATCACATGCTAGAACACGCAATGAGCGCGGTGGTTGATTGTGCGCACGGAGCGGGGCTAAGCGTGATAATGCCAGCGTGGATGAAATGGTATAAGAAAAATAATGAAGCGAAATTTGCGCGCTTTGCCAAAGAAATTTTTGGGCTTGATAGCGCAGAGGCTGGAATTGACGCGCTTAAAGCGTGGTTTGATAAGGTTGGCACACCAACTAAACTTAGCCAGGTTAAAATTGATGATAGCAATGTAGGCGAAGTCATGGAAATCATCGTGCGAGACGCGCCAAAATGGGGCTTACCACAATACGACGCAAAAGCTGTGAAAGAGATTTTTGATCTAGCAAAATAGTTTAAAATGTTGGCGGAATTTTAAAATTTCGCCAACATTTAATTTAATATCCATTTGATTTTAGCCACTCGCAGGCTCTTTGTTCGCCGTTTTTACACTTGCTTCTGAAATGTTCGACTGATGCCAAACCTCTTTGATAAACACTGCAAGCATTATCGGCATGCTCTTTGTCGCAACATAGTTTTAGATATTTTAGTGCTTTTGCTGAATTTTTCTGTGTGCAATTGCCTCTTATGTAAATACCCGCTAACCTCAGGCAAGCGCCATAAAAAAAGGTTTCATCTGAATTACATATTTTTTCATAGTATTTTATGGCTTTTGCGCCAACTTCAAAATTTTTGGTTTTATCGCAACTATTTTCTAAATTTGTCGCCAACTCAAAGCATTTATCTAAATTCCCAGCCTCGCACTCTTTTTCGAGCCCTGAAATTTGTGTGTTAGCAAACGCACTAACACACAAAATCAAACAAAAAACGAAATTTTTCATAAATTCGTTAGCCTTTGTTAGCGCGTGATTTACGCCATTATTACGCCATTTCCCTCGCATACTTCGCCGATAACATATCCGTCGGTGTTAGCTAACACAAAATCAGCGTTAGCCTTCGGTACGACTAACACCAAACCTACGCCGTTATTAAATGTGCGCTCCATTTCGGCTGCTTCGACTTTTTTGGCTAAAATTTTAAAAATCTCAGGCGTTTTGATTGCGTTTTTCTCGATTTTCGCGCCAAGCCCAGCAGGGAATACACGAGGCAGATTTTCTACCAAACCACCACCTGTGATATGCGCGCAGGCGTGAATTTTATCTTTCAGTGCCAAAAACTCTTTTACATAAATTCTAGTTGGTTCTAAAAGCGTGTCGATTAGAGTTTTTTCGCCGATTTTCTCGTCAAATTTCAACCCTAGCTCAGAAACTACTCTGCGCGCTAGCGAAAAGCCGTTTGAGTGCAAACCGCTACTAGGAAGTGCAATCAAAACATCGCCACGCTCCACAAATTTCGTGCGATCTATCTCGTCTTGCTCGGCGATTCCTACGGCAAAACCAGCCAAATCGAAATCTTTGCCCTCATACATCGACGGCATTTCGGCTGTCTCGCCACCGATTAGCGCGCACCTAGCCATTTTGCAGCCCTCGGCGATACCTGCTACTACGCGTTTTGCGCTTGCGATTTCTAGTTTTGCCGTAGCGTAATAATCTAGGAAAAATAGCGGTGTAGCGAAGTTGCAGATGAGGTCATTGACGCACATTGCGACTAGATCGATACCCACGCCGTCAAGCTTGTCTGTGTCGATTGCTAGGCGAAGTTTGGTGCCTACGCCATCTGTCGCGCCCAAAATCGCTGGTTTTTTATACCCGCTTGGTAGCGCGAACGCACCGCTAAACGAGCCAATTCCGCCAATCACGCCTGGGGTCATTGTGGATTTGACTAGGGGTTTTATACTTTGCACAAACTCATTTCCTGCGTCGATATCGACACCTGCTTCTTTGTAGCTAATCACGGTTTTTCCTTTTTTTGGATTTATTAGAAAATTAAATTATTTTAGCTAAAATTGCATAAAAACGCTATAAAGGGGTGTGAAATGGCATATAAAAATGGTTATGTGATCACAGGCTCGATAGGATCTGGCAAATCTAGCGTTAGTAAAATTTTGCGTGATTTGGGCTATCAAATCATCGACGCAGACGAAATCTCGCACCAGCTACTGGATAAATCCTGGATAGATATTTCAAAAATTTTTGGCAACGAATACATCATAAAAGACGGCAAATCCGTGCGAATCTGCAGGAAAAAGCTAGGCGATTTGGTCTTTAACGACAAGGCTGAGCTTGCCAAACTAGAAGCAATCTTGCACCCAAAAATCAAAGATGAAATTCTAAGACAATCTGAAATTTTAGAACACCTAAATAAACCATTTTTCGCCGATATTCCGCTGTATTTCGAGCGCCAAAAATACGATGAATTCGACAAAATCGTAGTCGTATATGCCCCGCACGACTTGCTTATAGAGCGCATTATGGAGCGAAACGCACTAACGCGTGAGCAGGCCACGCTTCGCGTTAGTTTGCAAGCAGATATCGAATTTAAGCGCGCAAACGCAAATTTTGTTATAGAAAATGTTAGCGATAAAATAACACTTGAAAAAAATGTGAAAAATTTTTTAAAGGAGATAAATTGAATTTTTCAAAGTATAACGCATGTGGAAATGATTTTGTAGTAGTCGAGTTTTCACAAAGTGCCGAGCGTGGCAGTCTAGCTAGGGTGCTTTGCAACCGCGCAGAGGGAATTGGAGCCAACGGATTTATTTCGCTAAGCAACCAAAAAACCCCCGGAAGCAACGACAATAATATCATTGTGGAGTATTACAACCCAGATGGCACTAGAAGCCCGATAAGCGCAAACGCCGCAATGGTTGTGTGTATGTATGCTTACGAGCGATTTTTATCTGGCAAAAATGTGAAATTCAAAAACGACGCCAATGTAATAAACGGCGAAATTCGTGGATTTGACACAGGTAGAAGCGTGAGTTTTGGCACAAAAAAACGAGATTCAAATTTTGGTCAAATTTATGGCATGGGCTCAAACCGCGCAATCACAGCAAATGTCGAGGTCGAGTTTGATAATGTCAATCGCCTTGGCGAGGGATTTATGAGCAATGGCCATATGTGGTATTTATACGAGGTCGGTATGCCAAATGTCGTAACCTTTGTCAAAGATTTGAGCGCATACAACCACACCCTAGCTACCGAGCTTAGCGAGAAATTTAATGCCAATGTAAGTTATGCTGAGATGAGTAACACAGGGGTTAGGGTGCGCACATACGCACACGGCGCGAAAAAAGAAGTTCTTTCATGCGGAACTGGCATAGCTAGCGCATATATCGCGGGCAGAGCGCACTATAATCTGAGCGAAAATGCAAATATGGCGTGCGTGAGTGGCGAAAAAATCGGTGTAAAAATGCGTGGCGAGACTGCGTGCATATCAGGCGATGTCAGACACCTTTTCGACGGCGATTTTATCGCGTAAAGGGCTAGCGTGAAAATCAAAAATATCGATCACTTTGTGATTTTAAGCGCAAATTTAGAGGCTACGCTGAAATTTTACGGCGAAATTTTAGACCTTGAAATCGTGCAAAACGGCGCCAAAATGGCGGTGAAATTCGGAGATTCTAAAATCAATATCCACCAAAAACTAGCCGAATTTCTACCCGTAGCGAAAAATCAAACCTACGGCTCGGCTGATTTTTGCCTAATTGCTCAGGGCGACATCGACGAAATCGCGCGCGAAATCACCTCTCGTGGCGCTATAATCGAGCTAGGACCTGTGGAGCGAACCGGCGCGCTTGGCAAGATGAAAAGCGTGTATCTATACGATCCAGACGGAAATTTGGTCGAAATTTCGGTTTATTAAATTTGATTTGGCGTAAATTTTGCAAAATTTGCGCCAAATTTGCCTTAAAATTTCAAAATTTCATAAATTTATCAAGGATTAAAATGAAAAAATTTCTTAAATTTAGCCTTGCAGTTTGCGTGGTTATGGGGCTTGCGGGTTGTGGCGACACTTGTAGAACAGAGCCAAATGAAAAGGCAAGTAAAATTTTACATACCGAGATAAAAAATACAGATAAAAATTGGATGTATAGTTGCGGTTTTGTAACTGATTTGGAAGAATATGTTTTAAATATCTATGGATTTAATAATTTGGAATTAGAACAAATAATGAAAAATGTATCAGAATCTTCTAAAATTCAAGGTGTAAATATGAAAATATTGATTTACAAAACACCGCTTCATTTTTCTAGTAATTCTAATAATTCAGGGGTTACTTATAGTCGAGTTGTCAAGCCAAATGAAAAACCATTTTTAACGATAAAAATCAAAAACAAAGGAGAGTAAAATGCCAAAAGTTACGATTTACACAGATACTTGGATTGTTCCACATACATTTTTAGGCGTTACGGACAGTAGAATTTGGCGCTAAAACATAGTTAATTTGCGCACGGAACCTGCGCCTTGTGATGATAACGAATTTAGTGTCTGTGAATTTTTAGCTCGTGGATTGCTTCGGCGTTTCGCGCTCGCAATGACAAATCGAAGTAAATTTGCACCATTGTCGAAGTGGTTTAGGGAAATTTATATTTCGCTTTTAAGTGTCATTGCGAGGGGTTTTGCGCCAGCAAAATTCCGTGGCAATCTACAAAGCCTAAACTACCAACCGCAAAAATGGTAAAATTTGAAATTCTAAAATTTCATGAAAATTAAAATTCTGCTATTTGTCATACTATTTATTTTAGCTTTGTAGATTGCTTCGTCGCTGTTTCACAGCTCCTCGCAATGACATTTAAATGCAAAATTTTGCATTTAAAATAAAAAGTAAAATTTCGGCGCAGTATTACAAGGTTGCGTAGCAAAATTTCAAAATTCAATAAAAATTCCAAAATTTCAGCTAGCTTTAAGCAAAACAAAAAAAACGATAAAATGAAAATTTTAATTTCATTTCAAAGGAAAAATATGAAAAGAATTTTAACTCTTAGCCTTGTGGCGGCTATGGGATTTGGTTTGAGTGGTTGCGGAGAGCAAGACCCTAGAACGGCTGATTATTTTGCCGATAATATCGAAATCGCCAAAGCTCGTGTGGATGAGTGCAAAAAAATGGAGCGGATGAGCGAAAAAACGCAAACCGATTGCGAAAATGCAAAAATGGCTGTGAAAAGAGTAGAAGCAAGGGCGGAAGCCGAAATGTCAAAAGCTAGGACAAATTTAGTGACTGCATTATCCGATTTTCAGGCGTATTACACTTCGCAAAGCAAATTTATTTCTGATATAGGCGCAATGACAAATGTGCCAACTCCGATAAAATTAGGCGATAAAATTTGCGTAGAGTTTGCAACAAAAGGCGACAAAGAACTAGAAATTAGAGTAAATAGAGATGATGAGATTTGTAAAAATGCTTTTGGATCACTAAAAAGCGGTGAAGAAGAAAAAATGTATGATGGTGTAGGTAAAATCATCGTCCGATAATCACAACCCAAGTGCGAAGCTGTGAAACGGCACGACTTCGCACTTTATCCCCTCGATTTCAAGCGAGCCTGTATTTGCCATGGAGATCACGGCAAGGCGCGTGATTTTGAGCCGTTTTAGCTCCAAAATCAGCTTTTTAAATCTCAAAAACACAATCTCACTCGCGCTAAATGGCACGACCAAAACCCCTAAATTTCGGCTCGGCAGGTAAAAATCCAAATCCTTGGTGTAGTAAATGAGCGCGCCCAAATTTGCCAGCTCGCAATACACGGCGTTTAAAAATTTTTTTACAAAATCCTTTTTGAAACCGAGAATTTCTTTGAGATTGAAATTCGAAAAAAACATCTTTTTCGCCGCTTTTTCATCGCCAAATTTTGGGATAAAATTTATGAAATTTTCATCGTCAAATTTCGCTATGGTCGCATAGACGCTGTCCTTTGAAATGCGGATTTTTTCCTTTAAATTTGTATAAATTTTATTCGCGCTAAATGACGCTGTGACGAAAGCCGCGCACTCTTTTAAAATTTTAATCTCGTTTGCGCTTAGAGCCGATTTTAGCGCATTTTGCTCGGAATTTATGCTCCCTGCTGAGTGCAAAAGCGAGCCACCCACACTCCCGCCTTGCGAGAAAAATGCCGAAATAATGGCGTTTATCTCGCTGTGCCGTTTATCGAAAGCGATAAATTCCTCAAAACAAAGCGGCGTAATTTTTAGCTTTGCAAAATTTGCTAGCTCAAAGCTACTTTTGCGCGTAGAGATGATAATGCTTTGCAAATTTTGCGAGGCGCCAGAGTTTAGCAAATTTTGCAAATGCGAAATTTCACACGGCAAAATTTCATCTAAATTATCCAAAAAAAGCGCGATAATCTGCGAATTTTGCTCTAAAAATTTAAAAATTTTATCAAATTCATCGCTTAGATTTAAAAATTCATAGCGCAAATCCGCGAAATTTATATACAAAAATTCGCCCTTTTTGAAATTTGAAATATAATCAAACAAAATCAAACTTTTCCCAGCACCTAGCGCGCCATAAAGTATAGTTTTGGGCGCATCAATGGAGGTTTTTCTAGCTATAAATTTCGCCTCTTCTGGCGGATTTTCATAAAAATATTCTAAATTTTGCATAAAACGCATTTTAAAATTTTCCTTATTAAAAGGAAATAAATTTAGCAAAATTTACAAAATTTTAAAATTTAAAAAATTTTGCTCTAAATTTCAGAATATTTCCTTATAAAAAGGAAAAAATTCTATAAAATTCACCGAATTTCTTGACAAAATTTTGCCTTTTTCATATAATCCCAGTCTTTTGTTTTTAAGGCAAAAGGTCACGCGTTGTGACAAGTTCTTTTTAAGGAAAGCAGATGCAAAAAATCAGGTTAAAGTTAAAAGCTTATGACCATAGGGTTTTAGATCGCACAGTTGCGGCAATTGTAGAAGCCGTCAAGAGAACAGGCGCCGATGTGAGAGGTCCAGTTCCAATGCCTACGAAGATCAAACGCTACACAGTCTTGAAATCTCCACACATTAACAAAGATTCGAGAGAGCAGTTTGAGATGAGAATTCACGCTCGTATGCTAGATATCGTAGCGGCAACCCCTGATACAGTTGATTCGCTAACTAAACTTGACTTAGCCCCAGAAGTTAATGTCGAAGTTCATGCGATGGGCAAATAAGGAGTTAAAGTATGGAATATATCGTAGAAAAAATAGGCATGAGTAGAACAGTCGGCATCAAAAGCACGCCTGTAACGCTTTTAAAGCTTATTAATACTAAAATTTGCGAAGTATGCAACGACAAGCAAGCTATCGTAGCTTACGCTAACGGCAAAGCATACAACAAATCTATCGCAGGAATTCAGAAAAAATATAGCCTAAGCAAAGAATTTAACAAATTCGCGACACTAAATGTCGAAAATGCTGAGGTTGGCGATCAAAGCACAGAAGTATTAAGCTCAGCTAAAATCGTAAAAGTTACTTTTACTTCAAAAGGTAAAGGTTTCCAAGGTGTTATCAAACGCCACGGTTTCTCTGGTGGTCCAGCAGCTCATGGCTCACGCTTCCACAGAAGACCAGGTTCTATCGGAAACTGCGAGTGGCCAGGTCGCGTCCAACCAGGTATGAGAATGGCAGGTCACACAGGCAATGAGACAATCACTGCTAAAAACGAGATAGTAAGCTTCGATGCTGAGAATAAAATTTTGGTAGTAAAAGGTTCTATCCCAGGATTTAATGGTGCAATGGGCAGAATAAGGATAGTAAAATGAGTAAAGTAAGCGTTCTTAATGAAAAATTAGAAAAAGCTAGCGAAATCGAGCTTCCTGCAAAATATGCAGAGGTAAATTCGCACAATTTATATTTATATGTAAAATCTTACCTTGCTTCACTTCGTGCAAATACGGCACAAACAAAAGGTCGTTCAGAAGTTAGCGGTGGTGGCAAAAAACCATGGCGTCAAAAAGGTCGTGGCGGTGCAAGAGCTGGTTCGACTAGAACAAATGTTTGGGTTGGCGGTGCGGTTGCATTTGGTCCGACAAACAACAGAAACTATGAGCAAAAAGTCAATAAAAAACAAAAACGCCTTGCGCTTGAATTTGCTATGAACGAAAAAGCAAACGAGGGCAAATTTTATGTTTTCGATAACCTAAGCGTAGAAAGTGGCAAAACAAAAGACGCTGCTAAATTTATCGAAAAACTAGGTGTAAGAGATGCTTTAATCGTTAAAAACGAGCTAGATGCACAAACACTTTTAGCATACAGAAATTTGAAAAATTGCTATGTAGTTGATGCTAGCGAAGTAAATGCTTATTTGGTTGCAGTATATAGCTCAATCGTATGCGAAAAAGCTGCATTTGAAACATTGGTGAAAGAGGACTAAAATGGCAGATATAACAGATATCAAAACTATACTTTATACAGAAAAGTCTCTTGGCCTACAAGAAAGTGGCGTAGTTGTTATCCAAACAAGTCCGTCAATGACTAAAAATGGACTAAAAAGCGTTTTGAAAGAATACTTTGGCATCGTGCCTGTAAAAGTAAATTCATTGCGCCAAGATGGTAAAGTTAAAAGATTTAGAGGAAGATTAGGCGTAAGAGATGATGTAAAGAAATTTTATGTCAAACTTCCAGAGGGTGCAACCCTAGAAAATGCGGAGGCGTAAGATGGCGATTAAAACATACAAACCATATACTCCAAGTAGAAGATTTATGACAGGCCTTAGCAGCGATGATATCACTGCAAAAGCAAGCGTTAGAAGCCTACTTGTAAAAATCCCAGCCGCTGCTGGTAGAAACAATAATGGTCGCATTACAAGCCGCCATAAAGAAGCTGGTGCTAGCAAACTTTACAGAATTATCGATTTCAAAAGAAGAAAATTTGGAATCCCAGGTAAAGTAGAGGCTATCGAATACGATCCAAACAGAAATTGTAGAATCGCTTTGATCTCTTATGCTGATGGCGAGAAACGCTATATCATCAGACCAAATGAATTAAATGTAGGCGATGTCGTTGCTTCTGCTGAGGCTGGACTAGATATCAAACCAGGCAACGCAATGAAAATGAAAAGTATCCCAGTGGGAACTATCTTGCACAATATCGAGCTAAAACCTGGCAAAGGCGCTCAAATGGCAAGATCTGCTGGTGGATATGCTCAACTAATGGGTAAAGAGGAGAAATATGTAATCCTTCGTTTGCCAAGCGGTGAGATGAGAAGAGTTTTGGCTGAGTGTATGGCTACTATCGGCGTTGTTGGTAACGAAGACTGGGCCAATGTCGTTCTAGGAAAAGCTGGTCGCAATCGCCACAGAGGAATTCGCCCACAAACCAGAGGTTCTGCTATGAACCCAGTAGATCACCCACACGGTGGTGGTGAAGGCAAGAAAAATTCAGGTCGTCACCCAGTTACTCCATGGGGCAAACCTACAAAAGGTGCGAAAACTCGTCGTAAAAAAGCTAGTGATAAGCTTATAATTTCTAGAAAGAAAGGAAAATAAAAATGGCTAGATCGCTTAAAAAAGGTCCTTTCGTAGATGATCATGTAATGAAAAAAGTAGTAGCTGCAAAGGCTGCTAACGATAACAAACCAATTAAAACTTGGTCAAGACGCAGCACAATCGTTCCTGATATGATTGGACTAACATTTAATGTGCATAATGGCAAAAATTTTATCCCAGTGTATGTTACAGAACACCACATTGGTTATAAATTAGGTGAGTTTGCTCCTACTAGAACTTTCAAAGGCCACAAAGGCTCAGTTCAAAAGAAAATCGGTAAATAAGGGGAAATAAATGAGTAAATCAACTATCAAATTTGTTCGCCTTTCACCGACTAAGGCAAGACTTATCGCAAAACAAGTTCAAGGCATGAACGCTGAATTTGCACTTGCTACACTGGAATTCACTCCAAATCGCGGTGCAAAATATATCGCTACTGCTATTTCAAGCGCAGTTGCTAATGGCGGTTTTGAACCAGAGGAAGTTATAGTAAAAAGTTGTCGCGTAGATGCTGGTCCAGTTCTAAAAAGATTTAGACCACGCGCTCGTGGAACAGCAAGCAGAATCAGAAAGCCAACTTCACACATTAGCGTTGAAGTAGCAAAACCAAGTAAGGAAGCGTAGTATGGGACAAAAAGTTAATCCGATTGGTTTAAGACTAGGTATCAATAGAAACTGGGAATCAAGATGGTTTCCTGCTAAATCAACACTATCAGAAAACATCGGCGAGGATTACAAAATCCGTAAATTCCTAAAAGCTAAACTTTATTACGCAGGAATTAGCCAAATTCTTGTTGAAAGAACAGCTAAAAAAGTTCGCGTAACTATCGTTGCAGCTCGCCCAGGTGTTATCATCGGTAAAAAAGGTGGCGAAGTAGAGAATTTAAGAGCCGAAGTTGTTAAACTAGTAAATAAAGATGTGAATTTAAACATCAAAGAAGAGCGCAAAGTCGGCGCTAATGCACTTTTGGCAGCTGAAAATGTAGCTATGCAATTAGAGCGCAGGGTTGCATTTAGACGCGCTATGAAAAAAGTAATTCAAGGTGCGCAAAAAGCAGGCGCAAAAGGTATTAAAATTTCAGTTTCTGGCCGTCTAGGTGGCGCTGAAATGGCTCGCACAGAGTGGTATTTAGAGGGACGCGTTCCGCTTCACACTCTAAGAGCAAAAATCGATTATGGTTTTGCTGAGGCTCACACTACATACGGAAATATCGGTATTAAAGTTTGGATTTTCAAAGGCGAAATTTTGCAAAAAGGAATTCAAGCTGAAAAAACAGAAGAAGCTTCTAAAAAACCACGCAGAACAAGAAGAGGTAAATAGCCATGTTGATGCCTAAAAGAACAAAATATCGTAAGATGATGAAAGGTCGCAATCGCGGCTACGCAACTCGCGGTAATGCTTTGACATTTGGTGATTTTGGTATCAAAGCTGTTGAAGCAGGTAGAATTAATTCACGCCAAATCGAAGCAGCTCGTATCGCGATGACTCGCTATGTAAATCGCCAAGCTAAAATTTGGATTAAGGTATTTCCTGATAAACCACTTACTAAAAAACCTCTACAAACTCGTATGGGTAAAGGTAAAGCTGGTGTAGAAGAGTGGGTAATGAATATCAAACCAGGCAGAATGATTTTCGAGATGACTGGTGTAAGTGAAGAGCAAGCAAGAGCAGCTCTTACGCTATCAATCCACAAATTACCTTTCAAAACAAAAATTGTAACTAGGGATAGCGAAAATGAAATATACTGATTTGAAAGATAAAGATTTAGCTGAGCTAAATAAGATGTTAAAAGATAATAAGTTGCTTTTATTTACGGCTAAGCAAAAGCTTAAAACAATGCAGTTAAGCAATCCTAATGAAATTCGTGCGATCAAAAAAGATATCGCTAGAATCAATACTGCTATAAAAGCAAAATAAGGATAGAGTTATGGCATTTAAAAGAGAAATTCAAGGCGTAGTCGTAAAAAAAGCGGGCAATAAAACTGCTACTATTTTGGTAGAGAGAAGAGTTATCCACCCAAGATATAGAAAAATCGTCAAAAGATTTAAAAAATATCTTATCCATGACGAGAACAATATCGTCAAAATCGGCGATACTATATCAGCAGTTGAGTGCAGACCACTTAGTGCGAAAAAAACATTTCGCTTAAAAGCGGTTTTGAAAACAGGAGTTGAATAATGATACAAAGTTTTACAAGACTTGCAGTAGCTGATAACAGCGGTGCAAAAGAACTTATGTGTATTAAAGTTTTGGGTGGTAGCAAACGCCGCTATGCAACAGTAGGCGATATTATAGTTTGTTCTGTAAAAAAAGCTCTACCAAATGGCAAGATTAAACGCGGTCAAGTTGTAAAAGCCGTCGTCGTTAGAACAAAAAAAGAGCTTCACAGAGGAAATGGCTCTTTGATTAGATTTGATGAAAATGCAGCTGTAATTTTGGATGCAAAAAAAGAGCCGATTGGCACTCGTATTTTTGGCCCAATCGGTAGAGAAGTCAGATACGGCGGTTTTATGAAAATCGTTTCATTGGCTCCGGAGGTTCTATAATGGCAGTGAAATTTAAGATTAAAAAAGGCGATCAAGTAAAAATTATCGCAGGTGATGATAAAGGCAAAACTGGCGTTGTAAAAGCTGTTTTCCCTAAAAAATCACAAGTTATAGTTGAGGGTTGTAAAATAGCTAAAAAAGCTGTTAAACCAACTGAGCAAAATCCAAGTGGTGGTTTCACAAACAAAGAAATGCCTATGGATATTTCAAATGTCGCATTGGTTGAGGGTTGATTATGAACAGATTACAAACTAAATATGTTGAGTCAATTAGACCAGCTTTACAAAAAGAATTTGATATAAAAAATCCTATGCTAATTCCGGCACTTGAAAAAATCGTAATTAGCGTTGGTGTAGGCGAATCTGGCAAAGATCAAAAAGTGCTTCAAAACATGGCTGATACAATCTCTTTGATTGCAGGTCAAAAAGCACTTATTGTAAATGCAAAAAAATCAGTTGCTGGTTTTAAAGTCAGAGAGGGATTTCCTGTCGGTATTATGGTTACATTGCGCAAAGAGCAAATGTATGCGTTTTTTGATAAACTTATCTCAATCGCATTACCAAGAGTAAAAGACTTCCGTGGTGTTGCACGCAATGGCTTTGATGGTCGCGGTAACTATAACTTCGGTTTGCAAGAGCAATTAATGTTCCCTGAGGTAGAGTATGATAATATCCTAAGAACTCACGGTATGAACATTACAATCGTAACTACAACAAATAGCGATAAAGAGGCGTTTAAATTGCTAGAATTATTTGGCATGCCTTTCGCAAAAGGAAAGTAATATGGCAAAAAAATCAATGATAGCTAAGGCAAAACGCCCTGCTAAATTCAGCTCTCGTGCATATACAAGATGCCAAATTTGCGGTCGTCCGCACTCTGTTTATAGAGATTTTGGAATTTGCCGTGTATGTTTAAGAAAAATGGCTAATGAGGGTCTAATCCCTGGCCTTAAAAAAGCTAGCTGGTAAAAAGGAGTAGATATGGTAAATGATCTTATTTCAGACGGATTAACCCGCATTAGAAATGCAGCTATGAGACGCTTAGACACTGCTAAATTGTTTCACTCAAATGTTGTAGAGGCTACCCTTAAAATTTTAGCTCAAAAGGGCTATATCGAGAGCTACAATGTAGTAGAAGAGGGAAACAAAAAATTCATCAATGTTGTTTTAAAATATGATGAAAAAGGCAGAAGTGTAATCAATGAAGTAAAAAGAGTTTCAAAACCAGGACGCCGTGTTTATCAAGGTAAAGACGAGATCAAAAGATTTAAAAATGGTTATGGAACAGTAGTTGTTAGCACTAGCAAAGGCGTTATGAGCGGTATCGAAGCTAGTAAAGCTGGCGTTGGCGGCGAAGTGCTTTGCACTATTTGGTAAAAAGTTCTACTTTTTATGGCATTGTGGTATCCATTCGTAAAAGTAGTCATACCCTAGACAAATAAAAAGGAAAATTATGTCAAGAATTGGTAAAAAACCTATCTCTATTCCAAACGGAGTAGAGGTAAAAATCGATGGTTCATCTTTAAAATTTAAAAAAGCAAACAACGAAAGAGTCCTTGATTTAAAGGGCAATGTCGATGTTAAAATCGAAGATGGCCAAATTTCATTTTCACCAAAAGGTGAAGATAGACAAAGCAGAGCGTATTGGGGAACATACCGTGCGCTAGCTAACAACATCGTTATTGGCCTAACTGACGGCTTCACAAAACAGCTTGAAATCAACGGCGTTGGTTACAGAGCTGCGATGAAAGGCAAAGTTTTAGAGCTAAACCTAGGTTTTTCTCATCCGATAAATTTCGATTCACCAGCAGGTATTGAAATTTCAGTAGATAAAAACATCATCACAATCAAAGGCGACGATAAACAAAAAGTTGGTCAAGTCGCTGCTGAGATTAGAGGATTTAGACCACCTGAGCCATACAAAGGCAAAGGTGTAAAATATGTCGAAGAGCATATTATCCGCAAAGCCGGTAAAACATCTAAAAAATAAGGGTTGAGAAATGACAGCAAATGTATTAAAAAGAAAAATATCTCTAAGAATTAAGAGAAAAAGAAGAATTCGTGCAAAAATTTCCGGCACTAGCTCTTGCCCTAGAATTTCTATTTTCAAATCAAATAGAACAGTTTATGCGCAAGTAATCGATGATGTTGAGGGAAAAACAATATGCGCTGCCAGCGGTAAAACTTTGGGTGTGAAAGCAAACAAAGAAGGCGCTGCTAGCCTTGGCAAAGATTTGGCTGCTAAGCTAAAAGATAAAGGCATTTCTGAGGCGCTTTTTGATAGAAACGGTTATTTATATCACGGAGTGATTGTAAGTTTTGCTGATGCGTTACGCGAAAACGGCATCAAACTATAAACCAAAGGAATTATCGTGGAAAAATATAATAGAGAAGAATTCGAAGAAGTAATCGTTAATATCGGTAGGGTTACAAAGGTCGTAAAAGGTGGTAG
Organism: Campylobacter sp. JMF_06 NA1; assembly: GCF_027737785.1. Lineage (NCBI taxonomy): Bacteria > Pseudomonadati > Campylobacterota > Epsilonproteobacteria > Campylobacterales > Campylobacteraceae > Campylobacter > Campylobacter sp. JMF_06 NA1. The sequence goes on from NZ_JAOVUA010000005.1 coordinate 85,374, forward strand.
AAGATTTAGATTTACTGCCCTAATCGTTGTTGGTAACAGAAATGGTTTAGTTGGCTTTGGTTTTGGAAAATCAAAAGAGGTTCCAGACGCGATTAAAAAAGCCGTAGATGATGCGTTTAAAAATATCATCGAGGTTAAACTAAACGGTTCGACAATTACTCACGATGTAGAGGTTAAATATAACGCTAGTAGAATTTTGCTTAAACCAGCTAGCGAAGGTACCGGCGTAATCGCAGGCGGATCTGTTCGCCCTGTTTTAGAACTTGCAGGCGTTAAAGATATTTTGACTAAGTCTCTTGGTTCAAACAACTCATCAAATGTCGTAAGAGCTACAATGAAGGCTCTTAGCATGCTAAAACACTAACAAGGATTTAAGATGGGATTAGAAAATCTTCAAAAAGCACCAGGCTCTACTCATAGCACCAAAAGACTAGGTCGTGGTCAAGGTAGCGGTCTTGGCAAAACAGCAGGTCGCGGTGGCAAAGGTCAAACTGCGCGCACTGGCTCACATGAAAAAAGAGGTTTTGAGGGTGGCCAACAACCACTTCAAAGAAGATTACCAAAAGTTGGTTTTTATTCAAGATTTGAAAAACCTTATGTAATCAATGTAGAAAAAATTTCAGCTGTAAAAGAGCTAAGCGAGATTACAGTTGATACTATCAGAACTGTTCATAAAATGTCTAGCTCTGTAAAAGTAGTAAAACTTATCGGTGCAAGTGCAAAAGATCTTGCTAGCAAGATAAAAGACGAAAATGTAAAATTTAGCGGACAAAACTAATGAACAAAACACTTCGCAACAAGATACTCATTACATTGGGTTTTCTATTTGCTTTCAGGCTACTGGCTTATGTGCCAGTGCCGGGCGTTGATGTTGAGGTGATAAAAGAATTTTTCAATACAAACAAAGACAATGCCTTTGGTATGTTTAATATGTTTAGCGGTGGCGCGGTCGAAAGATTTAGCGTCATTTCGCTGGGCATTATGCCATACATTACAGCTTCGATTATTATGGAGCTATTATCTGCTACATTTCCAAATTTAGGCAAACTAAAAAAAGAGCGTGACGGTATGCAAAAATATATGCAAATTATTCGTTACGCTACAATCGCTATTGCGCTTGTGCAAGCAATCGGTGTTAGTATCGGTTTGCAGGGCATTACGGGCGTAAATGGCGCGAAGGCTATCATGGCAGAAAATACAAACGAATTTATATTTATTTCGTGTATTTCTATGCTTGTAGGCACTATGCTTTTGATGTGGATTGGCGAGCAGATTACTCAAAGAGGTGTTGGAAACGGCACGAGCTTAATCATTTTTGCCGGTATTGTTAGCGCGATACCAACGGCGATCGGCGGCACAGTTCAGCTCGTAAATAACGGCGAACTTAATATCTTAAAATTAATCGCAATCGCCTTAATTATTTTTGCTACAATCGCGGCGATTTTGTATGTCGAGCTAGGCGAGCGCAGGATTCCAATCTCGTTTCCTCGCAAAATTTTAATGGCGAACCAAAACAAACGCATTATGAATTATGTGCCAATCAAGCTAAATTTAAGCGGTGTTATTCCGCCGATTTTCGCTAGTGCGGTATTGATGTTTCCTAGCACGATTTTGACTGCTAGCACAAATTCTTTTGTCCAAAAAGTAGCTGACTTTATCAATCCAAGTAGCTATTTCTTTAATCTTTTGACATTTATTTTAGTTGTATTTTTTGCCTATTTTTACGCTTCAATCGCGTTTAATTCCAAAGATATCAGCGAAAATTTGAAAAAACAAGGTGGATTTATCCCTGGAATTCGTCCAGGTGAGGGCACAGCGACATTTCTAAACGATGTTGCATCTCGCCTTACATTTTGGGGTTCGATTTATCTAGGCTTGGTGACTGTTATTCCATGGTTGCTAGTCAAATTTATGGGCGTTCCATTTTATTTCGGTGGCACGAGCGTGCTAATCGTAGTATCGGTCGCACTTGATACTATGAGAAGAATCGAAGCGCAAGTGTATATGAACAAATACCAAACCCTAAGTGCCGTTGGACTATAAAATGGCAATTTTACTCAAAAATCAAAAAGATTTAGAGGGTTTGCGGGCGGCGAATAAAATCGTCGCCGCTGCCCTTGATTATGCGGAAGAATTCATAAAACCGGGTATGACGCTTTTAGAAGTGGATAAAAAAATCGATGATTTTATTACGAGCAAGGGCGCATATCCAGCATTTAAAGGGCTTTATGGTTTCCCAAACGCAGCTTGTCTTTCACTAAACGAAGTTATAATCCATGGCATACCTGATAACACTATCCTAAAAGAGGGCGACATACTAGGTATTGATCTAGGCTCTCGCTTAAATGGATATTACGGCGATAGTGCGCGCACTTTGCCGATTGGCAAAATTTCAAAATCAGACGAAGAGCTCATCGCATGCAGCAAAGACGCGCTGTATCATGCTATCGACACGATAAAGGTCGGCATGCATTTTAAAGAGCTATGCCTAGCTATCGAGCAATTTATCAGAGCGCGCGGATATGTGCCACTATATGGATTTTGCGGGCATGGAATCGGCAAAAAACCGCATGAAGAGCCTGAGATTCCAAATTATTTAGAGGGCAACAATCCAAAATCAGGGCCAAAAATCAAAAACGGCATGGTTTTTTGTATCGAGCCGATGATTTGCCAAAAAGACGGCACCCCAGTCGTGGGCGCAGACAAATGGACGACGACGAGCAAAGACGGCCTTAGAACGGCTCATTATGAGCATTGCTTGGCTGTGGTAAATAACAAAGTCGAAATTCTAAGCAAAAGCTTGAAAGATTAAAAGGAGAAAATTTAATGGCAAAAGATGATGTCATTGAGATTGATGGCAATGTAATCGAGGCGTTGCCAAATGCGACATTTAAGGTCGAGCTTGATAACAAGCATGTGATTTTGTGCCATATCGCAGGCAAAATGCGTATGCACTATATCAAAATCATGCCAGGCGATCGCGTCAAAGTCGAGCTTACGCCATACAGCCTTGATAAGGGTAGAATCACTTATCGCTACAAATAAATTTTGCATTGTCTAAAATTTAACTGCATAGTTAAATTTTAGATACTTTTTTTAATTTAAATCTTATTAAATTTTCCCCTTTATACTTGCGCGATTTAATTCAAATTTAGGAATTTTTATGCAAAAAAGCGCGTTTAAAACGCTTATTTTCATCGCGTTGAAACATTATAAAAAAGCTGATTTTTACATTTTCATTGGTGATTTTGGAAAATTTGGCCTTTATGCTCTATCCGATTTTTGGCGGATTTGCGATAAATAAAATTTTAGCAGGCGAGGCAAAAATCGCGATAATTTATATTTTTGTGATATTTGGAATTTGGTTTTTTGGGCGCTATTAGGCGCAAAATCGACACCTACGCATTTAGCAAAATTTATGCAAATTTAGCCGTCAATATCATCTCAAACGAACGAAGCACAAACGCTAGCGTGAGCCAGACAAGCGCGCGCGTCGCACTTTCGCGTGAATTTATAAATTTTTTCGAGCACTCCTTTCCTATGCTTTTTACCTCTGTGGTTTCGATTTTGGGAAGTGTTTTTATGCTATATTTTTACGAGCCGATTGTAGCGAGCTTTTGTCTAATCATAATCGCTGTTTTGGCACCCTTTTTGCCACGATATATTCGCAAAAACGACAGATTTTATTTGAAGCTAAACAACCGCAACGAAAACGAGGTAAATCTCATAGAAAAAGGCAGCCCTATCGCCGTTTCGCGCCACTACGATTTGCTTTCGCGTATTCGCATAGCTATCTCGAACCGCGAGGCGATTGGCTATCTCATCGTAGGCTCGATTTGTGCACTAGTATTTAGTTTGGCGGCTTATCTTTTGGCGCTCAAACAAACAGACGCTGGGTATATTTTTACGGTGATGAATTATATTTGGACTTTTGCGATTAGCCTAGATGACGCACCGCGCCTAATCGAAGAGTTTTCGCAGCTCAAAGACATCGGCAAAAGGGTAAATGCGCTAGAAAACGACAGCGAAACAAACAAGCAAGATTGAGAAAGAAATTTGAAATTTTGATAAATTAAATTTCCGCGAATTTTAGGATTTCGCGGATTTTAACGCCTTAAATTTTGCCTTGCTTTGCTCGGTGAAACGCAGGCTTTCGCAGATTTTTTTAATCGCAAGATTTTTGATTTTTTCGTTTTCATACCCCTGCAAAAACTCATAAATTTCACGCTCAAATTTCACGGCGAATTCGCACAGTGCCCACGCTGCCCCCATTTGGACATAGTATTTCTCGTTTCGCTCAGCGCGTGCAGTATCTAGCAAAAGCGCCAAATTCTGCGAATTTACGAAATTTACCAGCAAATTTACATAAAAAAACCGCTTCTCAAACTCGCCCCTAGCCTCCCTAAAACCAAGCGTAAATTCCCGCCAAAGCTCTAAATCGTTTTTGCGTTTGGCGCAAAATGTATCGCAAACGCCCCAGTTTGTGATGCGCGGGATAAAATCTCGCGCCAAATTTATGCGATTTTTTTCGCTGATTTTTAGTGAATTTATCAAAATCGCCTTTAATGTCATTTCTTCGCTAAATTCGCCCTTGGCGCGGATAAATTCTAAAATTTCACCCTCGCTTTGCTCGCGCAAAACCCGCTTTGCAAGCGCGCGTAAATGTGGCATTTTCACGCCCAAAATTCGCGCCCCCGGCAGAATTTTCGCGCTAAATTTGGCGTATTTTTCATCGCTTAAATTTTGTAATTCTTGTAAAATTTCCATTTTTGCCCCTTGAATTTGCAAAAATTTTATAAATTTTGCCCTTAAAATTTAATCTAGCTTTTTTAAAGCTTTGTTGTGCTAGAATACAAATCTTTCAATTCTACGATTACAACAATTCTTACCGCTTATTTTTGGAGGCGAAAATGAATAAAGATGAACTTTTGAATTTAGCCGTGGTTGCGGCAAAGCGCGCAAACAAGGCGATTATGGAGCATTATGAGAAATTTGATGTCTATGTCAAAGAGGACAAATCTCCGCTAACAACCGCGGATTTGGCTGCAAATGATGCGATTGTAAGCACGCTAGCACCTAGTGGGATTGCGATTTGCTCCGAAGAGAGCGTGATGAGCGCAGATGAGCGCATGAGCGCAAAGAGGTTTTGGCTAGTCGATCCGCTTGATGGGACGAAGGAATTCATCGCGCGAAATGGCGAATTTTGCGTTTGCATCGCGCTGATAGAGGACGGAAGACCGATTTTGTCGGTGATTTCATCGCCTGTAAGTGGCGATGTGTATAGCAGTAATGGCGGTGGCGTCGTCTATAAAAACGGCGAAAAAATCGAGCGAAAACCAAATTCGCCAAAGACCTTTATGATAGGGCATCATGGCAAGGGAAGCAAGTATATGGGGCTATGCGAGAAGTTTGGCTTCGAATTTACTCGCTATGGCTCTGCGCTGAAATTTTGCGTAATGGCGGAAAATGGGGCGAGCGCGTATGGTAGGTTTAGCGATTGTTCGCTGTGGGATATCGCGGCTGGGGATTTTATAATCCACCAAAGCGGCGGCGCGATAATCGACCTCAAAACGGGCGTCGCTCCGCTGTATAACGGCAAAAGTCTGATAAATAACCACTACATCGTCGTCGATGCAAATACAATAAATTTATTATCAAAAATGGTAGAATTTGCGAAAAATTTATAGATTGTGGTAGAATACGCCTGCAAAATTTTTATCAAAGGATAAAAAATGAAACAGGCTTTTACAATGATCGAATTAATTTTCGTGATTGTTATTTTGGGTATCTTGGCGGCGGTAGCTATCCCTAGACTAGCTGCTACCAGAGACGACGCAGAGATGGTAAAAACGATGAATAATATCACGACATCTCTTAGCGATTTGATGGCGTATTACACATCGCAAGCGCATTATTCTTCTTCTATCGCAACGATGACAAATGTTACAAACCCGATTAAGATTAGAAACGATGTTTGTGCTACTTATGAAATCGTTGATGAGAAGCAAATTATCCTTACAAAAGGCTATGACGGATTATGCAAAAAGGTCTGGGCTATGAGCGGATTGTCTTCGTTAGAAGATGTGTATAGCTCCGATGCGCTAATTATCGTTCAATAACTCACGCAGGGGGGCTATCCCCTGCGCCTGATAAATCCCAAAACCACTCCCAAAACACAGACAAAAGCAAAAAACCCAAATACAATAAACCAAAGAGTAGGCAAACTTAGGCTTTTTGAGCTTACAAAAAGATACCAGCCATCATTATAAGCGCTAATTAAATTCGCACGCATACCGCTGAGTTCGAAATTTGCAGGCGGTGTGGGTATATCAAAAGCGCAAGAATTATATGATTTAAAAAGCGAAATTTTATTTAAATCAAAATTCAAAAATTTATTCGCCCCAGCGCAGTTCATCACGCCGTCCATATCGCTACTAGCGCGCACTGCTTTGTGTAGATACGATAGGCTTTTCGCACAAATTAGCCCCCCAAGCGCGCCATAAAACCACAAAAAATACCCACAAATCGTGCTTAGGCTATCCTTGCTAAATGCCACAAAAATCACGCCCAGAGCTAAAACGCACAGATCAAACCTAAGTCTAGCGCTGAAAATTTCAGGATACATAAACAAGAAATTTTGCAAAAAGCAGTATGAAAAGCAAACCCACAAACCCGCCCAAACTGCGCAAAATAGCAGAAATTTGCGAGAATATTTATTGTTAAATTTTAAATACATTTTTATCCTTTTTTTGCTCGTTATTTTATTATTTTTTGCGCTAAATTTCGATAAAATCGCAAGTTTATTTTGAAATTTAATACAAAAAGGTTCAAATTTGAGGAAAAATCTCCAAATTTTAGAAAAAATTTTCGATAGTTTTGCGAAAATTTTAGGTTTTTTTAGCATTGTTTTTTTAGCTCTTTTAGTCCTTTGCGTTTTTTACAATGTCGTTGCGCGCTATCTCTTTCCAAGCGCGAATTCTGTGGCAATGCAAGAGATTAGCTGGTGGCTGTTTTCGGCGATGTTTTTGTTTGGTTCGACCTATACTTTACAGCAAAATTCCCATGTCAGGGTCGATGTGCTATATGAAAAATTTCGCCCCAAAACAAAGGCGATTATCAATATTTTGGGCACAATCTTTTTTATTTTGCCATTTGTGGCGCTCGTGGCGTATTTTTCGCTAGATTTCGCGCTCGAAGCCTACGAGAGCAAAGAATCCAGCCCAAATCCAGGTGGATTAACGAATTTATGGATAATCAAATCATTTATTAGCCTATCTTATGTCTTTTTATTTATTTATTCGTTTGGGTTTTTGATAAAAAATATAAATTCGCTAATCCACAACCACCGCGGCGAATTTTTAGACGAAAATTCTAGCGCAAAGGCTGTGTGATGATAGGGATTATAATGTTTGGCGCAGCGCTTTTTATGCTGCTTTTGGGATTTCCGGTAGCCTTTACATTTGGGGCTGTGGCGGTGATTTTTGGATTTATTTATGGCGTGAGTGAGGCGTGGGAATACGCCGAGGGAAGCGAGGTTTTTACAGAGGCTATAAGCGAAATGAGCAACCAGTTTTTCTCTCTTATGCCAAACCGAATTTACTCGATTATGGAAAATCAGCTTCTAATCGCGGTTCCGCTTTTTATTTTAATGGGTATGATTTTGCAAAAAACGCGCTTAGCTGAGAGGCTTTTGGAGTCAATGGCGTTTTTATTTGGCGGGGTTCGCGGTGGCGTGGCGATTAGCACTGTTTTGGTGGGCGCGCTTTTGGCGGCTACGACTGGAATCGTGGGCGCTAGCGTGATTGCTATGGGTATTATTAGCCTGCCTGTGATGATGAAATACGGCTACGACAAAGCCCTATCTACCGGCACTATTGCAGCTTCTGGCACGCTTGGGCAGATTATTCCACCTTCAATCGTGCTAATCATTTTAGGCGATGTTTTTTCGGTATCAGTAGGCGAGCTATTTTCCGCAGCTATCGTGCCGGGGCTCGTTTTGGTGGGGCTTTATATAGTTTTTATCCTCATAATCTCGTATGCCAAAAAAGACTGCGCGCCCGAGCTTCCTAAAATCGATGATGAAACCAAAGCTCGTCAAATTTTTAATGCTCTAAAAAATGTCGTGCCTGTTTTTGTGCTGATTTTGCTAGTGCTAGGATCAATCTTTGGCGGTATCGCAACTCCAACAGAAAGCTCATCGGTAGGCTGTGTGGGCGCGATAATTTTGTCATTTTTATACCGCACATTTTCATTTTCTTTGCTTTACGACGCACTTCGCCAAAGCGTGAAAATTTCGGGCATGGTTTTTATGATTTTAATGGGCGCAACAGCCTTTTCTATGATTTTTTCATACACGGGCGGGGACTATGTCGTGGAGGATTTCATGCACTCACTTCCTGGCAAAGAGTGGGGATTTATCGCGCTAACTATGATTGTCATCATAATTTTGGGCTTTTTCCTTGATTATGTTGAAATTTCATATATCATTTTGCCGATTTTATTCCCGATAGTCGAAGCGATGAATATAAATCCAGTTTGGTTTGCGATACTAATCGCTGTAAATTTACAAACATCATTTATGACGCCACCTTTTGGATTTTCGATATTTTTCCTAAAAGGTGTCGCGCCAAAATCAGTGCGCACGACAGACATTTATCGTGGAGTGTTGCCGTTTATCGGGCTTCAAATTTTAGTTCTTTTCGCCCTTGCGATTTATCCAGAAATTTTTGGATTAAAAGCTTTTTTAGGCTAGAAATTGTAGAATTTAGAATTATTTTAAAGGAGTTAGCATGAGCAAAAAATTTATTGATGTTATGGACACTACATTTCGCGATGGTTTCCAATCTGTCTTTGGTGCGCGTGTAGCGATGAAGGACTTTTTGCCAGCAGTGAGCGCGGCAAAAGAGGCTGGGATTAGACACTTTGAATTTGGCGGCGGAGCTAGATTTCAGAGTCTGTATTTTTATCTAAACGAAGACGCGTTTGCGATGATGGATAAATTCCGCGAAACCGTGGGAGATGAGGCAAACCTGCAAACCCTAGCCAGAGGCGTAAATACCGTTACGCTTGATACTGGTTCGCGCGAAATGATAGACATGCATGCCAAACTCTTTGCCAAACACGGAACTACGACTATTCGAAATTTTGACGCCCTAAATGATGTCGAAAATTTAAAATATAGTGGCGAGCGTATCAAAGCGCACGGTTTAAAACACGAAATTACCGTTACTATGATGGATTTACCACCTCGTTGCTCTGGCGCGCACGATCCTGAATTTTATGCTGGAATTTTACGCAAAATTTTAGAGGCTGGAATTCCTTTTGATAGCGTTTGTTTCAAAGACGCTAGCGGAACTTCAAGCCCACAAAAGGTTTTTGAGACCGTAAGAAGAGCGCGCAAACTCCTAGGAAACGATGTTCATATCAGACTTCACACTCACGAAACAGCCGGCGTTAGCGTGGCTTGCTATCAAGCAGCCTTAGCAGCAGGCGTCGATGGAATCGATTTAGCTGCTTATCCAGTAAGTGGAGGCACAAGCCAACCAGATATTTTGACGATTTTACACGCGACAAAGGGGCAAAATTTTGATTTTGGCTTTGACGCTGAGAAAATTTTAAAATACGAAGAGGTTTTGGAGGATTGTTTGAAGGATTATTTCTTGCCGCCAGAAGCGACAATGGTAAGCCCGATAATCCCATTTTCGCCTATGCCAGGCGGTGCCTTAACCGCAAATACGCAAATGATGCGCGATAACAAAATCATGGATAAATTTCCAGCCGTCATCAAAGCTATGCGCGAAGTCGTCGAAAAGGGCGGTTATGGCACGAGCGTAACGCCTGTAAGTCAATTTTATTTCCAACAAGCATTTAATAATGTAATGTTTGGCGACTGGAAAAAAATCGCTGAGGGATACGGCAAAATGGTGCTAGGATACTTTGGCAAAACCCCAGTTGCCCCTGATAGCGAGGTCGTAAGATTAGCTAGCGAGCAACTTGGCTTAGAGCCTACTACCAAAAATGCCGTTGATTTGGCTGATTTAGACGAGACAAAGAGCATTGCTTATGCCAAAAAACAGCTAGAAGATGAAAATATCGAGCCAAGCGAGGAAAATATTTTTATCGCTCTTGCGTGCCGTGAAAAGGGCATTGCCTTCTTAAAAGGCGAGGGCAAGGTAATGATCCGCAAAAACGAAGCAAAAGAATCTAGCGAGGGCAGTGAGAAAAAGGCAAAATCTGATAAATTTGACATTAATGTCAATGGCAAAGCCTATGCAGTGGAATTTAGCGGAAATAAGGTCTTGGTAAATGGCGATAGCTACAATGTCAGCATTGGCATGGCAGAGCCTAGCGAGACCAAAACTGAGGCGAAATCAACTGCAAATAGCGATGATATCGTGGCTAGCCTGCCAAGCAATGTGTTTAAAATTTTAGTCAAACCTGGCGAAAAAGTCGTAGCCGGTCAAACCGTAGTCGTGCTAGAAGCTATGAAAATGGAGATAAACATCGAAAGCCCAAGAGACGGCGAAGTCGCTGAAATTTTGGTATTCCAAGGTCAAAGTGTCGATGCAGATGACCCATTAATCCACTTAAAATAATTTTAAATTTAACTACCACAGGGGCGGAATTTAGCGGGTTTCGCCCCTTTTTAAATTTACAAAAACGATAAATTTACTTCAAATTCCACAATCCTAATAAAGGTTAATCAAATTTCGATATAATTACTTATTTATAATTTTTTAAAAAAGGATTTAAGATGAGAATTCCAAATGATTTTGAAAAACTAGGAATTAGCGGTGAAAAAGAAATTTTTTATAACCTTAGCTATGATGAGCTTTTCGAGCACGAAAAACGCGCAAACGAGGGCAAGGTAAGCGATAATGGCACCTTTATGGTCGATACTGGCATTTTTACAGGTAGAAGCCCAAAAGACAAGTATTTTGTAAAGCAAGATCCAAGCGCGAAATATATTAGCTGGGGCAAAATCAACCAACCGATTAACAAAGAGCTTTTTGATAAACTTCTAGCAAAGGCCAAAAATCAGCTTTCAAACAAATCAATCTATGTCCAAGACGCGTATTGTGGCGCTAGCCTAAAAAGCCGTAAAAGCGTGCGTTTCGTAACCGAAGTAGCGTGGCAAGCGCATTTTGTAAAAAATATGTTTATCCGCCCAAGCGATGATGAGTTAGCAAATTTTCACCCAGATTTCGTGGTTTATAACGCTTGCAAATGCGTAAATGAGGATTACGCCAAAGACGGGCTAAACTCAGATGTTTTTGTAATCTTTAATGTTGAGGAAAATGTCGCAGTTATCGGTGGCACATGGTATGGTGGCGAGATGAAAAAAGGAATTTTTTCTATGATGAATTACTGGCTACCATTAGAGGGCAAAATGTCAATGCACTGCTCAGCAAATGTCGGAGCTGGCGGCGACACTGCGCTATTTTTCGGACTTTCAGGCACTGGCAAGACTACGCTTTCTACTGATCCAAACCGCGCGCTAATCGGTGATGACGAGCACGGCTGGGACGATGAGGGCGTGTTTAACTTCGAGGGTGGTTGCTACGCAAAATGTATAAATCTCGATCCAAGCTCAGAACCTGAAATTTATGGTGCGATTAAACGCAACGCACTTTTAGAAAATGTCGTAGCTGACGCAAACGGCAAGGTCGATTACGCCGATGGTAGCAAGACAGAAAATACCCGCGTAAGCTACCCAATCGAGCATATCGCAAACCACAAACCAAGCCTAAGCGCAGGACACCCAAAAAATATCATTTTCCTAAGCGCTGATGCATTTGGCGTTTTACCGCCTGTTGCGAAGCTTACAAAAGAACAAGCGATGTATTATTTCCTAAGCGGATATACTGCCAAAGTCGCAGGAACTGAGCGCGGTATTACCGAGCCTGTGGCGACTTTTAGTGCTTGTTTTGGCGAGCCGTTTATGCCACTTCACCCGACAGTTTATGCAAAACTTCTAGGCGAGAAAATCGACAAACACGGCGTAAATGTATATCTAGTAAATACAGGTTGGAGCGGTGGTGCTTATGGCGTTGGCAAACGCATGAGCATAAAGGCAACTCGTGCTTGTATAAATGCTATCCTTGATGGAAGTATCACAAAATGCGAATTTGAAAATTTTGAAAAATTTAATTTAGCTGTTCCAAAAGAGTTAACTGGTGTTGAGACAAAACTTCTAAATCCAGCCAATACTTGGGAAAATGCTGACGAATACGCAAAAACTCGCGAGAAATTAGCGAAAATGTTTGTAGAAAATTTCAAACGCTACGAAGATGTCAAAGAGGGCGTAGAGTATGCAAAAGCCGGCCCAAAAGCTTAAAATTTGGCTTTTGTTAGGCACTGCGGGCTTGTTTTTGGGTTGCAAAGGCGAGCCTGCGAATTTAAAAGAACCGCTTCCTAGTAAAAGCGGTTTTTCTTTTTATGATACGCCGATAAACTACATAAACTATATCCGCCAAAGCTCGAATTTAAACCCATTTGCGCCAAATTCGCTTTTAGACAAGGCTGCGCTAAATCACGCCAAATATGTCGTTACAAACGATGAAGTCACCCATGATGAGAGCGAGGGAAGGGCTGAATTTAGTGGCAAAACTCCAAGCGATCGCGCATTTGCGGTAGGGTTTAACTCTGGGATTGTAGAAAATCTCTCTTACAACGCCCACGATATCAAAGCCTCAATCGACGGGCTATTAAGCGCGATTTATCATCGTTTTGGGTTTTTGACATTTGACGCAAATCTCCTTGGCGTGGGATACTATGAGCAGGGCGAAAAATCCGCCTATGTCTATGAAATGGGAAATGAGTATTTAGAGGAAATTTGTGGTGGCGGAAAGAGCCAGAGTGGGGACGGCAAATTTATCATAGGGCTTTGCAAAAACAAAAGCCTTGCCATACGAAACGAAAACTACGAGCGCACTAGATCGCTAAATACCACGCCTTACGCGCATTATCCAAACAAAGAGCCAGCACTTGCATTTTTTAGCCACGAGCTTCCTGACCCTGTGCCAGAGTGCGCGATTACAGCAAATCCTATTAGCATAGAATTTCACCCCCAAGCCAAACCTGTGGAAATGCTCGAATTTAGGCTATTTGATAGTGAGGGAGCAGAGATAAAAGATACTAAAATTTTGGATAAAAAAAGCGATCCAAATAGGCGTTTTAATGACAAACAATTCGCGCTTTTTAGCAAGGAAGTGTTTAAATTCGACGCTACTTACACGGCGGAATTTAGCTATAAACAGGGAGAAAGGCAAGATAAAATTCGCTGGGATTTTACTACTCAAACCCCAAAATATGACTATTTTATAGTCGGTGGTGGTGAGAATTTAGCCATAAAAAATGGCAAATTTTACGATATATTTTTTGCGCCAAAAGATTGCAACGATGAGGTCAAAAACTACAAAACCAGCTACAACGGCGCAATCGACAAACCCGAAATCCAAAACATCGCCACAAATATGCTAAGGGTGCGCGTAAATGGCGAACGGGGCGCCAAGCTCGAAATCAGCACGGATAATGGCAGGGTGGTGAGATTGTATCTAACAGACGAGCCAAAAAATTCTAGTTTGAAACGCAAAATTATAAATTTATTCTAAGGATTATTGATGAAAAAAATGTGGGAAGGCAGGTTTAGTGAGGCTAGTAGCGAGCTTTTGGAGAGATTTAACGCTTCGATTATGTTCGATAGAGAGCTTTACGAGGACGATATCGCAGGCTCAATCGCTCATGCAAGCATGCTAGGCGATGCAGGAATCATCACCAAAGACGAGGCTAGCGCGATAAAATCTGGTTTGGAGCAAATTTTAACCGAGATTAATGAGGGGAAATTTGAGTGGAAAATCGCCGATGAGGATATCCACATGGCAGTAGAAAAACGCCTAAGCGAAATTGTAGGCAAAGAAATCGGCGGCAAGCTCCATACTGCGCGCTCTCGCAACGATCAAGTAGCCCTTGATTTCAGGCGTTTTGTAATGCGAAAAAACCGCGAAATTTCGGTTCAAATTTTAAATTTGATTAAAACCTTGCTTGAAATTTCAAACTCCCACACAGACGCTTTAATGCCAGGTTACACTCACCTCCAACACGCCCAGCCTGTGAGCCTTGCCTTTCATTTGCTAGCTTACATTTATATGTTTAAGCGAGATTATGAAAGGTTTGTTTCAAGCTTCGAGCGCGGAAATTTCAGCCCGCTTGGCTCGGCTGCGCTTGCAGGCACCCCGCACCGCATAAATCGCCACGCCACGGCTAGTGCGCTTGGATTTTATGCCCCTATGGAAAACGCTATGGACGGCGTGAGCGATAGAGATTTCGCCCTTGAAATTTTATTTAACATTAGCCTATTTTTCATGCACGCTTCAAGGCTGTGCGAAGAGCTGATTTTGTGGAGTTCGAGCGAATTTGGCTTCATCGCTATAAGCGATGCGTATTCGACTGGAAGCTCGATAATGCCACAAAAGAAAAACCCCGATGTAGCCGAGCTAATCAGGGGCAAAACCGGCAGGGCTTATGGAAATTTAATGGGGCTTTTAACCGTTATGAAGGGTCTTGCGCTCGCGTATAATAAAGACATGCAAGAGGATAAAGAGGGCGTGTTTGATAGCGTAAAAGCTATTTTGGAGAGCGTTGCAATCCTAAATGAAATGCTAAAAACAGCCAAATTTAACAAAAAAAATATGCTAAGCGCGACTGAGCGTGGCCATTTAAGCGCGACTGATTTGGCGGATTTTTTGGTGCGAGAAAAGGGCGTGGCGTTTCGCGAGGCGCATTTCATCACCGGAAAATGCGTAGCCGCAGCAGAGAGAGCAGGCAAGGATCTAAGCCAAATGAGCGCGGAAGAGCTTCGCTTGGTCGATGAGCGAATCACGCCTGATGCGCTTGCATTTTTGGGGCTAAAAGCTTCGATGGACGCTAGGAAATCTTTCGGCGGGGCTAGCAGTTCTAGCGTGCTAGCGCAGATCGCGAGTGTGCAAAAGTGGCTGGGCGAGAAGAGCAGCTCTATTTAGTTTCAAACACTAAATTCGACGATGAGAGGGTGATTTGGCTAAATTTATGCGAGATAAAATTTTATAAATTTAGCATAAATTCCAAATTTGACGCACTTATTTTTACATCGAAAAATGGGGTAAAATCTTTGGAATTTAACGGCATTAAATTTGATGAAAATATCCAAATTTACGCCATTGGCAAGGCGTGCGCTGACGAGATAAGAGCCCAGGGATACAAAAATATTTTCGTAGCGCAAAACTCCCATGGCGACGAGTTTGCGCACGAGATTGCCACGCATTTAAAGGGCAAAAGCGCGCTTTATATCAGTGCCAAAGACAGAGTGTCGAATTTGCCCCAAATTTTGCACGAAAATGGCGTAAATTTGACCCATATAATCGGCTATGAAAACGCGCCCAAAAAAGCTAGCATTTCGCAAAAACCAGCCACAAATTCCGTGATAATTTTTACTTCGCCACTAAATGCGAAAAGTTTTATCTTAAATTTTGGCTGGGATAGCTCGTATGAGGCGATTTGCATAGGAAATAGCACGGCTAAAATTTTATCTAAATTTACAGAGCCTATAATCAGCGAAAATCAAAGCATAAAAGCGTGTGTGGATTTGGCGTTTGCTTGTATTTTAAGGCAAAAAAACATATAATTTCGCTTGCCTGGGTGATGCGCCAGCGTTATTTATGAGGGTCTAACATATTTTAGTAGGCGACGATGTGATTTGCCGGTGTGACGCGGCTCGGTTTGAGGCTCTGAGCTTACGGGTTGCGACCTAAGGGCTTGTCCTAGTTGCAAGATTGGCTTTGTTTTAGGCCGAATCTTTTTCACGCAACGCTCACTTGGGCTATTTTTACACGGAGTTTTACCTTGAAAATTTTAATCATCGGCAGTGGTGGCAGAGAATACGCTATCGCACTTAGACTAAAAGAGGATAAAAATGTTTCAAATCTATATTTTGCCCCAGGAAATGGCGCGACTAGCGCACTTGGCGAAAATTTGGATTTGAAAACTTTTGAGGAACTTGCAAATTTTGCGAAAGACAACAAAATTGATTTGACGATTGTAGGCCCAGAAGATCCGCTTACAAAGGGCATTGTCGATGTATTTAAATCAAAAGGTCTAGTGATTTTTGGACCGAGTAAAGCGGCAGCTCGTTTAGAGGGCTCAAAAGCCTATATGAAGGAGTTTTTGGCTCGCAATGCTATCCGCACCGCTAGATTTTTAAACAGCGATAATTTTGAGGAAATTTCTAAATTTATCCACACCCTAGATGAAAAAGTCGTAGTCAAAGCCGATGGGCTTTGTGCAGGCAAGGGTGTAATAATCGCTCAAAACCACGACGAGGCCAGAGACGCGGCATGGGAAATGCTAAAAGGCAGTTTCGGAGATGCTGGTAAAACCGTGGTTGTCGAGGAGTATTTGGACGGGTTTGAGCTTAGCTTTTTCGCGATTTGCGACGGGGATAATTTCGTCTCTTTGCCAGTAGCCCAAGATCACAAACGATTGCTAAACCGCGATCAGGGTCCAAACACAGGCGGTATGGGCGCATACGCTCCAAGCCCGCTAGCAGATGAGGCGCTGATAAAAAGGGTCGAAAACGAAATCGTAGCTCCGACTCTAAGAGGTATGAAAAAAGACGGCAATCCGTTTTGCGGAGTGCTTTTTGTGGGGCTTATGATTGTAAAAGGAGTGCCGTATGTGCTCGAATACAATGTCAGATTCGGCGACCCTGAGTGCGAGGTTTTGATGCCTTTAATCGACGGAAATTTAAGCCAAATTTTATACGATGCAGCCACTGGCAAGCTAACAGACATCAAACTCCGCGATAAATTCGCCGTTGGCGTCGTAAGTGCTAGCGAAAACTACCCTTACAAATCTACGCCAAAAACAAAGATTAATTTAGGCAAAATTCCGGCTAACACTCACATTTGTTATGCTGGCGTTAGCGAAGAAAACGGCGAAATTTACGCAGACGGCGGAAGAGTTTTGGTAAGTGTAGGTGTAGCTAATAATATCAGAGAAGCGCGAAATTTAGCCTATGAATTAGTCAAAAATATAGAATTCGAAGGCTCTCAACACCGAAGCGATATCGCATATCAGGCACTTAGGGACTAAGTAGGTGTTAGCTAGTCTTCCTAAGAGAATTTTCGCCTTTATTTTAGATGAGGTGATTATGGGCGTGCTTTTTACCTTTATGCTCATTAGCGTGGCTTCCGAGCCCTTGCTTGCGGCCTCACAGATGAGCGGAAGCGACCCAATGGCGCTAAATAACGCAATCGCACCGTATTTGCCCTATTTAGTAATGGTGAAATTTTTATATCACGCGATATTTGTATATTTTTATGGCGCGACTTTGGGAAAACTAGCCCTAAAAATAAAAGTCATCAGCGCTAGGGACGAAAACGAGAGGCTTAGCTTTGGCGTTTGCGCGTTTAGATCGGGCGTTAGGCTTGTTAGTGAAACAGCATTTTATATCGGATTTTTGTTTGCATTTTGGACGAAATTTCGTCAGAGTTTGCAGGATTTGGCAGCAAAAACCTTGGTGGTAGAAATTGAAAAAAAGTAAAATTTTAATATTAACATTTGGTGCGTTAGTGGCAAATTTGCTTAACGCAAAGGTGCAAAATGTCGAGTTAATCGCCGATAATGTCAAGCGAAACGGTTTTTTAACCATTGCGAGGGGAAATGTAACTGTGTATTCACAGGACTATTTCCTCACGGCCGATCGCGCCACTTATGATGAAAAAAACGAAATAATCGAGCTTTTTGGCAATGTAAATGCTATGCGTGGGGATAACGAAACCACCAGAGCCGAATACATTAAAATCGATTTGAAAAACAATACCCAAGAGGGCAAAGCGACCTTTATGATGGATAAAGACGCTGAGCTTTGGATGCAAAATGATGAGAGTTGCAGTGATAGCGAGTATTACCGTGTCAAGGGCTCTGTGATATCTAGCTGTAATGTCAATGATCCAGACTGGAAAATCAAATTTAGCAGTGGCAAGCTAAATAAAGAGAGCAAATTTTTACACCTTTTCAACCCTAGATTTTATATCGGCGATGTGCCTGTGTTTTATCTGCCGTATTTTGGCGTGCCTACTGATACTACGCGTAGAACAGGTCTCTTGCCACCAGAGGGCGGATATATCGGCGATGAGGGCGTGTATTATAAACAGCCAATTTATTTCGCGTCGTATGATAGCTGGGATTTGCAGTTAGACCCGCAGGTTCGTTCGCGCCGTGGTTTTGGTGTGTATGGGACATTTAGGTTTGCGGATTCGCCGTATTCAAGGGGCGAAATTCGTGGCGGTGTGTTTGATAATTTCACCCGCGCCCAAGAACGCTTAGAGTATAAAAACGAAAAACACCACGGATACGAGATCGAATACGATAGAAGCAAACTAGCTGGATACCTAATCGACGGAAATTTCAAAGAAAATTTATGGATTGACTTTACGAAATTAAACGACCTTGAATACTATGATTTAAAGAGCAAAGGTGGTGTCGATGAGGACGATAACGCGCTAGTAACTTCTAAGCTAAATTATTATTTGACGACAGATGACCATTATTTCGGGCTTTATGGCAGGTATTATATCGATACTAGCAAGCTCAACCAAGATAGCGTCTTCCAAAACCGCGATACGGTTCAAGAGCTACCGACTGCGCAATATCATAAATTTATCGATGATATCTTTGTGCCAAATTTGCTCTACTCTGTGGATTTAAAGGCGCGAAATTTCACCCGCCAAGAGGGCGTTACCGCGCGCCAATACGAGCTTGATATTCCGCTTAGTTATAGTGATAGATTTTTGGGAGATTATTTGGGGCTTAGCGTGAGCGAGCGTGTGTATATGACGCATATAGATTGGAGCGATAAATACTACTACGCAAATGGCGAGCTAGAAGCTGATAAAAACACATTTTACGCCAATCAATACACCGAATTTTCAGCATTTACGGATTTAGCCAAGGCGTATGAGAGCTTTTATCATACTATGATTTGGAGGGCTGATTTAAGGATTCCTGGCTGGCAAAAGGGCGAGATTGATAAGAGAATTTTAAAATCTCATCAATACGAATACGATGAAAAAAATGGAAATTTACGCAAATCCCGCTTGGCAAGGTTGCAAGATTCGCTGTATTGGGAGGATAATTTCCTTGGCGAGTTGGCTGATGAATATACACACGAAAATATAGCTCTTGGTATGACGCAGTATTTTTATGACGAAAATGGGCGCAAATTTATCCGCCACTCGGCTAAACAAAGCTATGATTTCGATGATGAAGAGCTGGGAAATTTCGACCATAGATTTGATATTTATTTCGCAAATGGGCTAAATTTGGGCAATCGTTTCACATACTCGCACAAATACGATAGTTTTAGCAAGGTTCAGACCTACGCAAACTACTCGAATTCTGATTTTAGCGCGAGCATAAGTCACGCTTATACCTACGATCAATTCGGCGATAAAAACGAAAAACGATATAAAAAAGACAACTACACAATCGCAAATTTAAGCGCGAATTTGCCAGGAAATAACAAAATTTTCGGGCGCTGGGAGTATGATTTGGCTAGGTCGTATTCAAAAATGTGGAGGCTAGGTATCACGCATACGAGAAAGTGCTGGAACTACTCTTTTGTCTATCAAGAAGACATCGAGCCAAAAAACACGAGCAACGCTGATTACACCAAGGCTAAAAAAGAGCATGGATTTTACTTTTTCGTAAATTTCTACCCATTTGGTGGGGTTGGATATGATTTTTCGGTTGATACCGAGTATGGTGAAGCGCAATGATACCAAGAGCGGAATTGATGTTTGAAAACGAAGTGGAAGCAGCCGAAAAGCTAGCTGAAATTCTGCCCTCAAATGCGGTAAAAAACGAAAATTTCCTAATCATAGCCCAGTCGTTATCATCGATTTATTTGGTAAAAAGACTATCTGAAAAGCTAAATTTAAGCTATGAATTTTTATTTAGCGAGATGATTTATGCGCCAAATAATCCAGAGTGCGTGATAGCCTGTGTGAGCGAAACGCAAGAGATAGTTTTCATAGATGAACTTGTCAAAAGCTTTGGGATAAGTTTGGACTATATTTACGGGCAGGCTAACCGCAAATATGAGGAAAAAATTTTAAAAAATGTCTATAAATTTCGCAAGGGCGCGCTCTTGCCTGACTTGGCTAGAAAAAATGTAATCTTAGTCGATGAGGGTTG
The DNA here is from genome assembly GCF_027737785.1 of Campylobacter sp. JMF_06 NA1. Lineage (NCBI taxonomy): Bacteria > Pseudomonadati > Campylobacterota > Epsilonproteobacteria > Campylobacterales > Campylobacteraceae > Campylobacter > Campylobacter sp. JMF_06 NA1. Next base: position 105,606 of record NZ_JAOVUA010000005.1, read on the forward strand.
CGAGAGTGGGCTTACGACGATGACATGTATAAAAACCCTAATCAAACTAAATGCAAAGACGATTTTTTATGCCACGCCGGTTATTAGCACTGATAATGCCCAAGAGATAGAAGCCACGGTAGATGGGCTATACGCCGTGCATAAAATAAAAGATTTTGTAAATGTGGATTTTTATTACAAAGAGAAAAAAGAGGAAAAAGCCGAGGATATTATACAAATTTTAAATAATTGCGAATTTTACCTACCATTTCACAAAGAAAAAAACATTGATAAAAACGAAAACAAGGAGAGTAACAATGCAGTGCAAGATTGATGTAAATAATCAATTAGAAATTTTTGACATAGACAAGGTCGCAAAACAAGCAGCGGGTGCTGCGCTTATGCGTGTGGGTGATACTGTGGTGCTAGCTACGGTCGCTAGGGAAGATAGACAGGTAGAGGAAGATTTCTTGCCACTAACCGTGCAATATATCGAAAAAATGTATGCCGTGGGAAAAATCCCTGGCGGATATATCAAAAGAGAGACCAAGCCGGGCGATTTTGAGACGCTAACTAGCCGTATTATAGATCGCTCACTTCGCCCACTTTTTCCAAAAGGATATGCCTATCCTACTCAAATCGTAGTTTATGTCCTCTCAGCTGATCCTGAGGTGGATTTGCAGGTTGTGAGCCTAAATGCGGCAAGTGTGGCGCTATATCTAAGCGATATTCCTATGAAAGCCCCAGTTTGCGGTGTCAGAGTAGGCCAAATAGACGGAGAATTTGTGCTAAATCCGTCAAATTCAGCCCTTAAAAAATCAGCTCTTGATCTGTATGTAGCTGGCGTGGGCGACGAGCTTTTGATGATTGAGATGCGCTCACTCCCTCAAATCGTAGGTGGCGTCCAGAGCATGAACGAACTACCAGAGGATTTGACAGCCCAGGCGATAAATTTCGCTGCTAAGGCTATCGAAGAGGGCTCGCGCAAATACGTGGAAGCATTTTTAGCGCTTAAAAAACCAGACGCAAATTTAGAGTATAAACCAGAAATCGAAGATGAAAATATCGCCAAATATATCGACGAAAACTACAAAGACGCCGTAAAAGAGGCGATTAATCAAATGGCAAAAAGCGAGCGCGCAACCGAGCTAAATAAAATCGTAGATAAAATTTTAACCGATGAAATCGCGGTGCAAAACGAGTGGCAAAAAGAAGTAGTAACAAATGTCATTGGCAAATACAAACGCCAAATCATACGCACTCAAATCATCGAAGAGCGTCGCAGAGCCGACGGACGCGCGCTAAATGAGGTGCGCCCAATCAGCATTGAGACAAACATTTTGCCACGCGCGCACGGCTCATGCCTCTTTACCCGTGGTCAAACACAGGCTTTGGTGGTGGCAACTCTGGGTGGGGATAGCGACGCTCAGCTTAGCGATAGCCTAACTAGCCCAGAGCCGATAGCTGAGAAATTTATGTTTAATTACAACTTCCCTGGATTTTGCGTAGGCGAAGCAAGCCCGCTAAAAAGCCCAGGTCGCAGGGAGCTAGGACACGGAAATTTGGCAAAACGAGCGATTTTTCCAAGCATTGATATAAATTCGCCTCAATCAATGCGCGTAGTAAGCGAAATTTTAGAGAGCAACGGATCTAGCTCAATGGCGTCAGTGTGCGGTGGCGCACTATCGCTTCGCGCAGCTGGTGTAAAGACCCTAAAATTAGTTGCAGGTGTCGCAATGGGACTAATCTTTGAGGGCGAAAAACACGCGATTTTAACCGACATTATGGGCTTAGAAGATCACGACGGGGATATGGATTTCAAAGTCGCTGGTAGCAACGACGGAATCACCGCGCTCCAAATGGATATCAAGCTTGGCGGAATTAGCCTAGAAGTGCTAAAAGAGGCGCTAGCGCAGGCCAAAGAGGGCAGGGCGCATATATTAAATTTAATGGAGGAAGCAAACGCAAATATCGTAATCAACGAAGCCGTGCTTCCAAAACTCGAAATTTTCAGCGTCGATCCTAGCAAAATCGTCGATATCATCGGTCAAGGCGGAAAAACGATTAAGGAAATTACCGAAAAATTTGGCGTTAGCATTGATTTAGATCGCGAAAAAGGCGAGGTTAAAATCCAAGGCGCGAACAAAGACGGCGTCGATGGCGCAAAAGAGAGAATTCTCTCTATCGTTTCAAATGCGAAAGATTTCCGCAAACCGCGCGCTGATAGAGGCGATAGGCACGAGCGCAAAGAGGTTAAATTTGAAATCGGCGAGGAATTTGACGGCGTAGTGCAAAGCTCACTAGATTTTGGCACATTTATTTCACTTCGTGACGGCGTAGATGGGCTTTTAAGAGCGAAATTTATCACAACTCCATTTAAACCGGGCGATGTGGTTAGAGTGCGCGTAACAGAGCAAAAAGGCAGTAAAATTTCACTTGAATTAGTGTAAAAAGGAGGCAAAATGGAGCTTAAAAAACTTTTTTTTCCAATCGGTGGCGGCGAAGAGTTAGAGGGCAGAATTCGTGGTGCGTTGCTTGTGAATAAATTTTTTGGCACACACATGAATATCATGGCGTGCCAGCTAGATCCTAAGATGATTTATAATGTCCGCATGACGCTAAAAGGCGGAGTTTTGATGGACGAGTTTTTGGAGTCGGCAAACGAGGAGATGAAGGCTGAGCGCGATGAAATCGGCGCAGTTTTCGAGGCAGAGTGCAAAAAAATCGACCTTGATATGCACGAAGATGAGAGAGTGGGAAATAGCGCTTGCTTGCGCCATTTGGTGGGAATTCGCTCTGAGCTAGTTGAAAAGCACTCTAAATACTGCGATCTTGTCGTGGTCTCAGTGCCCCCAACTGGCACTATTACGGGCACTTTCGAGGCGGCTGTTTCAAAAAGTGGCAAGCCTTGTGTCGTAATCCCAAGAGAGCTAAAAAGCTTTAAAGCTGATAAAATTTTGGTCTCTCTTACAGGCACGGCTGCAAGTGCCAGAGCGCTCGATCACTCGCTAGATTTGCTCAAAAAAGCGCAAAATGTCACAATCATCACAGCCAATCACTATCTCCAAGATAGCGCAGAAGAGACCAAGCGCAGAATCACCGAGTATCTAGCGCTGCACGATGTGAAAGTCGATAAATTCGAGCTTTTAAACATTGACGGCAAAATTCCAGGTCAGGTTTTGATAGACTATGCAAACAACGGCGGATACGATTTAATCGTCGCTGGACTTCACTCAAACACTGGAATTAAGGAAATTCTGCTTTCAGGAACGAGCAAATTTTTCTTGCAAAACACGCAAATTCCTGTTTTAATGTAAATTTTATATGGGATTTTCCCATATAAAATCCTAAATTTAAAATGAAAAACAAATTTGTCTATATTTTGGCATTTTCGCATTTGTGCTGTGATATAAATCAAGGCGCACTCGTGGCGATTTTGCCGTTTTTAATCGCCAGCTATCACTACGATTACGCAACTGCCGCAAGCCTAGTCATGGTCTCAAATATCGTTGGTTCGCTAATCCAGCCTATTTTTGGCTCACTCGCTGATAAGAAAAATATGCCTTACATTATCCCGCTTGGACTTATTTTAGCAGGTGGCGGTATCGCGCTAAGTGGCGTTGCGCCCTCGTTTGCCGTGCTTTGCGCGGTCGTGATGATCACAGGAATTGGCGTGGCGATGTTTCACCCACAAGCCGCAAGAGCCATAAATAAATGCTCTAATCCGCATAACAAAGCCCAAAATATCGGCATTTTCTCATTTGGCGGGATTTTGGGATTTTCTTTGGGACCGCTTTTTATGACGGCGATTATTAGCGCGTTTGGGCTAAAAGGCACGCTGATTTTCATAATTCCACAAATTTTAATTAGTATTGTGTATAGATTTTTTTACGCCGAATTTAAAAGACTTGGCGAAATCGCCCCCAAAACAGACACAAACACCCAAACTAACGGCGTCGATGACTGGGGCGGATTTTATAAACTTATGGCGTTAATCTGTGGGCGTTCTATCATTTTTCACGGATTTAATACATTTTTGGCACTTTATTTTATCTACGAATTTGACCAAAGCAAGGCTTATGCAAACACGCTATTAAGCGCATATATCGGCGTGAGCGCGATTTTTACGCTTCTTGGCGGCAGGTTTGCCGATAAATTCGGCTTTACAAAGATGATAAAAATCTCATTTCTTTGTCTTTTGCCGATTATGATAATGCTTGCAACCGCGCAAAATTTGGGCTTTGCCGTGGTTTTATTAGCACCGCTTGGCATTTTTCTAGCACTTTCTTATAGCCCGATTATCGCGCTTGGACAGGGCTATTTGCCAAACCGCGTTGGGCTTGCTTCTGGCGTTACATTTGGGCTGACCGTTAGCATTGGCGGGATTTTTGCGCCGATTTTGGGCTTAATAGCCGATAAATTTGGGCTAGGATATGTTTTATACACGCTTTGCGTGGTTTGCGTTTTGCCACTAATCATGGCGTTTTTCTTGCCAAATTTAGAAAAAAAGCAAGGCTTATGAAATATTTTTGGCGTTATAGCTCACCGCTTGGCGAAATTTTTATGCAAAGCGACGGAGCAAATTTAACAGCGCTTAAATTTGGCAAATTTAGCGATTTTGGCGCAGAATTTAGGGAACAAAATTTGCAAATTTTTGGGGATACCTGCGCGTGGTTGGACATTTATTTTAGCGGAATTTCGCCAAATTTCACGCCAAAAATTTCGCTAATTGGCAGCGAATTTCAGCTTGGAATTTGGCAAATTTTAATGCAAATTCCTTTTGGGACTACCACGACTTACGGCGAAATTGCGCGCGAAACCGCACTAAAAAGACAAATCCCAAAAATGTCCGCCAGAGCCGTAGGCAGAGCAGTGGGAGCTAATCCGATTGCTATAATTATCCCATGCCACAGAGTTATCGGCAGTGGCGACAAACTCACAGGCTACGCACACGGGCTGGATAAAAAAGAGTTTTTGCTAAATTTAGAAAATGCGAAATTTAGGGCTTAATTTAATCCGCTTTTTGGATTAAAACTCTCTCGCATTTTATGATTTCATCAAATCCGCTTTCGAATTTACCGAGATTTATGACGCCTTCGTAGTATGGCTGAGGTTTGTAGTAAAGCACCAAATTTCCCCACGGCGAGAAATAGCCAAGATCGCCGACTTTGCCGTCCGAACTAGGATCGCCGGCAAAATTTAATCGCACGGGTAAATCCGCGATTTTTTCTCGCCCTGCGTAATCTTTCAAAATTGGAAATTGTAATTAATAAAATTTTAAATAATATCTTCTAAGATTTCGCAAATACTGATATTTAAAGCTTTTGAAATTTTATAAATATGTTCTAAATTAAAATGTTTTCCATAGCGATTGTTTTCGCAATTTGAATAAAATGCAACAGATTTAATGCCGATTTCCAAAGCCAAATCAAGCTGCGAAATTCCCTTGCTTTCGCGCAAATTTCGCACATTTTGAGATACTTTTTTGTAAAATTCTGTTATTTCTTGTTCGTTTATATTGCTAAATTCTTTATTCATATTTATCCCATAGGTTAAATGAGATTTAAATTTATCAATGCTATAATGCTTTTTCTATATCCTATAGGATAAAAGGAGAAAAAGTGGATTTAAAAGAACAAATTAAAATAATAGGCGCCAATGTAGCAAAATTGAAAGATAGTATCCAAACAGAAGAGGCAACAAAAACAGCTTTTATAATGCCTTTTATACAAGCTTTGGGATATAATGTTTTTAATCCATTGGAAGTTATACCAGAATTTACCGCAGATATAGGAATAAAGCAAGGTGAAAAAGTTGATTATGCTATTTTTAAAGATGAAAAACTTATTTTATTGATTGAGTGTAAAAAAATTGGAGCGGAATTAAATTTAAATAATGAAAGTCAATTGTTACGATATTTCCATGTAAGCAATGCCAAATTTGCCATTTTAACAAATGGTGAGTCATATAAATTTTATTCTGATATAGAGCAGGAAAACAAAATGGATACAACTCCGTTTTTGTCATTTAATATAACAAAAATTAAAGAAAATCAAATTTTGGAATTACGCAAATTTTGCAAAGAAAATTTTGATTTTGATAAAATTTTAGACACTGCTACAACTTTAAAATATTCAAATTCTATTAGAGAGGCTATAAAAACTGAACTAAGCGAACCAAGTGATGAATTTCTAGCTGTTTTTATAAAAAGAGCATATAATGGTAGAATTACAAAAAAAGTTTTGGAACAATTTAACTCGATTGTTAAATACAGCTTTAAACAATTTATAGATGATAGTATTACTGAAAGATTACAAAATGCTATAAAAGCAGAAGCCGAGCAACAAACTCCGCCGCCACAAATAGAAGAAGAAATTCAAGAAAACGGCGGGATAGTAACAACAGAAGAAGAGTTAGAAGCTTTTCGTATTGTTAGAGCTATTTTATGCGATAAAATTCCTGTTGAGAAAATCCACTACAAGGATACAAAATCATACTTTGGTATTTTATACGACAATAAAGTAACTAAATGGATTTGCAGATTAATATTAACTGAAAATCGCAAGATATTGATGTTTCCGACAGATAGTAAAATCGAAGAAAGGATTGAAATTACTGATATCAGTGATTTGTATAAATTTAAAGATAAATTTGCGCAAGTTGCATTGGTATATTGCGAATAAAATAATAGCAAAAATAAATTCGCCAAAACTGGCGAATTTATTAAATTTATAATTTAAATTTTAATCCGCTTTTTGGATTAAAACTCTTTCGCATTTTATGATTTCATCAAATCCGCTTTCGAATTTGCCAAGATTTATGACGCCTTCGTAGTATGGCTGAGGTTTGTAGTAAAGCACCAGATTCCCCCACGGCGAGAAATAGCCTAAATCGCCGACTTTGCCGTCCGAGCTGGGATCGCCGGCAAAATTTAATCGCACAGGCAAATCCGCGATTTTTTCTCGCCCTGCGTAATCTTTCAAATTTAACTCTAATGGCAAATTTTCATAAAAACTCTTTGCCGCACTAGTATCGCCCAAAACAGCCACCGCACGGACATTTTCACAACTAAATTCTACTCTCATATCGCCTCCAAATGCAAAAATTATACTCAAACACAAAAAAATCAGTTTTTTCATAATTTTCCTTTAAAATTTTTGCCTAATTCTGCAAATTTTATTTTACCAAAATTCCGTTAGCATTTAGCCATGCTTTTATATCATCGCCGAGAGTCGCACCGCCTGAATAATGCACCGATAGTGCATTTCCGATAGGCGAATTTGGCGCAAGTTTGGCGATCGCCGTGACACTAGCCCCCATTCTGCCCCCACCATGCGAAGCAAACGGAATTATCATTTTGCCGTCAAAATCATAGCTTTCAAGTAGCGTTGCAATGGGCATTGGGATACTTGCCCACCAGTTTGGATAGCCTAGTAGTATCGTATCATACTGCTCGAAATTTTTGATTTGGGAGTCTATTTTTGGGCGTTTTTGCTTGTGCTGATCGTCCTGCGCTTGCATTAAACAAGTATTGTAATCATCAGAATACGGCGTTTCTAGGCGAATTTCAAAGATGTCTGCGCCCGTGATTTTGCGAATTTCTCTGGCTATGCCACGCGTATTTCCGCCCCACGAATAAAACACGATTAAAATTTTTTCGTGTTTGCTTTGAATAAAACTTTCGTTTTTGGCTTCGATTTTGCCAGAAATGGCTGAATTTTCGGCATTTCTTGCAAGGCGAATTCCAAGATTGTGATTTTTATAATTTGACTGAGCTGCCGCTCTGTAAGCACTGCGTAAATTTTTGCCAAAGTCGTTCCAGCCGCCACCCCTATAAACATGCCTTGTGCCGACACTCGCGCCTGTGGGATTTAGCGCGTTCCCACTCTCGTAAGCGCCGTAAAAATCCCAGCACCACTCATTTACATTGCCGTGTATGTCAAAAAGCCCAAAGCCGTTTGGAGCGAAGCTGCCTACTTCTATCGTGCGATAGCGTGGGCTTGTGGGTTTGGCTTTTAGTTTGCTATTGTCAAAATAATTTTCTTCGATTTCATAAGGGTAGTTTGAGTAAAAATTCGCCTCATTTCCGCTTGGCGGGATAGCTGAGCTAAATGGCGTCGAAGTCCCCGCACGCGCGGCAAATTCCCACTCGGCTTCGCTTGGCAATCTATATCCGTTCGCACCCCTATCCCAAATGACCGAATCTGGCGTGATTTCATAGGCTGGGTTTAGCCCTTCGCTAAGGCTTTTTAGGTTGGCAAATATTAGCGCATCTAGCCACGAAACATTTTCCACAGGCAAATTAACGCCTTTGTTTTCGCTTGGATTAACGCCCGTGATGCGCTCGTATTCGCCCTGCGTGATTTCGTGAGTGCCGATATAAAAATCACTCACGCCCACTTCATGCGCCATCTCGTCATCGCTTCGCCAGTTTTCGCTTTTCTCGCTTCCCATGATGAAATTTCCGCCTTTAATCAAAACGAAATTTTTATCTAAATTTGTGGAATTTTTCTGCGTATCGCTTAAAATTTGCTTTGATTTTTCATCTAAGATTTTTAGTTTTTCTAAATTTTCATTTTCGTTTGAAACACTCGCTGTGGCTGTATTTTCGATGATATTGCTCTTTTTTGAGCCAGTAATATTATAAATCACCCCGCCAAAAATAAAAATCGCCAAAAGCGCGAAAATAGGCATAAATTTTTTCATTTTGTTTCCTTTAAATTTTTGATAAATTTTGCTAGTAAAAATCCGATAAACGCCCACGAAAATAGCATTGTAGCGCCATTTAGCATACTTTGGTAAAGCGGAATTTTAAAATCCAAAAATGCAAACTGGACTTTTGCTAACATATAATCAACCATGCCTGTATCCAAAAACAGCCAAAATCCATAAAGCGAAATTAGCCACGAGCCGATGATTAGGGCATTTGCGAAAGTGCTTGGTTTTAGTTTTTTAGCTAAATTTAGCGCATGAAAACCGATATGAAGTCCTGCAAATACAAAAAACCAGTGCGTAGCGCACAGATGAAGCACCCTAGCAAATGAAATTTTCATAAATCCGCTAAAAATAGCCGCGGCGTATTTACTCATCGCCAAACCCGATATTATGGATATTACAAAAGAAATTATAAGGGCGAAATTTATGAAATTTTGAGCCAAATTTGATGAATTTTTTAAAATTTTGAGCTTATACCACCACGAGTTTAAAATTTGATGAACCAAAACCACAAAAAGAGCAAAAACGCCGATATATTCGTGCGCTCTTTGCTCTGTGGATTGCGAACTCATAAGCAAAATTAACAAAAATGCCAGAAAAATGTCGGTTAGCTGTTTTTGGCTTTTTTTACTCATTTTTTGCCTCGCAAAACCCGTTAATCAGGCAATTTCCAGCCGTTTAGCATTTCTACTGTTTTTGGGTCTAAGTGGTTGAAATCATTAAATAGCGATGTTTGCTCGTCCATTGCAGCGATTGTTTGCATATCGTTTGCGTCAAGTTCAAAGTCAAAAACGCTGAAATTTTCAACCATACGCTCTTTGCGAGTGGTTTTTGGTATAACGATAACATCAAGCTGAATAAGATAGCGCAAAATCGTCTGAGCGACGCTCTTGCCGTATTTTTCGCCGATTTTTTTGAGAATTGGGTTGTTAAACATATCGTTTCTACCCTCGCCAAAACTCGCCCAGCTTTGCACCGCAACGCCATACTTTTTGGCGATTTCGCGGTCAAATTTACGCTGATGAAATGGATTTAGCTCGATTTGATTAACGGCGGGTTTGATTTTGTTATTTAGGGCGAAATCCACTAAGCGATCGGGATAAAAATTGCTAACGCCGATTGATTTTATGCGTCCTTCGTTTTTTAGCCTACTCATCGCGCGCCACGCTCCGTAAATGTCGTTATATGGCTGGTGGAGCAAAAGCAAATCAAGATAATCTAAGCCCAGCTTTTTCATACTAGCTTCAAAACTGCGTAAAACGCCACTTTCTGTCGCGTTGCTAACCCAAATTTTGGTTGTGATAAAAAACTCTTCCCGCTTAATCCCGCCTTTAATAGCCGAATTTACCGCCGCACCCACGCCAAGCTCATTTTGATATGCCTGAGCCGTGTCGATAGAGCGGTATCCTACGCTAATGGCGTCTTCAACGCACCTTTGGGTGTCGTTTTGTGGGATTTGATACACGCCGTATCCTAAAATAGGCATTTTGTTGCCGTCATTTAAAGTGATAAATTTCATAGCTTCTCCTTTTAAATTTTGCGAATTTGCGTTTAAATTTAGCGCACCGCCAAGCAGTGCCACGCTACCCAAGATTGCAGAATTTTTTAAAAATTCTCGCCTTTGCATAAAAATCCTTTTTGGCAAATTTGATTAAATTTTAGCAAATTTGAGAGTAAAATTCATAGAACAATACTCCAAATTCCTTGCCTAATCCTGCAAATTTTATTTTCGCTCGATTCGCTCTGGACCGCCTTTGTTGATAGCGCCTACCACTTTGTGTGGGACATACAGCTCTTCAAGGTATTTGATCTCACTCTCATCAAGGCTGATTTCAAGGGCTTTTGCCCAGTCATCTAAATGCTCTGTTTTAATTGCGCCAAGAACTGGGCTATCCACGCCCTTAGCAAAGTGCCAAGACAAAGCGATTTGCGCCATATTTACGCCACGATTTTTCGCTATTTCATCAATCCTAGCGATGATTTTAAGGTCGCTTTCTTTAAATTCGTCGTATTTTACGCGTAAGACTTTATCTTCATTTACTCGCTTTGAATACCCGTCCCACGAAGTGTGAGCTAGATGACCGCCAGCTAGCGGGCTATACGGCGCGATACTTGTGCCAAACTGCCTACACACGGGGATCAAATCCCGCTCATCTTCCCTATAAATCAGGCTATAATGGTTTTGCATAACGCTAAATTTGGTTAAATTTTCACGCTCGGCGCATAGTTGCATGTTAAAAAACTGATAGCCATACATCGCACTAGCCCCTAGCGCACGGACTTTTCCGGCTTGAACTAGCTCATGAAGTGCACTCATAGTCTCAAAAATTTCGTGGTCGTAGTCGAAACGGTGTATCATATACACATCGACATAGTCCGTGTTTAGGCGTTTTAGTGAGCCTTCTATTTCACGCATGATTGCCGTTTTGCTTAGTTTGCCTTCGTTGAAAAATACCTTAGTTTCGATGACGACATCTTCTCTTTTGACGCCTAAATTTCGAAGCGCCTTGCCTAGATAAATCTCAGAATCGCCGTTGGTATAGACATTTGCAGTATCAAAATAATTTATACCAAGCTCTAACGCCCTTGCGACGACCTTTTCGCAGGTTTTCTCATCTGCCTCAGTCCAAGTAAGAAAGTTTGGATTTGGTCTGCCAAAACCCATACAACCAAGGCAAATTTGCGAAATTTTAATATCAGTTTGCCCTAAATTTGTGTATTTCATAATTTCTCCTTTTATTGCCTAATTCTGCAAATTTTATTTTAATTTTTCATATTTTTTACTTAAATTTAGACCTAAAATTCCCCATACAAACGAAATTATTGCGCCTAAAATCAAAACTCCACTCACGCCAAATTTAGCTAACGCAATGCTCTCTACTTGCGATGAGAGCGCGTCTCCGCCGCGATAAACGACCGTGTCAAGGAAGTTTTTGACCTTGTATTTGCTTTCGCTATCAAGCGGGACAAAAAGCATTTCGCGAGCTGGTTTCACAAGGGCGTATTCGCCGATTCTGCGCAGGCTCATCACAAGCGCAATGCCCCAGAATGCTGGGTGCGTGAAATTTAGCATAATAAATCCGAGCGCAATCACAAATCCAAGCAGAGCCAAAAGCCACTTTATGCCAAAAAATTTAGCGATTTTTGCCGTTAGGAAAATTTGTATAAAAAAACTAGCGCTTTGCACGATGAGATCGATATTTGCAAAGGCTGCAGCTCTGGCTTCGCGGGTTTCGAAAACCGCTCGGACGATTCTGGCTTGTTCCATGTATAAAAATGTGCTAACACTTGTTAGTAATAAAACAAAGCCCACAAAAGATAGTAAATAGGGTGATTTAGCGATGATTTTAAAGCCATCAAGCGGGTTTTTGCTAGGTAGGGGAGTGCTGAATTTTTGAGTGAAATTTGCCTTTTCGCTCTCGTTTTGGAGCAAATTTAATCCTTCTTTTATGATTAAGTTTTTCAAAATCAAGGCAAAAAACAGCAAAAACGCCGATAAAAATATGAAATTTTGTGTCGAAACTTCTCGCAAAAAGCTAACCAAACCAGCCCCTGCAATCCCGCCTAAACTCGCTCCCGCGCTGATTATGCCAAACATTGATTTGCTTGTTTCTTTGCTAAAAACATCTGCTAGGACGCTCCAAGCCGAGCTTATGACAAAGAGATTAAAAACGCTAACCCAAATGTAAAAAACCTTGCAAAGCGTGGCAAATGCGGGGCTTTGGGCGTCAATAAATCTCATAGCCACGAAAAAGCCAAGCAAATTTAGAGCAAAAAATATAAAAATTGCGTCGGTGTAGAGTTTGCGCCTGATAGCTCCGCTTAGCCACATAGCCACAAACGAACAAACAATCGTAGCGACAAAAGTGCCTAAAAATAGCCATTTTAGCTCGTCGCTTCCGCCATGAATCCCAAGCGCATCGCGAATCGGGCGGAGTAGCGCATACGAGCAAAAAAGCGAAAAAATAAAAAACGCACTGTAAAGCAAAAGCTTGAATTCTTCACGCTTTATCTCAAAAAGCAAGTCAAAATTATCTTTAAATTTCGCTTTGTTCATTTTAAAATTTGCCTACGATAAATTTTTGCACATTTACCTAATGAAATTTGTCAAAATTTGCTCTTCATACTCAGGCATAGCAACGGCGTTTTTGGCAAATTCTTTATTTTTGACAAACCAAGCGATATTTTTGGCTAGTGTTCGCATGGTCTGTAAGCCCTCTTCGTCCTTTGGAAGGTCATCAGGCGTCATGGCGTGGGCTTCGTTCCAATACTGCGAACCAGCCAAAAACATATTTGCAATCGTAAAAAATTTATTTAGCCTATCAAAACTCGCACTAGCCCCGCCACGCCTAGCTATAAGGACACTTGCGCCGATTTTACCGCTAAATTTATTTCCGCCCACGAAAAAAAGTCTTGTCAAAAACGCCTGAATTCTAGCTGTGGGTCCGGCATAATACACAGGACTTCCAGCTACTATGCCGTCAAATTCGTCAAGCCTTTGGATTATGTCATTTACCAGATCGTCTTTTATGGCACAACGCCCAGTTTTGATGCAGGAAAAACAGGCAATGCAATCATTTATCGCTTTTTTGCCAAGATATAAAATTTCGCTTTGAACGCCGTTGTTTTCAAGCTCTTTTGCGATTTCGCTTAACGCTAAATTTGTGCTTCCGTTTTTGTTCGGACTGCCGTTTATGAGTAGAATTTTTGACATATTTGCTCCTTAAATTTGCTAAATTTACACGCCTTTGCCGTCAAGATAAAATTTTTTCCCTGCGACATAATGAAGCGTTTTTAGCTCATCGCCAACTTCATCAAAACGCCAGTGGCTGCCGTCAAAAACTCTATCATCGCCATAAGCTGCCACAACCTGCCCGATAAAAAGGTCGTAGGTCTGCTCGTTGTGAGGCTCTGAGATAACCTTGCAAATAATCCACGCAGCGCAACCTGCGACTAGCGGGACTTTGAAGTCATCTTTATAAAACAGCTCCACGCCGTCCATTTTATGCGGGTTGTCGAAGCGAGAATTGTTTTCATCGCCCAAATTTAAAAGCAAATCTTTTTGCGTGGCAACGGGGATTTGCACCGCAAAATATCCGCTTTTTTCGATAAGAGTGCGTGTAAATGAGCCATTGTGCGGCACTATCGTGACTTTGTCGTAATCAAGCGGACACGCCCAAGTAACCGCCATAGCATTTTTTACGCCATCAAATTCAGCCGAGACTATCGTCGTAGCACCGTGGTTTAAAATGTGGTAGGATTTTTGAATATCGACATTAATTATTGCCATTTTTTGCTCCTTAAATTTTGGTTTTTAAATTTATCTGTTTAAATTTGCAATCTCTTTCATATCTTCATCGCTAAGTTTGAAATCAAAAATGCTTATATTTTCGATCATACGGGACTTTGTCGCGGTTTTTGGGATAGTGATGATATTTCTTTGGATTTGCCAACGCAAAATGACCTGCGCCGCGGTTTTGCCGTATTTTTCGCCAATTTTTTGAAGCGTTTCATTTTTTAAAATTTTAGAACTACCTGTGCCAAAAGGCGAATAGGCTTGCGTGGCGACACCAAGCTTATCAAGTCCGTTTTGCGCACGAATTTGCTGTTTGAAGGGGTGAAGCTCGATTTGATTAAGCACAGGTTTTATAGCAAATTCATCGCAAAGCTCTCGCACTAAATCCACGCTAAAATTGCTAACGCCTATTGATTTTATTAGCCCCTTTTCTACTAGCTCGCAAAATCCAGCCCAAATGCCCTTAATATCGCCATAAGGAGCGTGGATTAGATATAAATCAATATAATCAAATTTAAGCGCATCTAGGCTTTCATAAACTGCCCTTTTTGCACCATCTTTGCCCACATTTGCGCCCCACATTAGCTTTGAAGTTACGAAAATCTCATCTCGTTTTATGCCACTATTTCGCACAGCTTCGCCCACGATCTCTTCGTTGCGATAATACTGCGCCGAGTCAATATGGCGGTATCCGACTTCTAAGGCATTTTCGATAGCTTTTAGCCCGTCCTTGCCACGAATATCCCAAGTGCCATAGCCTAAAATAGGGATTTCCCTGCCGTTATTTAAAGTGAAATTTGGAACTAAATTTTGCATTTTTGCCCCCTTGTTTGCAAAAAGCGAATTTGCGCCCATAATCATGCCTGCGCCAAAAATTACAGAATTTTTCAAAAAACTTCGTCTTTGCATAAAATTTCCTTGAAAATTTTAAAATTTCGCAGAAATTTTACCAAATTTGGGGTGGAATTTGGTAGAACAATCCTCCAAATCCCTTGCCTAATCCTGCAAATTTTTGTCTAATTCTTTGATTTTTTCTATTGCAAGAAGTGCGCCAGTTTTGGCTGTTTGCGAGAGCGTGGAGGAAAATTCGCCCAAATTTAGCAAATCAACCTTAATGCCTAAAAATAGTATTTTTGGGATAAATTCGCGCAGGTATTTGATCCACACGCACGCTGGGATATTGTGCGCGCTGTAAAAATAACTCACATCATCGCTTAAATCCACGAATTCGCACTCAAATTGGCTATTTTCGTCCATTATCACGCCGATTGCATCGACTGCGACTAAGATTTCTGGCGCGTAAGCTCTGATTTTGGAAAATTCGTTTTCTGGCATATCGTTTCCGAAAAAAACTTTCCACTCTTTTAGCTCTTCTAGGGCGATTTTGCCGACTTCTATGCCAACGCCATCATCGCCACGAAGCTCGTTTCCTACGCACAAAATCGCTTTTTTCATCTAAAAACTTTCCTAAGCGTTAAATAACCCTCATCTAAATCCTTTAAAAACTCACCCAAAGCCGAATTTTTAAGGCTTTGCAAAAGTTTTATGGCGTGTTCTGGGAAAATTTCGATTTCGTTTATCGTAGCGATATTTCCTAGCTTAAATTTCGCGTATTCATCGCCCGCGCTTAGTATCTCTTCCCACTCATTTTCGCTAAATTCGCAAATCTTCTCGCTAAAATCAATCGTGCCAACCCCATGCCCAAGGCTCGTAAAAATGGTGATATCCCTAAATTTCGGCGCAGTATCTGGCTCATCTACATGGCGTTTTGTCAGCTTCCAAACCTCTATCATAATCCTGCCTTAAATTTGAAATTTTGCGAAATTATACAGATAAATTCTTAATTATTAAAATTTAAAAAAATCCAAAATTTTGCCCTTTATTTGCTATAAAAGTAGTATAATCTTTCGCTTAAAAGCAAAAGGCTTTTAGGACAAATTTTAAGGAGGGCGGTATGAAGGTTGTAAGTATTGTTGTAGTAGATGGCAGTGTCGTAAATGAATCTGATTTGATTACAAGTATTGCGTCGTATGATGATTTTAGCGCGATTAGCGCAGAGCTTCGAAAAGCCCTGAAAAAAAATTATATTAACAAGTCGCAATATACGAAAATTTACAAAAAAATCACCGCGCAAACTGGGTTTTCGCGTGCGAAATTCGACTATACTCCATACGCGAAAGATATCGAGGAGCTGGTTTCAAGGGGATACACGGTCAAAGCGATTTTAGCCCATATCGGCGAGAAGGACGCGGAGTTTAAAAAATCTGTGAGCGCTTCGGGGCTAACGCACTTCATAGCTACGAATTGTAAGGACGAAAAAAACAAAATTCGCGCAATCGCAAAGAGCAAAAACGAGCTTTTGCAAGCGTATAAATTTGAGCTTAAAAAGCTCCATTTCAAGGGCATTTCAGATAAAGATATTTTGCGAGTAATGAGGGAAAAATACCCTGAGGATTTTACCAAAATCACAGAGGCGCAAATCCATGAGTTTATAGAAGCCAACGCCAAACTCGATATGGGACGCAAAATTTCGCTTCTTAAAAAACCAAGCCTGTATGATGAGCATTTCGACGAGATTATGAGTTTGTATAAAAGTGGCATGAGAGTCTATGATATCTGGAAAACACTAAGGCAAAAATACCCAAAACTAGCCAAACTTCAAGCCCCAAGCTTGTATCATTTCATCGGAAATAACGCGCTTGGCAAGGCAAAATATATGCAAGAAGGATAGGCTTGGGCGAGCCTAGAATTTGCGTGATTTTGTGCGGCGGCAAAAGCTCTCGTTTTGGCAGAGATAAGGCGATAGAGCCATTTTTGGGCGAGCCTAGCATGACGCATTTTTGTTTTAAAAGGTATTCTCGCATTTTTTCGCAGGTTTTCGTCTGCGCAAAATCGCAAAAATTTAGCCCCCCGCTTCCTTTGATAAAAGATGATTTCGAAGATTTTTCACCTATGGGTGCGCTGTATTCGGCGTTAAGGGGGTTTGCCGGGAAAAGGGTTTTCATCGTGCCTGCTGATACGCCATTTGTGAGCGAAGAGGCAATCCACGCGCTTTGGGAGAGCAGGGCTGAGATTTCGCTTGCAAGCGATGGCGAAAAAACGCATAATTTATGCGGATTTTTTAGCGGGGATTTGGCGGAGCGTGCGCTGAAATTTTACCGCGAAAACAACCATAAAATCGGCGAATTTATTACTTCTTGCGATAGTGAAATTTTAAAATTTAAAGACAAAGCGCAGTTTTTAAATATCAATTACGAAAGCGATTTAGAAAAAGTTGAAAACTAAAATTTTATTTTTGGCGCTATTTAGCGTTTTGTGCGCAGATGATGGCAAAATTTTGGCGAAAGCTAGGGATTTTGAGGCAAAGGGCGATTATAAAAACGCTATGATTTATTACAAAAAATTAGCCCTTGCAAACACTAGCGCGCAAAATTCAAGCGGAATTTCAAAGTCAAATTTAGCGTCAAATTCAAATGAAATTTCGGCGCAGTATCCGAAAAAGCAAAATTTAAAGCAAAATTTAGCGAATTTAGACTTGAATTCCACGCCAAAACCAAGCAAAAAACAAAATTTTAGCGAATTTTTGGGCATTAAATATTACGAGCCAATTTACGCAGTTTTTACTCACGATCACCATAAAAAACAGGGTTGTAGCCCCAATGAAGCGCACTTTGCGTTTAGTTTCGAACGGCCTATAAGCTATGATTATTTTGGCTTTGGCGAGAAAATTTCCTTTGCTTACACGCAAAATTCGTGGTGGCAAATCACCGCCGATAGCGCGCCATTTAGGGAAAATAACTACAAGCCAGAGCTTTTTATGAGTTTGGAGCCAGGCTTTGCCGACGAGCTAAAACTTGGCGTTTTGCACGAATCAAACGGCAAGGACGGGGCGGATTCGCGCTCGATAAATCATCTTTACGCGCAAAGTTCGTGGAGGTTTGGGGGCTTTGAAATCACGCCGAGACTTTGGTATGCTTTCGGGCTAGATCAGCGCAACAAGGACATTAGCGAGTATATGGGCTATGGGGATTTGCGCGCTTCGTATAGCTTCGGGCGACACAAAGTCATGGCTAAATGGCGCAACAATCTGCGTTTAAACTCGCAAAATCGCGGTGCAATCGAGCTTGATTTTATATTTCCGCTATTTAACAGCGGGCTTTATGGATATTTTAGGTATTTTAGCGGATACGCTGAGAGCCTGGCGGATTATAAAAAAAGTGTCGATAAAATCGGCCTTGGCGTCTCGTTTGTGGAATTTTAAATTTTGCCAAATACTGACCCTGAATTTTGTATAATTTGTCATTGCAAGAAATGCGAAGCATTTCAGTAAAAATAAAACCAGCTAAATTTAGAAAAACGAAGTTTTTCTAAATTTAGCCACTTCTAAGGTTTTACAGGGGTGGGGGTTGGTAAGGGGGAGGG